>CAMVKK010000001.1 GCA_947168075.1 uncultured Alphaproteobacteria bacterium
ATCCACTGTTGCCTGTTCCATTACTTTTCTCCTTAGTCTTTATTATTTATGGTGTTCAGAATAGTAAAAAATCCCCCGGGTGTAAAGCATAAAAAGCGCCATCACATCTCTCTATCTAAGACCGTTCAAACCACCCATCTATTTCGTTTATCGGTATAAACTTATACACCGGACGACCGTGATTACATTCGCCACCACGGTTAGTATTTTCTATATCGCGCAACAATGCGTCCATTTGTGCATAATCCAGTTTTTGTCCGGCACGCACGCTGTGATGACACGCATAATTAGCTAACTTTAAATGCAATTTTTCATTCAATTCCGATGAATGACCATTTGCGCGAACCTCGTCCGCTATATCGTGCAAAACGGATGCCCAATCCATATCCCAATCGGCGGGCTTTTCAAAAATAGCGATTGCATCTGTACCAAATTCATCCAGTTGTAATCCAGAATCACGCAATTCATCTGCTATGGACATTATCGCCATAACATCTTCGGTGCGCAAACGAACAACAATCGGTGTTAATAATGGCTGATGCTTAATCGCATGATGACGCAATCGTTCGTATGTAATTCGTTCATGTGCAGCATGTTGATCAATAATAACCAGATTTTCACCACTTTGTGCCAAAATATACTTATTACCAATTTGACCAATAACGCGCCCCAGTGGTAAATCGTTTTCGGAATCGTCTGATTTTTTCAAATCCATCTCGAACGGTTTTTCGTCCTTTGGTTGCATACGACTAAAAAAATTATCGATGTTTTTATCCGCCACATGATATGACCGAATTGGTGGAATATTAAAGTGCATTGGTTCCGCGCTATGTGCATTGTTTACTGGGGTTGCGACATTTTGATTGACATTTTCGTTCATCGTTTTTGCCAACGCATCACGCAACGATTTTATAATAAATGCCCGCACATGATTTGGTTCCAAAAAGTGCACTTCTGTCTTTGCGGGTGATACATTTACATCAACCGCACTTGGTGCAATGTCCAGATATAGTGCGCACAGCGGAAATTCGCGTGCATGCATAACATCCATATATGCCGCGCGTAACGCCCCCACTAACACCTTATCTTTGACCGGACGACCATTAACAAATAAATATTGATCAACCGATGATGCGCGCCGTAATGTTGGCTTTGATACAAATCCGCGCAATTGCATATTTGACGAAGCCGATGATGCATCAATCGGCAACATTTGCCCGTCAACATCATCACCCATAACGGCAATAATACGTTCCAGTGTTTCCTGATTCTTTGGAAACCGCCATTTATTATTAAGTGTGAATCCAACATCACCGCGCGCCATAGCAAGGCGTTTGACCGTTTCCAAAACAGACATCATTTCCGCCCTGTCCCCGCGCAAAAATTTTAACCGCGCGGGTGTATTTCTGAATAAATTTTGAACACGTACCCGTGTCCCCGATTGCCAATCGGACGGACGAATATCACCTGTTTCACAATTCAAACACCAACCATTGTCGTCCACCCCATTACATGTATCAATCGTCATATCAGATACAGATGCGATTGATGGTAACGCTTCGCCACGAAAACCCATATATGTAATATTCTGTAAATCATCATCGGGTAATTTAGATGTCGCATGTCGCATTATCGCACGCGACAAATCATCGCGCGACATACCCGAACCATTATCAATTACGGAAATTAATGTGCGCCCACCGTCCGTAACATCAATAACAATCTGGTCTGCGCCCGCATCCAGCGCATTTTCCACCAATTCTTTGACAACGGACGCTGGGCGTTCAACAACCTCGCCGGCGGCGATCTGGTTCACCAAAAAATCGGGCAACACGCGAACAGGCATATTTATTTTAATCCTTGAATTTCACTTCCAGAATTTCAAATTCTTTTTCACCACTGGGCAATTTAACTGTGCAAGTGTCCCCGACACACCGTCCAATCATTGCGCGTCCAACCGGCGAAGTGCATGATATAACCATTTTACCATCCGCCTCTATATCCGACAGAATTCGGCATTGCATTTTGTTACCGTCTTCGTCTTCGGCAACGACACGCGCACCAAACACAACACGGTTGCCAGACAAACTGTCCACATCAACAACAGATGCATTGGCAACAATCCCCTCTAAAAACTGAATCCGCTTATCAATCTGGCGCTGTTTTTCCTTGGCTGCGCTGTAATCCGCATTTTCAGATAAATCGCCCAGGCTTCGTGCCCATTGCACTGTTTTAAGGATTTCGGGACGTTGAACCTCTTTCAAATCCTTTAATTCTTTGACCAACGCATCAAATCCAGCACGTGATATTGGATATTTTTCCATGATTCTTTCCTATTTTTTGTGCCCCAATTATAGACCAACATTTTAATTTTGCAATTACCAAATGAACAAGTTATAATCCAGTATTAATACATATATAATATAAGCGATGTCCAGATACAGGATTTTGAACCGTTTTTTATTACGCCGATTTTTTTACGGCGTTGGCTTGATCATGCTTATTGTATGCGGAATTATTTTTGCAGTAACGTTTGTTGAACGTTTGCCATCAAACCCAACTGCATTTGCCGCGATAATGGATGCATGGACACGATTGATGGAATATGTGCCGTTATTTTTACCAATGGCAATATTTATGGGAACATTGTTCGCATCGTATAATCTTACTAAATCCAGCGAGAATGTTATTATTTCCGGTGCGGGATTGTCGCCATATCAAATGGCGCGACCGTTTTTATTTGGCGCGGCATTAATTGGCATATTTGCGACCGCTGTTATTAATCCTTATTCGGTACATTTAAGTACGCGCGAAATAACTTCCGACCACCTTAAACTGGTTGATGGTGCAATATGGCTGCGCGAAAGTGGCGAAAACGGATATATTACACTGCGCGCGGAATCAATTGGTCGTGATGGGGAAAATTTGATATTCAATAACGCAACTGTATTTGTCCAAAATCCAGAATTTAAATTAACCGAACGGGTTACGGCAAAATCCGTAACATTATCAAATGATGGTATGGATTCCGAATCGGCGCTTATATGGAACGGTGTTGGAAATGATGTTCGTAAATCGTGGCATGCCGATTCGCACCTGACCCCGCGTACTGTTTTAGACAGATATCTGCAACCCGACCAAATTTCATTTTGGGAATTGCCGGCGTTTATTCAAAAAATGGAAAGTGTCGGTATTCCGGTTCGCGGACATTGGGTCCAGTTTTGGACGTTACTGTTTTTGCCGCTTTCTATGATTGCAATGGCAACACTGGGCATCGCGTTTTCTCAAACGCGTCAGCGCCGTAATTTCAGTTTTGGTTTTAAATTCAGTATCGGTATCGTTACATGCTTTGCATCATATTTTACGATAAATATGTTTAATGCCCTGGGGGCAACGGGCGTTTTACCACCAATATTGGCGATTATTGCACCACCGCTTATCATTATTGCTGGTGCCGGTGCATTTATCGCCAGTTTTGATACAATTTAATATATGGGGGTTACCATGCCGCTACGCAAAAAGAAAAGTTTTAATTTTCGTAAAATACTGATTATCACGATTATTATTGTGATATTGATATTGATGTTTATATCGTTTCCAGCCCCCGAAAATCTGACCGAGGTTGTACTGTCATAATGAATTATATTGATATATTTTTAGAAGCCTTGGCTGCTGAAAAAGGTCGGTCAGAAAAAACACTTGTCGCATATTCGTCTGATTTGCAACATGCGGACGAAACAATTCCCGGCGGTTTAATGGGTGCCGATGAAAACGCAGTCCAAGAATACTTGGCATCTCTTCCAGACAAGGCATCGTCCATTGCACGCAAAGCCAGTGCTCTGCGCGGGTTCTATAAATTTTTAATGTTGGAAAAAATAATTACTAAAAATCCAACAGCGAATCTGGAATTACCAAAACGCGCACGCACATTACCAAAATTTTTATCGGTTGATGAAATTGAATTATTAATATCATCGGCGGGCGACATAAAAAATGCGGTGCGGTTGCGTGCAATGCTGGAACTGGTATATGCATCTGGATTACGTGTATCTGAACTTTGCGAATTACCAATAACGGCGAACCTGGGCGACAAATTGCTTATTCATGGCAAAGGTGCCAAAGAACGAATCGTCCCGATGCACCCGGGCGCGGTTCACGCACTGAACAAATGGTTAGATGCTCGTGGGGACAATCCGTCAAAATATGTATTTCCGTCAAGTGGGGCATCGGGTCATATTACGCGTGATGGATTTTTCAAGATTCTTAAAAAATGCGCGGTGCTATCTGGTATCGACCCGCACAGGGTCAGCCCGCATGTTTTGCGCCATTCGTTTGCATCGCACTTACTTGCGGGGGGTGCACATCTGCGCGCGATTCAGACAATGCTGGGGCACGAAGATATTTCGACAACGCAAATCTATACACATGTTATGCCGGAAAAATTAATTGATACGGTTGAACAATATCATCCATTGGCAAAAAAAATCCGGGGGTAAAAAATGATAAAAAAATGCGAACACGCCGGATGCACAAAGGCAGGAAGTTGCCGTTGTCCGAAAACACGCGATTTGCGTGAATATTGGTATTTTTGTCCGGAACACGCGGCGGAATATAATAAAAATTGGAATTATTATGCGGGTATGTCGGCGGACGAAATAGAAGAAGATTGGGAACGCCAAACATTTGGTTCGCCATTAAAAGACAAAGATAAAGCCAACGCAGACGAAGCAAATTACATAAAATTCTTAAATGACTTTATAAATGGTCGCAGCGCGTTTGATAAAATACCGAAAAAGACCGCCCTGCCCGGTCCTGTGATGAGTGCATTGAAAGTATTCGATTTACCAATCTCGGCATCCTGGCGCGAAGTTGGTGTGCGCTATCGCGCGCTGGCTAAAAAGCATCACCCCGACACGGCGACAAACAAGACCGCCGCTGCAACCGAATTCGCGCGGATTTCCGCCGCATACGACACACTTAAAAAATATTTTGGAAAGAAATAAACGCGCCAATGGCGCGTTTTTTATTCCCGTGAATTCAGATACGCAATTGCGTCCATGGCGGCGGCGCAACCTGTGCCAACCGCGGTTGCAATTTGCATTTTTATATTGCTGTGCACATCGCCCGCAACAAATGTTCCAGTCGGTAATTTATTTGGTATAAGCCGCCCCATTTCATCACGTGGAACCCCCTCGTCCAGATAATCGGTATTCGCTTCGTGACCAATTGCGACAAACAATCCATCTGTTTCAATTTCTTTATCATCCAATGTTGTTACAACCAACTTTTCCGTTCCAGGCACCGCCGCAATTTTTTTCAAATCGGTATTAAACAGACATTCGATATTCTTGCGTTCTGCGACACGATTGCGCAGAACTTCTTCGGCACGGAAAAACGAACCCTTGCGATAAACTATCTTTACAGATTTCGCAACATCCGCCAAATACAGCGCATCATTTAACGCCGCATTTCCGCCGCCCATTACCATTACATCTTTGCCATAATAGAAAAACCCATCACATGTGGCACAGTATGAAACACCGTGTCCCATTAATTCACGCGCACCTTCTATTTCCAGTTTGCGGGGACTTGCACCAGTTGCAAATATAACCGTTTTTCCAACATAATTTTTGCCGTCGTCGCATGCAACATTAAATCCACTTTCGGCATCACCATCAACCGATGTCGCCGATGCAAATACTATTTTTGCGCCGAACGATTCCGCCTGGCTCTTCATAAATTCCGCCAGCGACAATCCGTCACCCGACCAGCCCGGATAATTTTCCAACTTTGCAATTGTGGACATTTGCCCGCCCAATGTCGGTCCGCCCAAGATAATTGTTTTCTTGTTTGCGCGCCCCGCGTACAGTGCTGCGGTAAGCCCAGCCGGCCCCGACCCCAAAATAATTACATCATAAATTGTGATTTCCATTACCCTTTCCTTTGTCTTATTGCCCGCATCATAGCATATCGCGCGCACAACGCAAACCGAAAAATATATCTATGAATATGTTGATTTTACCACTAAATAATCCTATAATCCGCGCATATATCAATATAACCAGGGACACAACAAATGATTGACATTAAATATATTCGTGAAAATCCAGAAACAGTAAAAAACGCATGTGCGGTCAAAGGGTTTGCCGACCATGTTGATGAAATTTTGGCGTTGGACAAACGCGTGCGCGAACTTAAAACAATTACGCAAACAATGACTGCGGAAAAAAATAAAATCACGCGCGAAATTCCAACCGCCGCGGACAAAGCGCCACTGATTGCGAAATCAAAACAAATTGGTGAAGAAATTGCAGCTGATATGGCGGAATTGGCGGATAAAGAAGCGGAATTAAATGAATTACTGCACTGTGTTCCACAAATTCCAGATGCATCCGCACCGATTGGTCGTGATGACACTGATAATGTAGAGGTTCGCCGTGTTGGTGAACCACCAAAGTTCGACTTTACCCCACGTGCTCAGTGGGATTTGCTGGATATGAACAACTGGTGGGCACCGGAAAAGATTGGTGAAATTTGTGGCACCCGTACATATTGTTTAATGGGCGAAGCGGCTGAATTACAATTGGCAATTGAAACATATGTTATTCAAAAATTAATCGCCAAAGGTTTCAGATATATTGAATGTCCGTCTATAACAAAGCCACAAACTATTTTCAACGCGGGACATTTTATGGGATCCGACCTGGCGGTTATGAATAACGATGTATTTATGTTAACTGATACAGACAAATGCCTGGCTGGGACGGCGGAAATTATTCTGAATTCGCTGCATGCTGACGAAGTATTAAACGAAAAAGATTTACCAATTAAATATGCGGGATTTTCACCTTGTTTCCGTAAAGAAGCGGGTGCCGCCGGTCGTGACACGCGCGGTCTGGTTCGGTTTCATCAGTTTAACAAGGTGGAACAGTATATATACTGTACCCCGGAACAATCGGACGAAATGCACGAACATATTTTGAACAACCTGTGCGAAGTAATGGAAGATTTAGAATTGCCATATCGTGTAATTGCGAACTGCACCGGCGACATGGGATTCAACAAGGTTAAAATGAACGATGTCGAAGCGTGGTTCCCGTCTGAAAACGCATATCGTGAATTGGGGTCTTGTTCGTCTATTGGTCAGTTCCAAGCGCGCCGCACCAACACGCGTTATCGTGCATCGGACGGTTCGTTACAATTCTGTGCGACATTGAATAATACAGGTATCGCCCTGCCGCGTGCATTGGTACCGGTTATTGAAAATCACCAAAACGCAGATGGTTCGGTCAATATTCCGAAAAAATTACAACCGTTGATGGGCGGTCGGACAAAAATTGGTGGTAAACACTAAAATAAAAAACCGGCAAATGCCGGTTTTTTATTATCTTTGCTTTTGCGCAAAATATGTTAACGGTTGCATTTTATAAAAAGCAGATTTTATAATTTTATTACGATTTAACGCTATTTGAAATTGTTTAATATTTTTCAATAATTCCTGTTGCGCATATTGATAATCATCGGTGTAACATTGCCCGATTGCATCCAACACACGAATTACCGCCAAATACAAATCGTTGTTAATTACCAAATTACCGTTTCTGTCGATATGCCGTTCAATGAACCCGGTCAATTTATCGCAATTTACATAAACCGCATTGTTCATCGTATTTTTGCGTGGATCTTTTTGAACAACTTTCAAATAGTCGCACGCAATACCTTCGTTGTATTTACCATTACACATCCGAATCGGGCGACATTCCAGCCAAGAAATAGCATCGTCAAAAAATTTTTGTACGGTTGCATCAAAATCTATCACTTTTCTCATAATGAATCCTTTTTTATTGATTACTCTCACACAAAGATAGACAAATTATACAAAATGTCAATGTTTTTTATAAAAATTGTTCTTATCTTGTTGAAAATTGCGAAAAATGGTATAATCTATGTCCGATTTATGCAAAAAATGGGGCAAAACAGATGAAAATTCGCAATATTGCAATTATTGCACACGTTGACCACGGAAAAACGACACTGGTCGATAACATGTTGAAACAGGCGGGAACTTTTCGTGCCAACGAAAAGGTCGAAGACCGCGTCATGGACAGTGGCGATATTGAACGTGAACGCGGGATTACCATTTCAGCGAAACCGACATCTATCCAGTGGGGCGAATACAAAATTAACATCGTGGACACCCCGGGACACGCGGATTTCGGGGGCGAAGTTGAACGTATTTTATCCATGGTTGACGGGGTCGTCTTGCTGGTTGATGCAGCCGAAGGTCCCCTGCCCCAGACTAAGTTCGTGTTGGGCAAGGCATTAAAACTGGGGCTGCGTCCAATCGTTTGCATTAACAAGGTTGACCGTGCCGATGCCCGCCCAGACGAAGTTTTAACCGAAACATTTGATTTATTTGATAAATTGGGCGCAACCGATTCGCAACTGGATTTTCCGTATCTGTATTCCGTTGGTCGTGATGGTTGGGCTGTTCGTAATCTAAGCGATGAACACAAAGACCTGACCCCGCTGTTTCAATTGATTGTTGACCATGTACCGGCACCTGATTGTAATGGTTCGCGTTGCCAGATTGATGCACCGTTTTCTATGTTGGCAACCACATTGGAAGCCGACCCGTATGTTGGTCGCATTTTGACGGGCAAGGTTGAATCAGGCACCGTCCGTGTTGGTCAATCGGTCAAGGCAATTAATATGAACGGCGAATTTATAGAAAACGCCAAGATTACAAAAATCATTGAACATCGCGGCGTTGAAAAAGTTTCCCGCGACAGCGCATCCGCAGGCGACATTATCGTTGTGGCCGGGTTCAGCAAGGCAACCGTGGCGGATACACTTTGTGACCCGTCTGTGACCGAACCAATACCGGCAATGCCGATTGATCCACCGACCCTGACCATGACATTTTTTGTTAATACATCGCCGTTGGCGGGGCGGTCAGGGAAAAAGTTAACATCGCGTATGATTGGCGAAAGACTTTTCCGCGAAGCCGAAACTAATATTGCATTAAAGGTTACACAAAGTGCAAACAACGAAAGTTTCGAAGTTTCCGGCCGTGGCGAATTACAGTTGGGCATTTTGATTGAAACTATGCGCCGCGAAGGTTTTGAATTGTCTGTGTCGCGTCCACGCGTTGTTATGAAAACCGGCCCGAACGGCGAAAAACTGGAACCAATCGAAGAAGTCGTTATTGATGTCGATGATGAATTTTCTGGCGTTGTTATCGAAAAGATGACCAAGCGCAAAGCAACAATTACAGAAATGAAAGCATCTGGTGCGGGCAAAACGCGTATTGTATTTTCAGCCCCGTCACGCGGATTGATTGGTTATCTGTCTGAATTCCGTACCGACACGCGTGGCACAGGCATTATGAACCGCGTATTTGATAAATACGATGAATACCGTGGTCCAATTTCACAGTATCGTCCGGGTGTGCTTGTATCTATGGAAGCCGGTTCCGTCGCGACATATGCACTGCATAATTTGGAACCACGCGGAACACTGTTTATCGGGCCACAAACAGAAGTTTATTCTGGTATGATTATCGGTGAACATTCCAAAGAAAATGATATCGAGGTTAATCCAGTCAAAGGTAAACAATTAACCAATGTTCGTTCGGTAACCGCCGATGAAAAATTGTTTTTGGCACCGCCGCGCAAAATGAGTCTGGAAGAAGCATTGTCGTATATCCAGGACGATGAATTGGTTGAAGTTACCCCAACAACGATTCGTCTGCGCAAAAAAGAATTGGACAGTGGCAAACGTAAAAAAGCATATCGCTTTGCCGAATCGGATGAATAAAAACACCGCCCAAACGGGCGGTATTTTTATCTTATTTTCGACCTTAAAAATGCACGATATTTTTTACGGTTATCACGTCCCGGAATTACACAAGCGGACAATTTTATAAATACATTTAAAATCCTGTATGTGCACGTTTCCGCCGTATGCGTATTATTATAGATTTCATACAACCGATTATATTCATCTAAATCAGACTGATTCATATTAACATCGTCATTGTTATATTTTATTCCAAAATCGTCCATAAATGCGCGCATATATTTTGTCATACCTATCACTTGTGGCATATCGGAATAATGCGGCGATTTATTTTTTTCAACGGACGCCGACACAAAAACACCACGCAACCCACGGGTGCGATTTATCAAAGTTTGTGTACCGGCGGAATCTTTATTTTTACGATTGCGCTTTATCTGAATCACGGTTCCACCACGCGGCATAAATAATGCCAGATGCAGCCCCGTTCCCGCGCAGCCCGCCAATATATTACAATGCCCGACAACCGCTGCCTGGGCCTGTAACGACATTGTTTCTGGATAAATTATTTTAAACCCGTTTCGTTCAAAAATACTCTGAATTTTTTCTTCGCCCAGTGTTCTGCGCGTTCCCATTTTAGCACGCGAAATATAAATTTTTTTACTATACCGCCCCGCCCCATTATCAATATTGTTTACAATATAATCAAAAATTTTTCCGTATTCCGGTGATGTATATCTGAACATATCGAACGATTGGGTCGGAACATATACATTTCGAAACTGTACTGTTTTATCAATTATTATTATGCGTTCCCGCGGCACCCCAACCAGTTCCATCATATCATACATAAATTGCGGAACAGTTGCATCTTTGTAATTTGCCAACACAACATATTTATCGCGCATGCCGGCACCCAGCATTGCATACGCCCGACAAAAATGTTCCAGTAAAAAATGACCAAAATGCGGCATTACGCCACCCATATAAACAACATCTTTGTCTATAAAATCAATATCAGATTTTTTTATTCTGGGTACGCGTTGACGGGCGCGACCACGCGTTTTAAAACTTTCCCGCACGAAATGAAATTGTTCATCAAAAACTCCATAACTGCCGTTTTGAATCGCGATAATACCATTTTTCACATGGACTATTTTGTTTTGTCGAACCCCAAGGCTAAATGTATTACGCCAAAACCAAAATTTATAGAAAAAATCAGAATAAACCGTTTTCATTAAACACAACTATACACCCCGCCCCGCCGCATTCGCAAGTATGAAATATTGGAAAAAATGTTTATTCTGTTGCAAACAGCCTTTAAAATGACTATCTTTGAACAAAAGGGGCGCGTATGGCATTACCACACATTTCAAAGCAAAGAAAAATATTATCACAAATTTTAACCTTTTGGATTCCGTCCAAGAAATACAGACGGGCTTTTCGTGGAATGTTACAATTTGGTCTGCTTAAACGGTGGCGCGTTTTGCGTAACGATCGGAAAAAGCACTTCGAAAACGAGGTCGCCATCGGCGCAATCATGAAGGACGAAGGACCATACTTAAAAGAATGGCTGGATTTTCATATTTTGGTTGGCATTACAAAATTCTATCTTTATGACAATGGTTCAACCGACAATACGCGCGATATATTAAAGCCTTATATTGAACGCGGCATTGTGGAATATCATTGGTTCCCCGGACAACGCATGCAATTACCGGCATATCTGGAAATTATAAACAATCATTCGGACGACACACGTTGGTTGGCATTAATCGATTTGGACGAATTTTTGGTTCCTGTTCACCACGAAACAGTTCCTGAATTTTTACATACTATGCCACAAAATTTCGCACAATTAATTGTGACATGGGTAATATACGGTTCATCTGGACATAAAACCAAGCCAGACGGATTATTGATGGAAAATTATAAACGTCATGCGAAAAATACTTTTGGAATAAAATCTATTGTGAATCCACGACTTTTGGTGGAATACACATGTCTGCACCAAAATCTGGTTGCGGGATGGACAATTGATAACAACGGCAAAAAACTTGGGCGCACACACCAATCGACCAACCCGCCGGCATATAATAATTTGCGGCTTAATCACTATTATACAAAATCATACGAAGAATACATGGCTAAATTCAAACGCGGAACCGCCACCGGTGAAAGCAGTGAATACCGCAATGCAGAAAAGTTCAAACTGTATGACCGCAACGAAGTCTATGACGACATTATGGATAAATATATTGAAAAATTGCACGCTATGAATTCGAACGAATAAAGCGTAATATGCGCCGCCGATACCGCCGTGCGTGCATCCCAGGTGCCAAATCCAGTATACCGTCCAATTCCATTTTTTTGAATGCTTTGGCAATTTCATTCCGTGTTGCGATATCCGATGTCCGCACCGCACCGCGGTATACACGACTTAGTATCGACCATAAAAATCGTTTATACCAAATTCGCGCATCGCGCCGATTCGCATTTTTGCGATATTCTTTGGCAACCGTACTAAAACCAACCAATGTATCAATTGCCGTCTGTCCAGCCCCGCCATGTAACGCAGAATTTTGATTAACAGTATAATAATATAGCGGCAACCGCGTAACCACCCCATTTGGACGCCGCAACAACACATACGACCAAAACACCGTATCTTCTAACATACGCATATTTGTATTAAACCGCAAATTGCCCAGTTTTTTACGGCGATACATACGCATTGTGGTCATTCCTGTCTGTACATACCACGAATTGGGTCCATAATCTCGATTCGTTGATTTAGTAATAAGATTCTTTACATATCTGTATTTTATCTTGTTTACATCATATTTATTGTTAAAAGATTCGGGCATTTTATTTGGCGGGAAATTAACCGCATCCGGCGCATTATGTGCATCGCGATCATATTCAAATGCCACAACATCAACCTTTTCCCTTTTTGCGATATTGTAAAGAATTTCCATCGTTTGCGGATGAATACAATCGTCCGCATCCAAAAACATAATATATTCCCCGTCCGCCATATCCAAAGCGGTATTACGCGCCGCAGAAACGCCGGCATTTTTCTTGTGCACGACGACAAAACGACTATCGCGCTCCGCATATTTATCGGCAATCTTACCCGATTTGTCCGGCGAACCATCATCAACCAATATCGCCGACCAATCGGCAAAAGTCTGATTTAACACAGAATCCAAACACCGCGGCAGGTATTTTTCCGCTTTATACACAGGGATAATTATAGTTATTTTGGGCGACATTATTTTTTACCTTGTTGCAAAATTATCTGAACGTGTAATAATTATATTATGCCAAAGGAATAAAATCCATGACAAAACGATTATTTATTTTTGCTGGATACGATGCAAATGGTGTTATTGATGACGCATTACTTCACTATGTGCGTGCGCTGTCGCGGCATGGTGATATTGTTCTTTGTATGGATTCTGATTGTAAAAAGTCTGAACTAGATAAAATTAAACCATTTGTATTACATGCCATTGCGGTACGCCATGGCGAATATGATTTTGGTTCATATAAACGCGCATACACTTGGGCGCGCGATAAAAAGATACTGACAAATTACGATGATATATACCTGGTCAATGATTCTGTATTCGGACCTTTGTTTGATATAAAACAGACTTTAAAGAATATGGAATCAACAAAAACAGATGCCACCGGGTTGGTTGTTGCGCACCACAAAACACATGCGTATATGGAATCGTGGTTTGTGCGGTTGGGTAAAAAAGTATTTTTATCCCAATGGTTTGATACATTTATCATGTCTGTTCAACACGAAGAACATAAATATATTATAACTGTAAAATATGAACACGGTCTAACCAATTTGATTCAAAGCAATGGATGCACATGGGCCGGGGCTTATAATGTTCGCGGACGACATACATATAACAATCCAAAACGCCTGTTTCAACACGGTTGTCCATTTATAAAACGCGCCTGTTTTACCCGACACAACGGGGCGGCTGGGGCACAGATACGATACATAATGAATCATATTGCGACAAATATTCGTAATGCAATTATGACAACTTCAAATCGTGTATATGGCGAAAAATATATGTGTTGGCTGATGACCGGCAATCCCATAAGAATTTGTATACGCAATATAAAATACGCGTTTAAAAAATTAAAAAGTGGCGAAATATGAAAAAATTAAAAAAGATTGCAGCAATTACAATGTCGCGGGACGACGAATTTTTTCTGTCCCGTTGGATTGCGTATTATGGAAAGCAATTTGGAACCGAAAACCTTTATATTTTATTGGATGGCACAGACCAAAAAACACCGCTTAATGCCGGAAACGTGCACATAGCGAAGTTACCACATACACAAATGTCACGTGCCACGGGGGATAAATATCGCATTGGTAAATTATCAGAACTGGCGCACGAATTATTAAAAACATATGATATTGTTATTGGCTGTGATACAGATGAATTTTTAATTGTTGACCCAGATACTAAAAAAACACTGGCGGAATATTTATCATCATTAAAAATAAAAACAACGGTATCTGGATTGGGACTGGATGTGGGTCAAAATATGAAACATGAACAGCAGTTAGATATGGAAATGCCCCTGTTGGAACAACGCGAATATGCATTGATATCCACCCGATACACAAAACCAGTCGTCATAAATCGTCCCGTGCGTTGGGGCAGCGGTTTTCACAGTATAAAGAATCACAATTTCCACATTGATCCAAATTTATACTTACTTCATTTTGGCGCGGTTGATATGGATATGTTGATTCGCAAAGCCGAAAAACGCGGTCCCGATTGGGTGAATCACCTGCGCCGGCGTGGCAACGGAACAATTAACGCCGTAACAAACAAAAAGCCGCAAAGCCAGCAATTCATGCACATAGCGCGAATTATGCAACAAATTTTTCGTCCAATATATGCGTTTGATAAACCAGGTATGTTGGGATTAAAACGCGTTGTAAAAATACCGGCCCGATTTAAAAAATCTGGTATTTAATGTGTATCCAAAATCAGATTATGAATTTGTTCTGATATTTCATTTGCATCAAAACGTTTCATATTTTTTGTTGCGACGTTTACCATCTTTTTAACATTAACAGTGTTATTCCAAACCGCATCCATATAATTTGCCAACACATCGGTATCACCAACATTAAATAGCAACCCGGCGCGACCGTCCATTAAAACTTCACGCGGCCCATACGCACAATCGGACGCAATGTTTAATGTTCCAACCGCGGCGGATTCTATTAATACAATTGCAAAACCTTCGCCGACACTGGACAATATATTCGCACGCGCATCCTGCATTAAACCAAACGGATTATTTACTGTTCCTGTAAAAACGATATGATTTTTCGCACCCACACCATGCGCAACCGATTCGAATCGTGCCCGTGCATATCCATCACCAACAATTAATAAATCCACATTTGGTTTATTATTTTTCCGCCAAAATTTATCAAATGCCCGAATTAATGTTTCGATATCTTTGCCATTAACCAGTCGCGAAACAGACACAAAATAGTCCCCATCACGTGTTGGTGCCACACCCGCCATTTGCCGCACAACATCAACATCAATTGGATTATAAATTCGCATAATTTTTTCGGCGTATGCCGGATATTGTTGTCGCAGTTCATCCGCAAAAGCATCCGTTAATACAACAAAACGATTATAATTGGCAATATGATGCACATAGCCGCCATTGTGAAATTTTGCCGATGAAGAATGCCACCATGCGATTTTAGAAATTGGTAATTTTTCAACCTCGCGCACGCAATCAAAATCATAGTAATCGACAATAACATCTATATCACGAAACGCGCGATTATTAAAAAATTTTCGCCGTGTCCATCGATATACATCACGCGCTATGTGCTTTAATAAGCGCCATACAAAGAAATGAGGCAAATCGGTTCCCAAAAATCGTGATGGATAAAGTGTCCGCACAGAAATATTTTTATGCGAAGCAAACCAATCGCGCCAAACATCACGAATCGGTGTATATGTAATAACTGTTATATCCAGATCACGATAATGCGACAATTTATCCAGTGTACGCGTCAGAACGCTTTCGACACCGCCGACCTTTAAATCACGCAAACAAAACGCAACATGAATTTTGCGTTTTTTATTATTCATGACTAAATATCCCCACGCGCAAACCGTACCAGATTATATTTCATTTCGCACCAATCGCAAGTTGGACATTCCAACGCGCCAGACAAAACTAACCCACGCATCAACGCACGCGCGGCTTCTATATCGGCGGTTGTTTCCATATATCGCACTTTACGAAAAGCCCAGTTTACAAAATACCACATAAAATTATCCGCCCACATTTTCAACTGATACGGGGTTGCATTTTCACGATATGCCGCGTATGCAGTTTCAATACCAATGCATAAACTTTGCATAATACGCAACTGTTTTGCCGCCAACACAATACCATTAAAATTAGGAATATAGAAATATAATGGCAACGGCATAATTGTAACACGCGGATTTTTCAGCATAACCATTGACCACCACGGAAAATCTTCGAACAAAATGCCCTTTATAAACGGTATGTCGGCAATCAATTCACGACGGTACATGTTTTTCCAAACCTGGCAATGCTTAATCAACCATTTGCGCTTTGGATGAAACATATTGTGTGTCCGTTCGGTCGCATAGCGATAAACATCATCCGTAACCAGTGTTTTAACCTTATTTGGTTTATATTTTTTATGCAACCGACGCGGAACAACATTATCTGTATTCATATGCAGAAAATGCCGCACAATTAAACGCGGACGATAATGTCGATCGTATGTAAATGACACAACGTCTGAATTATCGCGTTGCGCCATATAATATGCTAATTCCATTGTTTGCGGATGGATAAAATCATCACTGTCCAGGTACATAATATATTCACCCCGCGCATGCGGGAACCCCGCGTTTCGTGCATCAGACAAACCACCGTTTGTTTTGTTTACGATTTTAAACCGCTTATCACGCCCGGCATATTCAGCCAGTATTTTACCGCTGTTATCGGGACTGCCGTCGTTGACACAAATCGCTTCCCAGTCTGAAAAAGTCTGGTTCAACACCGAATCCAAACACCGCCGCAGGTATTTTTCGACATTATACACCGGTATTATGATAGATATTGCTGGCATATTCGCCCCCCGTGGTTTTATTTATACATTTTATTTATCATGACATCCGCGAACGAATCGGGTACCGGGTTTTCCGTTCCGCGATATGTTGTTTTTTGAAAGAACGATTCTGATGTTAATTTATCAAATATTTTTTTATCAAAAGGTTGGTCTTTGTATGCCCACCAAAGCGCATGAGTCGGATCTTGGTCAACATGCGGCATTTTTTTGAAATATTTTTTTGCGCGCGGGTCGTTTTCGATCAATGTTCTGAACAATAACTGGTGCATAAAATAATCCAGTGTATGATTTTCGTGCATCCAGTAATCCAAAATCATCGCCCGCCACGCCGCCAGCAAGTATGCCCCACGGCGCGCGCGGATAAAGCAATTTTGCATGAACGAATACGGGCTGCCCCCGATATTATAATTATGCCCCGCCAGATACACAAAGAAATCGCAATCAGAAATCCATTTTGGAATTGGCGATGTAACGAACCCGGTGGCATCCAGCCAATAACCGCCATAGCGATAAAGTAATTCCACACGACATATATCTGCAAAGTGTGCATTACCAATTTTACCATCGCGATATTTGTTCACTATTTCAGCGGGCAAATCGATATAGTCAAAAATGGAATCCGCATCCAAAATAACCAGTTCCTGTTTACAATGTTTACGCACACTTTTGAAACAGGCTTTTACCAACTTTGGCGCATGGCTTTCGCCCTGAAGCCAGATTGTCCAAATTTTATCGTTTTTATCATCTTTGATAACAGGTTCTTCTTTGACTGCGGCGGCGGCGGGCAAATAGCGCTTAAAATACTTTGTTGCAACTTTTGCCGTATAGTCCGTCCGAACACGACGCCGTGCCGCACGCGAACGCCATGGCCAATTCAATATATGACCACGAATCACGATTTTAGTTAATACCCATGCACGCGCGATGTTCATTTTCCCCTCCGCTTTTTGTGTTTTTGGTTTATGATTCTGCAACCTCGCTTTCATCTTCTGATGGCCCGGTTGTCATTTCTTCGGCGATACCAGATGAACGCGCCATAATCTTATCCAACAATTCTTGTTGCACATCCGGATGGTCTTTTAACCACTGACGCGCGTTGGCTTCGCCCTGACCTATTCTTTCGTTATTATAAGAATAGAACGACCCCGCCTTTTCGATAATGTCATATTTCACCCCCATATCCAAGATTTCACTGATACGAGAAATGCCTTCGCCATACATAATTTTGAAATCAACGGTGCGGAACGGTGGTGCAACTTTGTTTTTCACAATTTTAACGCGGGTTTCGTTTCCGACAACATTTTCTTTATCCTTTACCGCACCCGTCCGGCGAATATCCAAACGCACCGATGCATAGAACTTTAACGCATTACCACCCGATGTTGTTTCCGGGTTACCAAACATAACGCCAATTTTCATACGAATCTGGTTAATGAAAATCAACAGTGTATTACTGCGCGAAACAGACCCCGCCAACTTTTTAAGGCTTTGCGACATCAAACGTGCGGTTGTTCCAACAAACGAATCGCCAATATTGCCTTCTAATTCAGCCTTGGGCACCAATGCGGCAACCGAATCGATAACCACAACATCAACCGCCCCGGACTTGATAAGTGTATCTGCGATTTCCAACGCCTGTTCACCCGAATCAGGTTGCGAAATGATTAATTCAGAAACATTAACACCCAACTTTTTTGCATATGATGGGTCCAGCGCATTTTCCGCATCAATATATGCACATGTGCCACCCTTCTTTTGTGCCTCGGCCACGGCATGCAACGCCAGTGTTGTTTTACCAGAACTTTCCGGTCCATATATTTCGACAATACGACCGCGTGGATAACCACCAATTCCCAACGCAATATCCAACCCCAACGAACCAGATGAAATCGCCTCTATATTCTGTTGTGAACCATCGCCCATTTTCATAATGGCTTCTTTACCGAACTGCTTTTGAATTTGCGCCAGCGCAGATTCCAACGCGGGGTTGCGTGCCGGTGCAGTATTTTCCTTTGAAACTTCTTTTTTTGCCATAAAATTCCCCTTTACTTAACAGTCAAATCATACAAGGAAAAAACGCCCCACGCAACAGATTTATTTATGTGGCGTAATAATAATTCCAACCGTCAAAGCCCCAACAACCGCCGGTATGAACCACACCGCCGATGTCGCACCAAAATATGTAATACATGCCGCCGCCAACACCGGAGTTATAAAGTTCGGCAAATAAACACTTGTCCGAAAAACGCCGTAAAACCGCGCCTGTTGCTCTGGTTTCACATTATCAAAGAACATTAAATCATGCACAGGTTCCATAAACGCACCCGAAATTTGCCATAATACAAATATCGCCAATAACGGATATCCCGCCACCAATGTCGCCGCCGCCGCAAAAATCGCAAACGATGCAAACCCCAGTATTAACCAGATGTTTTTACCATATTTTCGCACTGCGCGCCCCATAACCTCGGCCAATACAATGTACGGGATTATACCCAATGTCAAAACCCAACCAAGTGTATCTTTGGTAAAACCATTTTCAATGACCACAATCGGCACATACAGCAATCGCACTGCGCGCAATGAATAGTATCCAAAGTTAATAAGGTATGCACGCAACATACCCGATGTACCAAAGAAAGCCCGTGTATTTTTCCATAACGCCCGAAAAGTACGGCGCGGATTAACGGGTTTAATTTTTTTATCTGGCTGAACAATATGGAACCATTTAAAAAATAACCATGCCAATATATATATGATTGAAGATGCCATAAATGCAGACCTGTTACCGTGTGCAGTCGCTATGATAACGGCAATCATCGGTGCGAACAGCGCCCCAATATTTAACCACAAATGATACCGCGCATTAAGCCGCGCCATACCAATTTTACCGGCAAAATCAGACATAAACAGCGGAACCAACATCTGGCTTAGTGTAATTGCGATACCGGTTGTGAAATCAAGTGTAATAAATGTCCGCGGCAGAATCGAAAAACTCATCATCGCATAACCTGCCGCCAACATTAAAAGCACGGTATAAAACACGCGCACTTTGGAAAATCGGCGAAATATCTCGTTTGCGAAAAGCCCCACAAACATACAGAACGCCGCATAAAGCGCGACATACAAACCGACAATTGCACTGGAACGGAATATTTCCAAAATCACCAATGAATAAACGGCATTATAAATACCATCGGCAAACCCGGTAAACAACCCCAGATTTGCGAACGAAAAACCACTGACGCGATGATTAAAAGAAATATACTTGTCCCCCGCCATATTATGCGTACTCTCTCCTGTTCCGAGTATTATACCATAAAAAAGTGGTTAGTGTTAGTGTATAGTATAAAAAACCGCCCAATCGGGCGGCCATAATAACAATTACAAGAAATTATTTTGCTTCTTCTTTTTTCACATTGCGTTGCGCATACAGTTGCGCAAAGTCAACCGGCTGCATCGCAAACGGCGCCAATCCCGATTCGGATGTTACGCGCGTAATCAGGGCACGCACCGCCGGGAACAACAAAGTCGGCACATCAATCAACAAAGTGCGCTTTTTGGCTTCTTCGTCTTTTTCTTCTTCCATTTGAACCAGACCCGAATATGTCGATTCAATCATAAACACTGTTTTGTCTGCGGCTTCCAACTTTGAATGAACCTTGGTAATCAAATCAACCATAAACAGGTTGTTTTCCGACCCCTTGATTTGAATATCAATATTGATTTCCAATTTCGCCTGGGTATTTTCCTGTTTAAAGAATAATTCCGGCACATTTGGGTTTTCAAACGAAAAGTCCTTTAAGAACTGAGAAATAATATTAAATTTTGCCATCGCGATTGCTCCTTTTTTTACGCGTCAATTTGTGGTAAAGTATATATAGCATCTATTTTTTGATTTTACAAGTGGGGGGGGACGAAAAAAATGGGAAAAATACTTAATCGACTGTTGTGTATCGCGCTTTGCGGGTTCGTGTTAACATCGTGCGACCTGTCGACACCGACACATACGGGTGACGATTCGGTGGCGCCAAGCGGTAACCTTAAAAAAGTGTCTTATTCCGAACTGCCGGGGTGGCGCGATGACGATGTGCGTTATGCCCTTCAGGCGTTCCGTAATTCATGCAAGGCAAAGATTCAGTACAAGGGGCGCGTAATTCCCGACCGCGCACTGTTCGAAGAAAAATGCCGCACTTTGCCGTCTGCATCCGCCGACACACAGACGGTGCGTGCATGGTTCGAATCAAATTTCCAACCATATAAAATATATAATGATGATGGCACCGATACGGGCACATATACCGGATACTATTCCCCAATTATTCGCGGGTCGCGCGTCCGCACCGCGGAATATAACGAACCATTAATGGGTGTTCCGACCGATGGCCGCACATACAAGGGCGTTGAAAAAAAGAAAATCGTTGAACAAAAAATCGGTCGCGTCCTGTATTGGGCAAACATTGTCGATGTCCAAAATATACAAATCCAAGGTTCCGGTATGTTGCAACTTGACGATGGCACAATGGTAAAATTGAACTTTGCCGCCGTGAACGATATGCCGTTCAAATCCATTGGCGAAGAATTGCGCCGCCGTGGTATCCGTCCCGATGGTGGCTATTCCGCCGATGCTGTTTGGAAACACCTAAAGGCAAACCCGAAACTGGCGCGCGATGTGATTTATAAAAATCCACGTTATGTTTATTTCTATGAATCTGTTCCACCGGATGTAATTGGCAAACTGGGGACACCACTTTCTAAAATCCGTTCGGTTGCCATGGATGACAGTATTTATACACTTGGGTTGCCTGTATATATAAGTACGAACCTGTCCGATGGACGCAAATTCCAACGATTAATGATTGCCCAGGATACCGGCTCCGCCATTCGCGGCTGGATTCGCGCAGACATTTTCTTTGGCAAGGGGGACGAGGCATATAAATACGCCCACGGTCAACATGCCCAGGGGCAAATGTTTATTTTAATGCCAATGGAATACAAATATGTCAAACCAGGCAAGTAATAAAAAGAAAATGGAAATTCGCACCGCGCGCCCACATACACTTGCGGGCGCGATGGGCGGGCTTTTTCGCATATTCGGTGTTCGCGCATCGGATGCAGACCTGGCGGCGCGTTGGGCGGAAATCATGGGACCGGACATTGGGGGGATATCGACACTGGCGGCAATCAAAAAAACACCAAACGGAAAGTTTAATATTGCGGTGCGTCCAGCAAACCCGGCATTTGCATTACAGTTATCATATATGGCGCCCGAAATCACAAAACGGGTGAATAAATATTTTGGCTTTGACGCGGTAAACAAGGTGACATTCCGAAAATGACACGCATATTGGGCATTGACCCGGGACTTTTACACACTGGTTGGGCGGTGATTGATACCGCGGGATCAAGTCGCAAATATGTTGCAAGTGGTGTAATCCTGCCCAAGACAAGCGGCACCCTGCCCGAACGATTGGCAATAATTTTTCGCGAAGTTTCAAAATTAATTGATACTTTTTCGCCTGATGTATGCAGTATTGAAATTACTTTTGTAAATAAAAATCCGCGCACAACATTAATCTTGGGACATGCACGTGCGGCGGCAATTGTGGCGGTGTCCACACGCGACATTCCAATTTACGAATACGAACCGAACAAGATTAAAAAGGCACTAACCGGTGCGGGTCATGCGGACAAGGATGCGATTGATAAAATGGTGAAAATATTACTGCCGGCTGCGAACCCAAAAACCGCAGACGAAGCAGACGCAATCGCCATCGCCCTCGCCCACGCTAACATGTCGGCGTTGGAAAGGTTTATAAAATAAAACCGCCAATGGCGGTTTTTATGTATATAGCGCAAAAATTAATTCGCGGCGGTGAAAACTTTCTGGACATCATCGTTGTCGTTTAACGCGTCCACCAACTTTTCAACCTTGGCATACGCCTCGTCATCCAAATCCATTGGCATATTCGGAATCCATGTCAATTCGGCGTTTTCTGGTTCACCCAACTTGTCCGCCAATGCCTTTTGCACCGTCATAAAGTCATCTGGTTTTGTTGTGATAATGAAACCCTCTTCCGAACTTTCCAGATTATCCGCACCAGCATCCATAACAATTTCCATCATTTCGTCTTCGGTTTTGCCAACACTTGCCGGATACATAATCTGGCCCGCACGGGTAAACATAAATACAACGGAACCCTCTTCGCCCATGTTGCCACCGTTCTTGGCAAAGATATTGCGAACTTCGGGTACTGTGCGACGTGGGTTGTCGGTCAAAGCCTCTACAATCACAGGAACGGCGCCCGGACCATAGCCTTCGTAACGCACGGCAACATAGTTTTCGGTGTTACCGCCGGACGCTTTATCAATTGCGCGTTTAATATTATCGTTCGGCATAGAGTTTTTGCGTGCCTGTAAAATAGCCAGGCGCAAACGCGGATTATTATCCGGATTTGGATCGCCCAACTTTGCCGACATTGTTATTTCACGCGCCAATTTGGTAAATAAACCGCTGCGCGCCGCATCAACCAGCCCCTTTTTGTGCTGAATGTTATGCCATTTGCTGTGCCCACTCATATTTGACCTTTTGATTATTTTAGATTAAAATTACAGCAAAAGGATAACAAATGATTGGAAAATTGCAAGGTATTGTTGATTATGTCGGCGATGGTTTTGTAATCTTGATGGCGGGTCCGGTGGGATACAAGGTTTATACCCCGGAATACCTGACCCCAAAGTCCACCGTAACATTGTGGATTGAAACAATTGTACGCGAAGATTCCATCCGGCTTTTTGGGTTCTCTACCATTGCATCCCAGAATCTGTTTAATCAATTAACCACCGTTTCCGGTGTCGGGCCAAAGGTTGCGCTGGCGATAATGGGCACAATAAAGACCGATACATTGATGTCCGCAATTGCAACGGGGGATGCTAAAACAATCGCAACCGCCCCGGGCGTTGGGAAAAAGGTCGCAGAAAAAATCATTGTTGAATTGAAATCTAAAATCGGTGGTGGCTCGTTTGATATGGCGGGCGATGGCGGCGCGGCGGGCGCCCTGCCCGATTTATTGGCGGCACTGGAATCATTGGGGTATCGCCGGCTGGATATCGTGGACATGGCACAGAAATTGGTCGCCGACAACCCCGCGCTTGGCGTTGCACAACTTGTCCCAATCGCATTGAAACAAATAAGTGGAAATAAATAGTATGAATAACGACACTATCTTTGCTTTATCAAGTGGTCATGGAAAATCGGGGGTTGCGGTTATTCGCGTGTCTGGCAATAACCTGTCTGATTTTGCGGAACGCATTATTGGGCATTTCGGGGTTGCCCCGCGGCATGCGTATTTTGTGAACCTGCGCGATAATGCGGGCGAAATGATCGACCAGTGTATTATTACATACTTTACCGCGCCCCACTCTTTCACCGGCGAAGATGTTATCGAAATTGCATCGCATGGCGCACCGGCGGTTATTGAAAAAATATTCGACTTTTTATCATCAAACAATATGCGCATGGCGACACCGGGCGAGTTTTCCCGTCGCGCATTTTATAACAACAAAATGGACCTTACCGATGTTGATGGTTTGGCGGCATTGCTGGATGCCGAAACCGATGTTCAGCGTAAATCGGCATTATCATCTATGATGGGGCGCGACAGTAAAATATATGACGCGTGGCGCACAGATATGATTGAAATCGCGGCGTATGCGGCGGCGATTCTTGACTATGATGCGGACGATTTACCGAAAAACATTAGTACAACAATCAAAACAAAAATTAAAAAATTATATGGTGAAATAGATAAGTCTCTTTCGCGCTATACGGCGGCGCGCGCCATTCGCGGCGGTTTTAATATTGCACTGGTCGGCGAACCCAATGTTGGTAAATCATCATTGTTTAATGCAATACTGGGATCGAACCGTGCAATCGTGTCCGACATTCCCGGCACCACGCGTGATGTCGTGTCCACAACACTTGATATTGATGGTTATCTTGTAAACCTGTCTGATACGGCGGGATTGCGAAAAAACACAAGAAACAAAATTGAAAAAATCGGAATTGAAAGAACGGAAAATGAAATCAGAAATGCAGACTTGGTAATTCGTGTATATGCCGAAAAAGCCGGCATACACAAAATTGCTGACAATGAAATTATTGTTATAAATAAATCAGATTTATTAAAATCAAAACGCGCAAAAAATGCGATTTATGTTTCTGCAAAAACGAGCGATGGATTAAACGACCTGTTAAAAGTTATTCGTAAACGACTGCACAAATTAACAGATGGTTTGGAAAACGCACTTGTTATAAACGCGCGCACAAAATCATTGTTGGAATCTGCGCGTGATGAATTGAAAAGTGCATCCGCGATACGCGGCGAAAACTATGATTTAATTTCTGAACATGTGCGCGCCGCCGCGGACGCGATCGGAAAAATCCTTGGCACGATTACCGCCGCGGACGTCATGGACGCAACATTCTCACAACTGTGTTTGGGAAAATAAAACACCGGCATTTGCCGGTGTTTTTTAATTATTCTTCCACTTCTATACTATCAATATATGTTTGTTTTACTGGCGCAAGTTTTACTGGTTTATAATCTTCGGCAACGATTGGGTCGCGATCATCTTCGGGCAAAATCGTGACAACGTCAACCAATTGCGCATTAGATTGCGCCACCATATTTGCGCCGTATGTTTTTGATCTGTATTTCCCGCGCAGCCGTTCTGGTATCGTGATATAATTCATTGGATTCACACCGCGCGTCTGTAACGACAATTCGTCCAGCGGGGAAATATGCCGCTGTTCAATATTATAAAGTGGTGTCATAAAATCGGTGGCTGCTTCTTTGACAACTTTGATTTCGCCATCGCCTGACAATTGCATAATGCGTAATGCGCGTTCACTTTCACCCGTTGGACGCAGACGAACAATACCATCTGTTCCGGCGTATCCCGACGGGTCCAGTAAATATGCCGCGTTTGATTTATCAGAATACATCATACCGATTGCCATATTTATCGCATCATATCCGAATGATGCCAAACGATTTGGTTTTGCCCCCGCAACGCGTTCATATTTATTAACAAATGCTTCGCCGATTTCCGGTAACGCAGCATATTTCGCCCCCGACAGTGTTAAATCAGATGCAATGTCCGCACCGTCCCACATCGCCGTTCCATACATTTTTACATCGCGCGCCCCCACCCCGAAATAGCGCAAGAACGATGCCAACGATTTTGTATCTTCGCCAGTTCCCAGGAACAATACCGCGTCATACGGCAAATCGCCAATTACATCGTGTTTAGACAACTTATCCAACTGACGAATTATGGATGACCGTTCAATAGATGTTAAACTTTCGTTGGTCAACACATCGGACAAGATTTCGCGCGCCCGTGTGTGTGCCGCAGTGCGTGCAACATTCATTGCCGCCAATTGTGTTGCACCCTTGATTGAATCTGTATCCTTTTCGGTATAGAAAAACGCGCCAACCAGTGGGATATTATAAACATCCGCCGCCGCATGCGCCGCCCCCGCAAGCAAATGTCCCGATTCTGTATCCGGCGCAAGGACTATAAATTTACGAACCCGATCAGATTGCATTTCTTTTATAATAGCCTCGACACTGTTTGTTGGCATCAAAGCCATTGTCATAACGCCATTACCAACCGCGGTCGCATCCGAAGTAAATGACAGCACCGGCAACCCCGAAGATTTTAATTCACGCACCATCCGCGCATCATTTGCAAATAATGGTCCAACAATAATATCAGGATCTGAATTCAATGCTTCATTAACCGCGTCCACCCCGCGCGCAGAATCAAAGAACGATACATTTAAATTTTCCGCCCCCGATTCCAACACGGACATTTCGACAGACGAACGAATCGCCCGCCCTGTCGCCGCCGCATCACCAGTTGTCGGCAGTAAAACCGCCATATGATGGGACGATGAATCTGTATACGTTCCATACATAGCAGCCGGTGCAGTTGTTGCATCATTTTGTTCAACCGACCAACGACCCGTACCACCACCACAAGCAGCCAACAAACCGCAAAGCGCCAGACATCCGAAAATATTTTTTATATGCATTGAAAAATCCATTTATTTCTGTATTATTTTACTATAAAGGATATAAAAATGCAATCAGGGCTTTATATTGTTGGAACACCTATTGGAAATCTGGGCGACATGTCGCCACGCGCCATCGAGGTTCTGCGTAATGTTGATTTAATTGCCGCCGAAGACACACGCGTATTCGGTAAATTGGCATCGCATTTTGATATCAAGACAAAGCGCATATCGCACCACGACCATAACGAACGCGACATTGTGCCAAGTTTGGTTGAAAAATTGTTGGCGGGCGCATCAATCGCGGTGGTATCGGACGCCGGCATGCCGGGAATCAGCGATCCCGGTTTTCGCCTGGTGCGTGCGGCACGCGCGGAAAAAATTCCGGTATTTGTTGTACCTGGTCCAACCGCGGTTATATCTGCATTGGTGTTATCCGGTTTTCCAACCGACAGATTCACGTTTTGCGGTTTTTATGACCCCAAGAAAGTTCGCGATGACAATCGCATACGCCACACAATTATTTATTACGAAAGCCCAAATCGCATAATGGATACTATTGCGGACTTTGCACGAGTAATGCCCGAACGGCAAATCGCAATTGTTCGTGAAATTACAAAATTACACGAGGAAGCAATAATTGGCTATCCGGCGGATTTAATGCACATAGAGCCGCCACGGGGTGAAATCGTAATTGTTGTATCCCCCGCCCCCGAACATAAAATGTCGGATGCTGAAATTACAGAAATAGTAAATGACATTGCGTCCAGTTCCACTAAATCAGCGGCGGCGAGTTTGGCAGCACGCACCGGCATATCAAAAAAAGAAGCATACAAGCGCATGATAAATCACGGGGGCGACAATGATTAAATTTGTTGGTGGATTTGAAACCGTAAAATCTTTGCCGAAAACACAATTTACCGAATACGCCTTTGTCGGGCGCAGTAATGTTGGTAAATCGTCATTGATAAACGCGATTGTTGGTGAAAACATTGCGCGCACATCGAACACACCGGGACGCACACAAACACTAAACCTTTTTAATATCGATGACCGCGTTATGGTTGTCGATTTGCCTGGATACGGATATGCGCGCGTATCAAAGTCAGATGCAATTCGTTGGCTGGAAAGATTAGAAGAATATTTAATAACCCGCCGGCAACTAAAAAGATTATTTGTTTTGATTGATTCGCGCATTGGACCACGGAATTCAGACCTGGAATTGATGGAATTCTGTGATGAAAACGCAATCCAATATCAAATTGTTTATACCAAAATTGATAAACGCGTCCGCGAAAAAGACCAAATAAAAATAGAACACACCGACCACGGTGCAATGGTATCTGATATAATCGAAACATCTGCTGAAAAGAAAACTGGCATTGAAAGTTTAAGGAAAATCATTGGTATCAAATAAAAATATTTTTGCCGCAACAAATCCGGCGCATATACTTGACGCGCTGTGGAAAATTATTAGCGCATCAAATGTTCCGCTGGAAAACACCATTATATTTTTACCCAGTCGCCGTGCCGTACGCAGTGTTGAACAAATGTTGGTTCATCAATATGGACACGCAATAATTTTGCCACACCTGGTTGCGCTTGGCGAAGGGGTTGATGATACGGATGAATACGAACCCACGCAACCCGACACTATTTCAAATATCGAACGCGTTGTAATATTAGCAAAATTATTATCAATGGATGCACATATTGGCAACATTTCAACTGCATTGCCAATTGCACACGATTTAGTTCGTATGACCGATTATCTTGAAAACGAAGGACAAAATATCGCCAACATTAATTGGACAAAATTAATCGATGAAAAATATGCTGAACATTTCAGGGGCAAAGCAAAAATATTAAAAATATTATCTGATAATATTTCATCGATTACCCAGGGACGCATAACAACAACCACTAAACGCAATGCCGATATTCGTGCATGGATTCCTTTTTTAACCAATCCAAATTGTAAATATAAATCGGTAATTGTATGTGGTTCCACCGCCAGTGTTCCCGCCACAGCCGACTTAATGGCGACAATTGCGGAATTACCGTTTGGTAAAATTATACTGTCTGGAAAAATTGCTGGACGCGATATTGATTTTGAACTACCAACAAATCCATATTATTCCGAACACAGATTTTTATCGCGCATTGGGTGTGCTTTATCCGATATTCAATTAATAGATGTTGGTCCATCCGACACAATTGATTTTATGAACGCAGCATTTGGAAATGATCCGACCAAACCAGATAATTTGGACGCTGTTTCGCATTGTCATTTGATTGAGTGCGACCGCGAAAGTGTCGAAGCATTGGCAGTTGCAGAAATCACCGCACGCGCGATTCACGACAACAAATCTGTTTTGGTAATAACGCCCGATGCCGCCGGAAACCAACGCATAGCGTCCGCTTTTGTTGCAAATAATATTGTGGCTGATTTTTCAGGTGGACAACCCGCAACAATGCACCCGGTTGGTCGCGCGATATTGAATTTATTTGATGATTGGATTGAAAAAAAATCACATGTTTTTGAAGATTTATATGCCGATGCAAATCACGATTTATTTAAAATGATTGTAAAATTAGTTGATTCGTATCGTGATATGTGGACACCCCGATTTAATCCAATGGACGAAGCAAATTTGCCAATATGGATTGCCATACGCGATATGTCAAACGCACTAATGAATAATGGAATTATATTAACAATTAACGATGCGCGTGCGTTTATATCCGATGTTTTATCAACCGTTATAATACGCGGAACCCCAGCAAACGATGTACATACATGCGTTCTGGGCACAATCGAATCGCGTATGCAAACCGCCGATGTTGTTATATTAACTGGGCTTAATGACGGTATGTTCCCAGCACGCGGATATGAAAATTCTTGGTTACCAAGAAATATATCTGAACAAATCGGTTTGCCACCACCCGATCGAAAAGTGTCATTAATGTCGTTGGATTTTATGAATTTATCATGTTGTGGCGAAGTTTATTGGCTGCGCAGTAAAATGTCCGGTGGCGCACAAACACCTGAATCGCGTTTTATTTCGCGCGTTACTGCACGTGGCGGCAAATTTGATAAAAGCATCGGCAATGATATTTTATCAACAATTCATGCCCGTGATGATATTGAATTAAGACCACTGGATTATTCCGCCCCAACCCCACCCGCCGACTGGTCCGATGTTTATGTCACAGAACTGGAATTATTAATACATAATCCATATGCTTTTTATGCGCGGCATATTCTGCGACTGCACCCAATTGATGATTATTGGTTACCGCCCGATGCACGCATATTCGGGACAATGGTTCACGACACAATTGAATACGCGCAACCTGGCGACACACCAGATACGCTTGTTGCGCGTATGGATGCTGCGGCACATGATTTACTGGGCACCAACAGTGTTCTGTTCCATTTTTGGCACAAAAGATTCATGGAAATTGCCCCATTAATTGCAAACGAAATTAACACAACCCAGAACGCCTATGCCGAAATACCGGGCGCCATAAAAATTGCAAATCGCACAGTCCGCGCCCGCGCAGATCGTGTGTATGATGGTGTTGTTATGGATATAAAAACTGGTGCCGCACCGTCAAAATCACAATTAATGGACGGCAATATGCCACAATTGCCATTGGAAGCGTTTATGTTGCAATCAGATGGATTTAAAATACCAACAACCGTGCGCAGCAAGACGCCAATTATGGTATTTTTACAATTGCGTAATAACGATGTTGCGCGCATCGAATATGATTCCGAAACGACCCAGCAAATGATTGATGCGGCGATTCAAAAAACGACCGAACTTTTCAATATGTACAGCGCAGGTTCCGCACCATACGAATATCACGAAACCGGTGATATAAAGTATAAAGCGTACGATGACCTGGCACGCATTAACGATTTATAATATTGAAACTATTTTAATTTAAGCATCAATCCACAATGGTCGGTTGGCTTTGATGCCAAGCGCGGACACATGTCAATTTCGCAATTTGTAACCAGCGCATTCGCCGTTTTATTACAAAGGAAATAATCCAATCGTAATCCCTGGTTATTACCGACCGTATCACGTCCACGATATCCATACCAAGTGTACCCCGTATCATCCGGATGCAGTTTACGCCACGCATCCGTCCAGCCCGCGTTCAGCCACGATTGCAAAATCGCGCGTGCCGCCGGTGCAGCAATCGCTATGCCAACATAATTTTTCGGATTCCATACATCCCTGTCTTCCAGCGCAACATTAAAATCGCCACCGATGATGACTGGTTCTTCACTGTCCAGATACCCCGAAATATATTCCCCAAAAGCATTCATCCAATCTAATTTATACGGAAATTTTGGTGAATCAACCGTATCGCCATTTGGCATATAAACATTTATTATTCGAACGCGTCCATCGATTACACATTCCAAAAAACGCGCCGATGCATCTGCAAAATTGGGCAATCCGCGGGTTACATCTTCGATTGAAAAGCGGGAAAAGACCGCAACCCCGTTATAACTTTTTTGACCAAAAACCTTTATATTATATCCATAATCATCAAATAAATTGTGTGGAAAAGCCGCATCTTCGACTTTTAATTCCTGGACCATAATCACATCGTATTCACCACCCCGCAGAATATCAATAAAACTTTCCACGTGTGCGCGTATTGAATTAATATTTATTGTTAGTATTTTCATATTGGAAATCCGTTTAACTTTGTATTATAATACCCCCAACAGATTATTAAAAACAAGGATTTTATACAATGAATATGTACAAGTTTTTAGAAAACACTGTTTCGCAGTTCCCAGATAATTTGTTTCTGGTCCGTGAAAAGGTTACATACACCGAATTCATAGAATTGGTTCGGGCTCGTGCCGCATCTTTACACAAAGCGGGCGTAAAACCGGGTGATGTTATTGGTGTTTTATCGCATAACATTCCGGAATTTCCGATAACATTATTTGCGATTTGGTATTTGGGTGGTCGTGTTTTAATGTTGGATACGAACCTGACACCGTTTGAATATGACAATATGACCGCGATTGCCGATTGTCACTTTGTCTGTGCCGAAGAATCGTTTTTTTATAAAACAAAAAATTTCACATTTTATGATATTACCAAGAAAGACGGAAAACCCGACCCGGATCTGGAACCGGCACCCGTCGAATCGTTGGACATTGCGATATTATCATTTACATCGGGTTCAACCGGCACGCCCAAGGTTGTGCCATTAACACACTTTAACCTGATTGAATGTGCACATTCGTTAAAGGACATGCGGGACTATATTGAACCGGGTTATTACCTGTATGGATTTTTACCAATGTACCACATATTCGGTTTCGCTGTGGAAATTTTGGCAACAATTGAATACGGTTGCGGTGTTATTTTACAGCCCAGCATTAATCCAAAATTACTGATGGCGGACTTTGTCGAATTCCGTCCCCAGGTAATTCCTGCTGTCCCCCGCCTATTCGAGGTTATTCGTAACCGTATTATCGATCAATTAAAGGCGCGTCATCTGTGGCTATTCGCATCGTTTGTTTTGAAATATGGCAAAACATTAGAAAAATTGGGATTGGGCTTTTTGGTACGCAAGGTCCAAGATCCCGTCCGCAACATATTTGGTGGCCGCGTAACATTACTGGTCGCCGGTGGTGCCGCCACCAAGCCCGAGGTTGAAACTTTTTACGAACGTTTGGGCATGCCGTTTATCCAAGGCTATGGTATGACGGAAACGGTTGGACCAATCTGTATTTCGAAACGCACAAAAAAGCGTGTTCCGTTTGCGTTTGGTGCACCAACAACAAATAACGAAGTCGAAATCCGCAACAAAGATGCCGATGGTATTGGCGTTCTTTGGGTTCGCGGTCACCAGGTGTTTGACGGCTATCTGAATAATCCCGAGGTTAACAGCCAGGTATTCGATGAACACGGATTTTTCAACACTGGCGATTTAGTGTCAATGGACAAAAACGGCGAATTACATTTTGCTGGACGCAAAAAACAAGTGATTGTTTTAGATTCTGGTAAAAATGTTTATCCTGATGAATTGGAAGCAATGTTTATGAAAATTCCTGGTGTTAAAAATGTTGCGGTATTCGAACATAAATTAGAGGATAAAACCGTTGCATATGCCGTATTCAGTGTAGACGAAGGTATGACAATTGACAAATTGGCCACCGCGGTTGCAAATGCGAACAAGAAATTGGCGTCGTATAAATGGGTTACGCACTTTGCGATGACGACGGACGATTTACCAACAACCAGCACGCAAAAGGTTAAACACCATGTTGTGCGGCAAAACCTTATTGATGGTAAATATCCGATTCAAAAACAGTAAATAAAAAACCGACCGTTTGGTCGGTTTTTTATTTTTTCCATCTTTTTTTATCGTCTTATTCTATCACAAAACTGCGCGGATAATAATCGCTATAGAAACGTCCATCTGTGGCGGTGAATTTCAAAACACAATAGTTCGGATCTGTAACACCCCCAGGATAATATTCTGTGTCCCCGTCTCGCCAAATCATCTCTTTGGTCTTGGCATCTGTCAATACTTCCATTGTGCCACGCAACATAACCCCGATGAAATTTTTTGAATCACAGAAATATATGCACGCTTTTGGATTCGCTTTGTAATGGGCCACACGCAAAGAAAAAGTATTGGTTGTAAAATAGAAAACCTTTATCCCGTCGTGCACACGTGGTGACAACATGGCTTTGGTGCATGGAAACCCGTCTTGGTCAACCGATGATATAAATGTAATTGGCGATGTATCCGCCATCTTGGCGACAAGTTCCTTGACCCCTAACAAAGATGGATTTTCTGGCATATCATTTGAAATGGTTATTTGGCTGCGCCAACGTTTCAGATACGGAAAATACATTTTCATTTGACCAATATATTCTTCTTTTGTTATCGGGTGTTCCAGGTTCTTATTAACTTCATCAATAAACCCTGCACAATGCTCTATCATTTCGTCCATTGTGCAATCTTGTAAGAATTTGCCATCTTTATAACAATAAATACAATAATCCGAATTCTTTGAACCGTCCGCATTTGTGCCATACAGCGATTCATCCGCCATTGGCATCGCACAACTTTGACATATTTTTTGCATATTTTTCCCCTATTCTGTTAACACGAATATTTTATCATCACAAATCACTAAAAACAACCAAGTAAAAATTTATTTACAAAAAAACACATAATTGAATATAATCATAATGTGTTACAACCAACACACAAAGGAGTTAAAAATGTTTACAATTATATTTATTATTTTGAAATTGACGAAAACTGTTAAATGGTCATGGTGGTGGATACTGTTAACATTGGCACTGGATGGCGGATTTTTTGGCCGTATAATTTAATATTTCATAAATAAAACCGCGCCCAATTGGTGCGGTTTTTTTATTTCACTTGAAAAAAATGCCATTTTTTGGTATAATACCTGGTGCATTCAGGGACATTTTCGTCCCGTTTTTTATTTCCAAATTTTAATAAAACAAAAGGAAAAGATATGTCACGACAAATACAAATTCGGCGCGGCACCGCGGCGGAACATGCAACCTTTACCGGCGCAGTCGGTGAAGTTACAATGGACACAACAAACAAAACACTTCGCGTACATGACGGAACAACCGTTGGTGGTATACCTCTGGCGCGTGCTGATGCGGTACCATCAGATATTACCAATAAAATGATTCCTGATTATGCCAATGGCATAGCAATGAATATGACCATAACAGAACAAACATACACATGCCCGTCCAATGGTGTTATTATGGCCGACACCAGTGGGTTTAATTGGGCATATGGATATATCAAAATAAATGGTGTAACCATGTTTAATGTAACAACAAATGGCAGCGGATCTTTTGTTAACGGTAACGGTCAATTTATTGTTGGTGCGGGCGACGTTATAGCCTATAAATCGGGCTATGTGCATGAAACCGTACATCCGTCAACAAATAAACTTACATTTTTTCCGTTTCGATCATGATTTATGGAAAGATACACGAATAATGCCAAATAATTTAAAGATTACTTTATTTCCGACACGATAACGATGATATATAAATCTATGAACAAACCGGCGACTACGTTCATGACGATATGTTGCTTTTACATCGGGGCGCGTTTTGGAAAAATCGCATTTTTTTAATTGTTGCCATTCGTATGCTGCGGTTTTGTCCGCCATTGCTTGAATTTTGGTGGTGTTTGCCATGGTATTTGCGCCATGCCAACGATATGAAAACAGAACTTTATCAATATACTTTATTTTTGCGTATTTTGATATCTGCATCATAAACCACCAATCTTCCAATGGTGCATCCGGTGTAAATTCACCGGTTTTTTTAAGTATATCTCGACGAATAAGGTATCCGTTCGGAATATAATTTCGACCAAACAATGTCGCATATGTTCCAAATTGTTCCGAATCAAAATCTATGTCGGCATTAGTTGCACGTAGAAATTCACCAAATGTTTTGTGGCATATACATTGTTACGCACCGCATCCCAATATGCGCGTTTCCCATCAGCATCAATAATTTCATTATCGCCAACCGCCAGTGCGTAATCTGGGTGTGATTCCATAAATTCAATCAATGTTGATATTGCATTTGGTTTTGACATATCATCGGATGCAATATGATAGATATATTTACCACGCGCTTTTTCATAAAGTCTGTTTATAGTACGACATGTTCCCATATTAGTTTGCGAATCAAAAAACACGCGTACGAATCGCGATTCCAGTTTTGGCATCATATCCAAAATTTTTTGTTTCGTGCTATCACGCGACCCATCGTCAATAATAACCAATTCAATATTATCATATGTCTGGGCAACCACAGAATTTAAACAGTCAACAATATATTTTTCATGATTGTATGCGGGAATACATACAGACACCAATGGATGATTATTTAACATGATATTTCCTTCGTAAATTGTGCTTTATTTTACCAATTGGAATCATGTTTATTAATATACGTGTAAATTCGCGTTTTATTTTTTTGCCAAAGGCAATATTTAATTTAAAATTCTGTAAATGCTTTATCAGTATATCGCCAATCACAACATAATCCAATTCAGAAGTTTTATCTTTATAATCATCGTATATGCGAATAATGTGGTCGGACACTTGTTCCGTTTGCTTTTTACTGTTGGAATTTGAAAAATACAACAAATCTACCACAGTATCAGGGAAAGCATCGGCTATTATTTGGTGTCCACGAATCAAATCTTTATTATCAACGATATCATGATCTTTAACAGGCGTTTCTATATAGACAACCAAAACACGTTGTGATTTATCTATTGATTCCAGTAATCTTGATATACGGCGTGCATATTTTTCAGATACCGCAGGATATGTTTCGTCCAGTGGACGACCCGTCGCAAAATCATGATTAAATGTCAGGTCATTGTATTTATTGTGATATGCATCACATGATATGCTGCGTTCAGAATATGTGTATTCTAAATCATTTTTTTCAATAAACCTGTTAAAACGAGATGCCACTATCTTGCAGCGTCCGATAAAATCAGAACCGAACAACCAATCCAAGGGGTATGATTTTAATTGTAAATCAGCACCACGTAATGCGGATGTGCAAGAACATGCTTCACCAACACTAAAAATTAAATCGTATTTTTGCTTTCTCATTTTGACTCACTATCCTAATGTATTAAATGAATAATATAATATGTAAAATAATTGATACACACAATACACTACTTATGATCCAAAGTGCTATACGTAATTTTTTCAGGTCGTGTTTGTATTTTCGCACTTTTACAAAACCGCATGGTATGTTTGCTGTTAGTGTTACTGTCAACTTATTAAAGCATTCCTGCTTATCAATGCCTGCATAATCACAAAACTTATCATAGTATTTATAATATGCAGATATACAGTCGTTATTGATAATAGAGTCACGAATATAACCGAAAACATCATCATACCATGCGTTCGGTTTAATGCCGTGAAAATGAATTATTTTTGCATTTGGATTATAACCATAATATGGCTTCCAGTTATATTCCAAAGGTAATTTATCAAACACGCCACGATATAAATCATTTAAATATCCCTGGTCACAGCATTCAATGGTTGCCGTCTGTCCATTGTTTATCATTTCCAAAAATTCTTTGTACTTGTCGCGCATTTTAGGGACATTGATAAGCATTATACCGGCGTTAAAATAAGTATAATCTTGTGTTTTTTCAAATTCCGGACAAACACCGATATATTCTGGCAATTTTCCAAAATCCGATAATTTAATATCCTGTAAAAACATAACATCTGTATCAACATACAGCACATATTCATCATCAGTTACATCCGGCAACAACATACGCAAGAATCGCGCACGCAAAGATTTTTCTGATATCTGCGTTTTAAAGTGATGTTGCATAAATTCAGGCGTATAAATTTTTAAAATCTGGGGTAAAAACGGAATTGTCTTGATATGAACCGTAACATCATATTTACGCAATATCGCATATAATTTATCATTTTTTTCACCATCATAAAGACAATGTAAATCCAATGTAGTGTTTGCGCGCGCACTGGCCAGTGTCGCAATCAACATATCTGTGTATATTTTATTGTTTTCAATATCGTTACTGAACGCAAAGAAACACTTTAATTTATTTCCACTCATTTAATAACCTCACTATTGTTTTGATTTCATCATCCGTCATAACTGGTGACATTGGAATCGACATAATTGTCCGGTGAATTTCTTCGGTAATTGGGAACGATTGGTTGTTCCATTCAGCGTACGCGCCCTGTTTGTGCGGCGGGGTTGGATAGTGAATATTTGTTTGAATCCCGTTATCGTTCAGGTATTTACATAATTCATCACGATTTTCCGTGCGCAATGCGAAAACATGCCACACATGTGCATTTTCATCATATGTTTTTGGCAATATGATTTTTGGATTTGTGATGTTTTCACGATAATATTTAGCAATTTCACGACGACGCGCATTGTCCGCATCCAGATGCGGCAATTTAACATCCAGCAATGCTGCTTGAATTTCATCCAGACGTGAATTGACCCCTTTATAAATATGATGATATTTGCGGTCGGAACCATAGTTCGCAATAGCCCTTACTTTATTAAACAATTCGGTGTCGTTGGTTGTTACACCACCGGCATCACCCAACGCCCCTAGGTTTTTGCCCGGATAAAATGAAAACGCCGCTGCATCGCCCAAATTACCAACGCGCCGACCGTCATACATTGCACCATGCGCCTGGGCTGCATCTTCAATTACTTTCAGATTATACTTTTTTGCTAATTCCCAGATTTTTTTCATCTGCACAGCCTGACCATACAGGTGGACAACAATAATCGCACGGGTGTGTTCTGTGATTTTTTCTTCGATTTTTTCTGGGTCAATATTATATGTGTTTATATCCGGTTCAACCAACACCGGCGTACACCCGTTTTCAGAGATCGCCAAAATTGTCGCAATATATGTATTTGCCGGAACAATTATTTCATCACCCACGCCAAATCCATAGCCACGTATAATAAGATTTATTGCATCCAACCCATTTGCGACACCAACCGCATGTTTTGTTCCACAGAATTCCGCAAAATGTTTCGTAAATTCATCGTTCCATTTGCCCGACAAATACCATCCAGAATCCAATATTTCTTTGATTCGTGCATCCATTTCATCACGAAAACGATTGTTTATTTTTTCCAGGTCTAAAAATTTAATCATAATATTACCCCCAATACTGCTATCACTATCACAGCCGCCAATACGCATAATACGATATTAAAAAGCCGTTTATATTTTTTATATTTTTTTACATTTTCATCCGGCACATCGCGGAAAATACTCGTTCTTGGCAATTTTAGATATTCAAAAATATTCCACCATGTATCCGCATGCTGGGGGGTTCCATTCCATGGTTTCGATGCCGCAAAATGTAAAATTTTTGGATTAATGATGGAATCAAACATTTCATCACGACTGTAATGGCTGATAAAATCCGGTTTTCGCAACAAATCCAACAAATACGGATAAGAAATATAATTCAACGGCAAAAATGCCACATGGTTTTCACATGCAATATTCATAATATCTTGATCATTAAAGCGTTTGATAATCGTATCGTCATGCACAATTTCCAGCATACGCGATTCCAAATTGTCCGCACGAATTTTTTTAAGATTCATAACCCATATTCCACCTGCAATATATGTATCGTGCAGCATTTCAAAGTGTTCAGGTTTAAGGTGCGACAATTCGTCCGCCACATATTTCATAAATGGTCCACGCACACCGGCAATATATTTCCCACGCAAATCAATATCGTATATTTCCGAAATATCGTCCATAAACACCACATCAACATCGGAATAGATTATTTTATCATACTGTGGAAAGAATCGCGCCGCAAAGCACCGCAGAATTGTATCAGCGGTAAACCGTGATCCCGCATGACCCGATGAAAAAGAACCAGAATTAAATTCATCAGACAAAAATCCGGCAGTATCGTGAAATTCCAATATTGCATTTTTAAAACGACCAACCACCGATTGCAAAAGTTTTATATTTTCGTCTGAAATATCGTGGTGTAAAACATGCATTTCATAAAAAATGTCCCGCCCTGCCCGATTAAGCAACGAATAAAACGCCACCGCCGCTGGCACAACATAGTTATTATCAAATGTAAAAAATATTGGTATATGTTTCATCATCTTATTCCGTTTAATATTTCCATACAACGCGCGATTGCTTTGTCCATATCATAATACTTATATTCGCCCAAACGACCACAGAAATATACATTTGGCATATCGCGCGCCAAGGTTAAATATTTGTTATAAAGTTCCGCTGTATCATCATTTGCAATCGGGTAATAACGTTCATTTTTACCACGTTCAAATTTTTCCGGATATTCATAGGAAACAATCGTTTTATCTGATTTGTCATTAAGAAAATACTTATATTCCCCGATACGCGTCCAGTCATAATTACACGGATAATTTATAACAGCGGCATCTTGGAAACGTGCAAAAGGATACTTTATAAATTCGAAATGTTCACTGCGATATGGTAATTCACCAAATTTATAATCAAAAAATTCATCGATGCTGCCGGTCCAAAACAAACGGTCATATCTCATAGACCCGTCAAATGGTGTTTTTAATTTTACAGTTATATTCGGATGTTCCAACATTTTTTGAACCATTTTAGTATATCCACCGATTGGAATTCCTTGGTATTTATCTTGGAAATAGCGATCATCACGCGACACATATACCGGCACACGTCCCGATACAGTGGGATCGATTTCATCGGGTCTTTTTCCCCACTGTTTTAATGTGTATTCCAAAAATATTTTATCATAAATATATTGTGCCAAGAATTTAAGGTCTTTATCATCTTTCTTGCGCAATTCCAGAATTGGAACTTTGACATTCAACCCGAAATTATCCAGTAATTTTTGTTCAATGGTTTCAGCCAACGCGCCGGGAAAAACGGCATGCAACGTATTAAGATTAAATGGTATTGGCACAATTTGACCATCAATTAAACCACGAACTTTGTGCTGATACGGATACCATTGACAAAAACGAGAAACGAAATCCCAAACTTCTTTATTATTAGTGTGGAAAATATGTGTTCCGTATTTATGCACACATATACCATCATCATAGTAATCATAAATATTGCCAGCGATATGTTCCCGTGAATCTATGACGGTAACTTTTTGACCTGCATCGGCAAGCATCCGCGCAATTGTCGCCCCAGATATACCACAACCAACAACAAGATTATTTACCATTACATACCTCCGCTATCATATTGATATAATTTTTGGCAAACTGATTTGGGGAATAATGATCTGCCCATGCCTTTTTTATATTGCCACTGTCGATTAAACGCCGCGTAGCACAGGAATCCAGTATCAACAACGTTTTTTTTATGCAGTCTTTTTCATCGTCATAAAGCGTTATAATGCCTGTATCGACATATACAGTTTTATTACCACCGGTGTCTGATGCAACGACATAGGTGCCTGTTGATAACACTTCTAATAAAATTAAATCAAAATAAGTTTGACGATTTGGCAATATAAATACATCAGTTGCAGCTAAGACTTCGGCTGGATTTATTTGCCCCAGTTCAATCCAACGTGGATGTTCCAATGGCGCGATTTTCCCCATACGTCCACCAACCAGAAATGTAATATCATCGCGCACGTCCAATATTTGTTTGGCTATTTTCTGTAAAACATCATACCCCTTGATTTCATTATGTCGTCCGATATAGGTTACGACATAGGGTGTTTTAACATTATACCTTTTACGCATTTCATCGCGTGTTTTATCGGTTTGCAGTGGACGGCACCCCGTACGAACATACTTAATCTGATGCGTCTTTAACAATTCATCAAAATACGTCAGCGCGCCACTGTAACATTCCACTGATTCGGCCGATGGGAAAATATACATATCGGCGGCGGTAAATGCATCGCGTTCCACTTTTTGTGCCACCGCATAACGTGCGTCTGCATCTGGAATACCTTCCGCCAGGTCGCGATCATGGCTTTCTTCGGATGGTGGTTGTGGGCTGTGCGACATTTGCAATATTTTGGCAGATAATTTACGTGATTTAATATATTTTTTCGCAAATAACACATCATAAACAGAGTGAACTGTTATCGTTTGAAAATCATATTTATCCAACGCCTTTGCAAACAAGCGATATGTTAAATATTTTATTACATTCTGACGCATATTTCGCCGAACACGACCCACCGGAATGTAAAAACACAACATGCGTCCAATAAAATTTATTCTTTTTATCTGGCGCGGAAACATTGTGGCATTTATAAACACGATTTTATTCGGTATGTGTGATTCATTAATCGCATGTTCCAAATTTGCAATATATCCAGACGGCCCACCGGCACGAATATTAACATCCTCACTCAGAAATACGATATTATCTACTTTTTTCTTCATATTGAACCACTTTGGTAAATATTTTTGTATTTGCAGGAACATCTTTTGTTACAATTGCGCCGGCACCAACTATCGCGTTTTCGCCAATGGTTACACCTGGTAAAATCGTTGCGTTCGCACCAATCGATGCGCCACGTTTAATAATAACCGGTTCCAGTTTCCAATCTTTGTTCCGTGATTTTGGATATCGGTCGTTCGTAAAAGTTGCATTTGCCCCAATAAATACATTATCTTCGATAACCATGCCGTCCCATATTTGAACACCACACTTTATCGTAACGTTATTTCCAATCACAACATCGTTTTCAATAAAGCAATGTGAACAAATATTGCAATTATTCCCTATTTTGGCGCCCGGCAACACAACACAGAATTGCCATATATTTGTATCTTTGCCAATGTTTTTGGATTGTACGTCTGATAATTGATGTATCATTTTGCAATCTCCGTTTTAAACTGTTCATAGTCGCGAATATAATCTGATTCATCATAGTGTTCCGATGCCAAAACCATAACAACACAATCGGGTGAAAAGTTTGTAAATTCGCGCCAAATGTTTGACTTTATGTGTAATCCAACCGCCGGATTATCTAGGTGTACTGTTACGCGTTCATGTCCATCGTCCAAAATAAAATCGCATGAGCCAGATGTACAAACAATAACCTGTTCCAAATTGCGATGCGCGTGCCGACCACGAATTGCGTCCCTGTCTGTACCCCAAATATAGTACACCCGTTTAATATCAAACGGAAAATCCGTACCCTGTTCCAGTGCGACCAGGTTTCCCGTATGGTCACCACGAACTTTGAAATTTAACAATTCATACATCATATAATGTTATCTCCACTTGATCTTGAACACCGGAATAAATTCAAACAGGTATACGCGATTATGTTTAATTTTAATCAACGGAATACCCAAAAACCGCAACCGAAAACGCGTCGTACATGCGTCGGATTCGCGCCATTCGTTCCAATACGCCGGAAACCGATTTATAATATCCAACCGAACCGCGCGGTGCATTGTGTCCATGCGTGATTTCTGTTTATTTGATGTCTGGTTTTCAAATGTGCGGTATTTTACCAGCACTGTTTGCAAATTATGGAAATTTGTTACCGCCATTAAACGCGACCACAAACGATAATCTTCGCACGGGGAATAAAATTCTTCGTATTCAATATCGTTGTCAACCAACACAGACTTACGCACCATTGCCGCCGTATGCCACACACAGCACCAATCGGTCATCGCAATTTTAATATCTGTATCAAATTCTGGAACAACGCGAACCGCAGATTTATCACCAAAATCACGGATAAACCCGGACACCACGCCAACATATGGGTTTGCATCCAGATATGCAACTTGTTTTTCTAATCTTTCTGGAACAGAAATGTCGTCATGGTCAAATATTGCAATGTATTCCCCACGCGCCATCTTTAACAATTTATTGCGGCTTGGTGTAATGCCCATGTTTTTATCGTTTTTCGAATATTTAATACGTTTATCTTTATAAGATTTCACGATTTTTTCAATTTCAGTATTATCCGGAGAATCGTTCAGAATCAAAAATTCAAAATCCGTAAATGTCTGATTTAATATAGACTCAATCATTTCCCGCAAGTGCGCCGGATTTGTATTATAGATTGGCGTTAAAACAGACACACGTGGACACGTCTGCATAATATATTCCCTTTGGTTCAGATACTGTCCACATTGTAATCGATAAAATCCCGTTTTTCAAGCGATAAAGGGCTTTTTATTTCGGTGTATTCCAGTGCAAAAATCTTGTATTCTTGTCGCTCTTTTTTCCAAAAATTTCATTTGGTTATCCAACAATTGTTCCCAATCCGACTGTTCCCATGCCAGTGGCGAATGATTAAAAACATCATCTTTATATTTTCCAAAGAAAAAATTAATCCGACCATTTTCAACCAAATCACCCAAGAAAAAATACTCCACATACCCATCAAATGTTTTGAACAAATCAAAAAAATTTTTATCCGCACAAATCGTTGTATAAAGCGGATTTTGGGCATTTTTATCGTTATAATATCGACGAATACATTCCAGTGTTAAATCAAATCTGTCCTTTATCAGATGATTTCGTCCGCGTTCTACATTGATGGAATTTTTGCGTTTCGGAAAAAGAATTTCACCCCCAATTGTATGCGCCATATCCAAATATTTTTTATATAGTTTTTTGTAATGATCGGACGTATTTTCCAAATGTTTTGCATTTATATTTTTATATTCTCTGTACCGTTCGTTCATATTCAGTATGCAATCACTGCCCAGGCGCATATTTTCGGGACTGTCGATATAAAGGTAATCATAGCTCATATCACCCCCAGGGGTCAGAATAATATTGTCCGATTTCCGGCTGTACAACATTATCTGATATTCCCGTAATTTCTTGCTAAATATATCTGGATCGGTCCCCGATGAATCAACCCAAAAGTTAAGGTTCACATCTATATCTTGTAACTGCATTGAACTATCCTTTGAACCAAAATTATACCACACGAATTAATAAATTACAAAATTATCACTACCCGACAAAACAAAAACCGACCGAAACGGTCGGTTTGTGTTCTGGTGGGGTTAAAAATTAGTACGGTATCTTACATACAACACACTGCTTAATTCTTGATTTTTAGGCCATTTTATGATATAATCTCTGACAATTGAAGGCGCATTGTTGCGCCGTTTTTATTGCCTGCAATATCACCCACAAAATTTTGCAATTTTGCGGGGCCCAATGTGCGGGCTTTTTTTATTTAACAAAGGATATAAGATGAACAAAATACCAGAAAACATATTAAACCTTATGCAAAGCGATGCATATGTAAATTCTAACAATCCAGAACACCAAAATGTTGCAAAGCAAATTCAAAATTATTTTGAAAACAAATATGGCAACAGCACGATTGATGCAACTGGACGCAATATAACGATTAGAAAAGCATGGTGCTGGCATGCCATAATAGACGAAAGAACTTGCGAAGATTGTGCAAGTTTTTCTGATACTATTTATGAAAACGAAGAAGATATCCCAGAACACCCACATCATGACAATTGTCGGTGCTGGATAGAAGAAATTGAATTAGATGATAATAACAAGCCTGTTGTTGATACTCGCAAACAAGGTATTATTCATAAAACCATGGCAGAGGAAGGCGGATATGTGGATAATCCAAAACTGATTGATCAACCGACAAATTCAGGTATAACACAACCAACATTGGATAAATACAATGCAGATCATCCAGATTTTAATTTTCCAGATAAAGTGAAAGATTTATCACCAGAACAGGCACGTCAAATATACGGTGAAGATTACTATGACGAACGCCGTATTGGTGATATAGAAAACGAACGCATTGCCAACGCGATATTTGATATGGGCGTTATGAGTAATTTCAATAATGTTGGAAAAATCGTCCAAGAAACATTAAACGATTCAATGGGAGCAAATCTAAAAACAGATGGTAAAATCGGTGACAATACCATAGATGCTTTGAACAATATACCGGATAATAAAATTGACGATTTTATGCAAGATTTAAAAGAAAACAGAATCGAGTATCTGCAAGGTTTATCTGATTGGGACAAATATGGAAACGGATGGACAAGTCGTACAAATAGATATTGATTTCTTTGTATATATCCTGCAATAATAAGTGTATGAAAAAGTTAGCGTTTGTATTATTATTGATAATTCCAATGGTTGCTGTTGCCGATAGGCGTAGTGATTTTGTTAATAAAATACTTGAATATGAAAACACACAAACCGACAATAATACCGCACGAATAAATACGTATGGTGTAAATCAAGAAAAACTTGATATGTATCGGGCCGCACATCCGCGTTATAATTTTCCAGAATCCATAAAAAATTTAAATGAAAAACAAGCCAAACAAATTTTGTCTTATTTCTGGGACAATTACAGGTTTAGCGATTATAAGTATGATGAGATTCAAGAAAAAGTTTGGGATATGATGATTCATATGTCTATGTCTGATTTAGAAAAACAAATCAACGAATGTATTCGTAAATACTATAAATTTGATGCTAGTTTTTATGCGCCATTCGGTTCGGTTGCTTCTGTTAGTTTATTAAATGGCATGGCATCAAAACATATCCCTGATTTTTATTTGATATTAAACGAAGTCAAATACTGATATGACAAAGATATTCACGAT
>CAMVKK010000002.1 GCA_947168075.1 uncultured Alphaproteobacteria bacterium
GCGGCACCGGATTTTGCAAATCAAATGTTTTATTACACATACACGGACGGCCTGCAAAGAAAGGTAACCGTATCGGTAAATAATGACGTCCAGAACGTGTTAAAGCAATTAGAGTTATGTCCATAAGCAAAAATCAGAAAAACGCCCCACGGGGCGTTTTTTTAATCCCCTTCGCGTGGTGAAGGGGAGACGGATGGAAAAGTTCCCCTCCAACGGAGGGGTGGCACGCAGTGACGGGGTGGTCTTGTAAAAACAAATTACCAGGATTCAAAAGACCATCTCCCGGCTACGCCGTACTCCTCCACAGGAGAAGAACTTAAAACCCCGCCACAGTGCTGTGGCGGGGTAAAATCGAACGAACGGGGATTATTGTTAAACACCCGAATTATTTCTGTTCATCATATTTTGCGATTTGGTGACATCAGCGTTTCCTAATCTTATCAAGTTCCGCAAACTATTCAAACAATCTCTGAAATTCTGTCTTGTTGAAATGGTGCTAGATTTCTTACAAAAATCTTTTACCTTTTCTTTGTCGCAGACTTTTGTATCACAAGTATCAATAACCAGCGCATAGTCATTAGCCAATTGTTTCTTTAATTCCGACGTTACATTTTCACCATTGTTTGAACTGTTGTATATGGTGTTCGCATTTGCATGCAAACATTCATACACCTTGGCTGGTGTTAATTCATTATTGCAATTGCTAACGCCGGCAATGAATATATTTCTGTCGCTGCTGCGGAATTGGGTTGACGACGACCCGGTTGAAACACCCGAATAGGATGAACCGCCCGTGTCACCATCCGCGCCGGCGGCCATTAATTTGGTTGTCAAAACCGCCTTTTCCAATTGCGTTTTAAAGCGTTTTAATGTCGCGTCCAGGTATTCATACTGCTTATACATCTGTTGCGTCATTACGGTCGATTTTAATGCAACCACGTCGCGCATTAATTGTTTATCGGATTCGGTCGATGGATTTTCAACCTCGCCTATGTTATAGACATGTGTCGAACACAGCGCGATTTCCGGATTAATACGGTCGTTACTATCCTTGCCACAGCCATTATCCGTTGTCGCCGCAAACGCCGGCACAGCCAGCAATGCCGCCACACTTACTGCGCCAAGTAATTTACCGTTAAAGATGTTTTTATTGTTTTTCATTTTCCTATCGCTTTCGAACATTTCAAAAAGTCTCTGGCCGCACTACAATCGCATATACCGTTAACAAGTATTCCACCACCCAAAATTTCACATTGTGTTCTTTTGACATTATCAACAACAGATTTTGTATTGTTATTAAAATCATCGACCATCTGCTCATCCAATCTTTTTTCTTGTGTTATCGACATTGGGTTATTTATCGCCTGTGACAGTTGCGTTTTAAGATTGTTCGATAATTGTGTTGTGGCTTGGTTATCATACCCATTTGCCACAGGCATTTCATCTGTCACTTCTTTTACAGCAAACGAATTATCAACACACACCTTGGCTGGCAAAGTCTTTAAAGAAACGATTTTTTCCAAATCCGCCAGCGATTTTTGATTAACCGCACAGAATTTTATTCCATCATCCTTTGGTGTTGTGGCTTTTCCGCCCAAACGACCCGCGCCATAAACACTTGGTGCATCTTGTTCAATAATACGTTGCAGGGTTTCTATATCAATACTCGCGCCCTTTTTACGGTTACGGAACAGCGCGGATGTTTCCAACATATCGGACATACAGCCAACACGAATCATATTCAATTCGCCGTCTTCAGGATTCAACCAATTATAGCGCACTGCTTCCCCATCGGGAATCAACCCCAACGGCTGGCATCCACCATCGGATACGGGAATAATTTTACCAATAGTACATTCCGCACCACCAACCACAGTGCCACCACCCGATATGTATCGACCATCAGGATCTCTCTTACAATTGTCTGTAGTATAACGAAAATCTTTAACTTTGCCATCAGAATCTTTGTCGCACATATAACGTCCCCAAACATTGCAGGAATCGTTAAGCATCATATAAATATCGGTAATATCAACCCCAACAGATTGCGCCAAAATTAATGCGTCATACACTTCGTCCAAAACATTGTCATATGGTTCAAAGAAATCCATCGCTTTCTGTTTAAAGGTTTTTACGCGCCTTGGCCCGGTGCAATTATTCCCCTTGCTGTCACAGCCCGCATATTCAAACACATCGGTCATTGTGGTTTTTAACGCCTTCATTTGTGTTTCGGCGTTTTCAATTGCCGACATTATTTGCCCGGTAATCTGTTCCCGCGCCAAAATATCCGCCGACACACCGTTTTGTGCAGCAATCTGTTGCGCGGTGGTTAATGCGTTTGCCGCCACCACCTGGGCATCATTTAATTCGGTACCGGTTGTGGTATTATCAACGGTCGTTGCGCGTGCGGTTGTTGCCTCTGCAATGGCCTGGGCGGTTAACTGTTTTTGTTCTTCCAGTGCGGTTTGCAATTGTGCAACGGTTTCGGCATTTTGTGCCGCCATTTGCGATTGCATTTGCTGCATTTGCTGTTGCATTTGTGCCATTTGCTGTGCGCTTTGTGCGGCGGCGGCATTTGCCGCGGCGGCCTGGGCCGCGTTGGATTTAGCCGTGCTCTGTGCCACCAGTTGCGCCGAAATATAGTCCACCAAATCATCGCCATATTGCACGCAAGCCTCGTTCGAACGGACACAGCCCGCAACAATGGTCGCCGTTACATCCATATCCACGCACCCGCCATTGGCGCACTTTGGTTGTGCACAGCGCAAAACAATTGCATTGCAATTACCAAAGTCCGCCACCGGCATATCAACCGCATCCACGCCCGAACGCACGTTCATCAACGAATTCCAGTTATTATTATTTGTCGCACCCGACCCGCCATTGTACGCGGTCAGGTTATTTCCACGCGTAGACGGCACAGGCGCAGAATCCGCGCCAAACGGCACCAATGCCAATGCCAACAATAAAAATCTGGCTATTGATTTCATTTCTCTCTTTCCATTAATTTTATCACAAAAAACACCGGGTGGCAAGGGGAGATTAGTGGTTAGTGTTAGTGGGTAGTGGTTAGTAAAACCGTCGCAATCGCGACGGTTTTCCCCTGCCCCCTTGTGGGGCGGGACAGACCGAATTTCTGGAATTTGTGCACAAAAAACCGCCCGAACGGGCGGTTTTATTTATTCGCTTTGGCTATTATTCCAAAGATGTTGTGATAATGTCGCCATAGTTACCGGCTTCGTCCCCACCGATATAGCATGTGATATGACGGCCGACATTATTCATCCATTCCTGCTGTTCAGCGGTGAAATTAGTACGGTTTTGTTCCTTTAATATTTGCGCCGTTGTAACACCACCAATAGCACTGGTCAGCCCCGCACCAGTAATATCAACCATTGCGCGACCACCACCATTGTTCCAGAAGTTTTTATCTTCCTGGGCTTGCGACGGCTGTTGCGACAACTTATTAGACATATCCACACAGTCGTTATACACAGACATTACCGCATTAGAAACTTTTGTACTATTTGCCGCTGTTTGTGGACTTGTAAGAACAGAATCCACTGTCACGAGTTTCGCACCTTCTTGACTATTTACTGTTCGTTGCACATACGACACCAAATCAGCCGTTTTTACTTGCATATCTGTCAACTGGTCACCTGAACAACTTGAAGATGTGCAAGCTTCTGCCGCTCGTCTGGCTTTGGTTGCCATATCCATACAAGTAGTGTAAACCTGCTGCTTGCTATTCGTGTTCATTTTTGTATTGTTCTTATTTTGTGTTGTCTTTAACAATCCGCCCAAACCGGTTTGAGATTGCAAAAGGTCTGTACCAACACCACCGGCGATCGCGGACAGTACCGACGCACCCGCGACACCCCACTTTTGGGCATTGGTCAAATTACCATTTTTGGACGTACCAAGTTTTTCCGCTGCGACTTCTTCGGACAATGCGACCAAATCCTTTTCCGGAATCCATGAACCGCATGTGAACGAATCGCCAACCGCAAAGTACGCCGTGGTCCACGATTTGTTACGCATTGCTTCCTGAATCTTTTTATCATCCGATTGCAATGTTACACGCACGCGACAGAACGACCCATACAAATCGTTACTGGCCTCGAACTGTGATGGTTTCAAACCGTTTACATTATACGCCGCAGGAACCTTTCTTGACGCTTTTAATTTAGCCCACATAAATGTAGAACCCAAATCACGGTTGCTTAAAATACCACCCGCGCTGTTTGCCGCCAAACACATATTCTGTTCAGCAGTCAATTTTGCATTATATGTTGCCTGGGCCTCTTTTTCGATATCAACCATAACCTGTTGCAACAATGTTTCGGCTTCGTTATTCAAAACATAGTCCGAATATGGCACATATTCCTTATCGTCATACACGCACCCATTGGAATCAACGGTGTCGCACGGTGCTAAATCATTTTTATTGCATCCTTTGTTACTTGCGACATCATCATCCGATGGATGGCACATACCTGTTTCAACATCACTCTCTGTTTTGGCTATATCAACCACTTTGGTCGAATTTGCATCCAACCAAGCATCACGAACGCTGCTATTTGTTCCCCAATTGCCGTAATCGCTGGACTTTGCCTTGGCGGTTTGTATTGCCAAGTGTTCTTCGCAAGACGATGCGTTTTTAACAGTATCCAGACACAGACCGATAACAATGTTATTATCCAACACGCCACCCATCTTGTTCATAGACTTATCAAAACTGCCGCCCAAATCACCGGTATTGTACGTACCCGAAATAATATCGGTACGGTTGCGATAGCAATTTGTATAGTCCGAACCACACATTGATTTGATACAACCCTTTGCCACATTTTCACAAGATTTACGCATTTGTGCAATTGCCGCATCATTATAATTTGTTGCCAGCGCAGAATTCAACGCCGCGACAACACCAATCGCATCAATTTCCGCCCCATTGTCATATTCCGGGAACAAAACATCAAACGCATCGCGGTTTATATATGAATAAGAATATACACCGGATGAATTTGGATTTGCCGCCGCATATTTACAATACAAATCTGTATTAACAATTGTTGCGCAACCGTTTTTTATTTCATTATATGTTTCTTCGCCATTGATACTTTTTTCGGTACCACTTTTAAACACCTGGCTGTAACATGCGGAACCAACACCACCACCACAAACACGCATTGCGCATGATTTGATTGTGTCGGTGCATTTCTGCTTTGCCTTGACATCAAACTTATCAACCAAATCCGCAATCTTGGCCCGCATAGATGGGTTCATACGCGCTTCGTATGCCAATTCAAACACATCGTCTTGGTTCAACGGGTCACGCAACTGTGCGTTCGTTGGCATCTTGCCATCACCAAGGAATGTCGCATAACAGTATTTGTTTGCCCCGATTGTTGCAAGGCAAGCATCCTGGACATAACCACGAATTGATTTTTTGTTAATTTCACTTAATTGATTCGTTGTAGAACCCGCCAGTTGTTTCAATGCTTCTGTTTGTTCATCGGACGTTTTATCCTGGGTTCCCAAAATCGCCGTGGCATATTCAGCCAAAACAGCACGAACAGACCCATCGGTGTCGTTGCCCTCAAAACATCTGTACGGATTTTGTGAACACGCACCCAGAATACACTGGTCAATGGTTTTATAGCATGTGTTAACCGCATTTGTTGCCGCCAATGCCGCACCTTCGGCAATCATTTCACCGATACGACTTTTTTCCGACGGTTTTGCCGTACGACTTGACGAACCAAGTAATTCAATTACACCTTCGGATTGGCAACGCGCCAATATAGAATCACAGGATACGCGCTGTTTACGAAAATCGGTATCTGTGGTGCAAAGTTCGAAATCTTCGCCACAAACGGAATCCCGCCGCAGACACGATGTAACACGGCGAACACAGGTTGATGTATCATACTTGTTATTAATTGCCGCCGCGGTTATCATTTGACCCAGAACACTGCCGTCCGTTGGGTATGTGTAATCGGTGATTTCGCCATATGTATTCTTGGTTACGCCCGATGCCAACGCCGAAACAGTTGATGTTCCAAACAGACTTTCCACACCCGCCGACGAACATTGCGCCAATGTGCCCAGACAGTTTGGCATTTTACCGTGGAACAAGACCTTGGTCGTGCATTCCTCAAAATTTTCGCCACAGGCATCCGCACCACGAATACACTCGTTGTACGCATCAATACATTCGGCATTTGCCAACAATGCGGACGATGTCGTTGTGCCGGTTGTCGTGGAACTGGCGGTCGATGTTTTTACGACCATGGTCGGCATACGCGATGACGCGGTCGTCACAATTCCGGGCCGCGCAGTCGCCGCATATGATGCCGGCATAGCGCACAAAAGCGCCATTAAACCAACTGTTTTATGAAAGAAATGCATTTGTCTCACTCCATTATTTTTATTTTATTATATCATATTTTCGGATTTAGACAAACGAAAAAGTGCGTTTTTTGAAATGTTTTTTATACCGATTCCAATAAATATTTTAATTCCGCCATATCGTCCGGCAACGGTGCACGGAAATGCATTTTTTCGCCCGTCACGGGGTGGGTAAATTCCAGTACCTCGGCATGCAACATTTGACCATTATGCGTTTTAAGGAAATCCAACAAATCCGCATTCTTGACCGACCCCAACCGCGTGGACGCACGACCATAGACCGTATCACATAAAACCGGAAAACCATGCGCCGATAAATGCACGCGAATCTGGTGCGTGCGCCCCGTCAACAGCGTACAGCGAAACGCCGATACCCCCGCCCGTGGCCAAGTATCCATTACCGCGACCAATGTAGTTGCGGGTTTGCCCCCGCTCTTTACCATACTCATCTTTTGGCGATTACGGGACGACCGCGCAATATTGCCTGTAATTGTTGCGCTTTCCCAGTTTGGAACACCCCACACAAACGCAACATATTTTCGCGTCAAATCGTGCGCCATAAAAGTTTTTACCAAACCGTGATATGCGGCATCAGACTTTGCAAAAACCATAACGCCACTGGTATCCTTGTCCAAACGATGCACCACCCCCGGTCGCGTTGTGCCACCGGCGGACGCCAACGGGGTATGTGCCAAAATGTTTTGAACCAATGTCCCGGTTTTGTTCCCAGCGGACGGATACATAACAACCCCGCGCGGCTTGTTAATCACAATAATATCGTCATCTTCGTACAAAATATCTAAATCAAAATCGGTTGAAATATTGTCCGCCGCAATGGTTGTCGCGGGTGCATCCGGTATTTCGACAATCAATTCATCGCCCATACGAACTTTATCCGAAAAGCGCACCGGCGCACCATTGCGAGTTACGGAAAATTTCTGAATTTCACTGCGTGAAAAATCGGGCATAGCGCCGACCAAGAACTTATCGACACGAACGCCCGCATTTAATTCATCAACAACAAATTCACGAATCACGAAAACACCTATTTATATTCAGACCAATCTTTGCCTTTTTGGCACCTGGACAAATCAATCGTTAAATCACGACCATCGGCATCAACCGGGCATGTCAGCATTCCTGTCCCCGCCGCTTGGTCTGCATCACGCGCGGCGTTGCGCCATGAAAAGTTAATCGTTTCCGGTGGGTATACACACGCAATGTGTAATTCGCCATCATGTTTGTTATTCGGCCCCAACCAGACCCGCACGCCATACCCCAATCCATAGCACGGGAACCCGTCCAGGTAATATAAAACCAACCCTTTATTCCCAATCAATTTAGAATCCGGCTTGAAATGACCATTGTATTCGTTCAGTAACAGGCCGGTTAATGCCTGCCAATCTGTACTGGTGGAAAAAACGCTGACCCGCGGGGTCGGCGGTGGTGCCGGTGGCGTATCAGCAATCGCCCCAAAAGCACTCAGAATAATAGCAAACGCAACCAGTGTTTTTTTCATTACTTATCCCCCGTTTGTAATTCAACCGTTATTTTTTTGACCCCATCAGTCGGCGTAGTGAGCATATGATTAAATTCAACCGATGCGCCCGATTCAACCAGTGTTGCCGATGGCATAAATTTCTGCCGCGCGATTTCACGACCCGCCGCATCACGCGACACAACGATTAAGTCCGGCACACCATATATTTCCGTTGACTGATTAATAATCGCGCCACGAACCGCAAAGCGTGGCACGCCACTATTATCGACAACGGTCTTTATTTCCGTTAATTGCGCAATAATTGGTTCCCGATTTGCGTTTTTGATTTTAGATTGCACCACCACTGCGGTTGCAAATACCGCCGCCGAAAGCAATGCACAAAGGGACGCAATAAACACCATCCATGCACCACGCCGCGATGGGGTCGCAACCGTCCAAACATGACCACACACAGCACATTTAACCGGCGCAGTCGGTGTTTTATCCACCGAATATTCTGTTTTGCAAAAATCACATTTTATTTTCATAACACTTTACCTATACCACAAATTATTCCAAATTCAATAGTCGATATTTCGCACGCACCTTTGTCTGAATTTCGTTAATCGCGTTCATAAAGTCCGCCGCCGTTGCGTTTTTATTTGCAGCAACCGAACCAAACACCTGGGTTGCGATGGTTGACGATGAAGATTCTTTTTTGGAAATCAATGGTGCCATTCGATTTAGTTCCGCCAATGACATATCTGCAAATTGCGCCGTACCATTTTTCAAATCCCAAAAGAAATTGGAATTTTTAGAATCTTCTATTTTATTACGCACGACCAAACGCGGTGTAATAGAACCGCTGAATCCAACAGTTGTAAAAAGTGCAGAAATGCGCCCACCCGTCATATCCAAAGCCTGATTAACACTAAGCACAGCAACTTTTTCATCACTGGAAACAGACATACCCGACAATTCCAAATTTGTTACCCATAAATTCGCCGTATTAAAGTTGGAAAATTTTCCTAAATCAGATAATGTTAGTGCGCCCGCAATTTCCATATTCTTTGAATCAGACGACAACGACCCAACACAAGTTGCGTTTTTTGTTTCAAATGCGCTGTCTATGGTGGTGCGATTATTAAACACGACCTTGTTCGCGGCAATATCTATTGATTGAAAAATTTCGTCAAAACCCGCCGATTTTACATCAAACCGCGTTGCATTAATTATATCGTGTCCGCCCAGACTTAACCCGCTTAACATTGTTGCATCGTCCGGCGAATCCGAAGGAACCCGCCAAAGATATAACGCATTATCGCGATTAACAGATGTTGTTCCGACAATTCCATTTGTCGCTTCTATTCCCAAATCAATGGTATCGGTATGCCACGCACCAAATGTACCGTATGCGTGTGTGCCTTCGACAAAGCCCATATCACTGCCGCCGGCGGCAACAATTTCACGTGTCCGCATTGGGGATATAGAATCGTCAGACATAATAACCACACCCTGTAATGTCGCCTGGCCGGTGGCATCGGACGATTTTAAAATACGCAACTGATATTTATCTGCGTGTTCTGAAACGATTGCATCTGGCACCCCATATTCCGACAAATCACCAATTTCAACGCGTATAATAGATTTTCCCGCAACATTAAGCAATTTATCACGATTCATCACAATATATCGTTCCAATGCATTTTGCACATCCTGCATCTGGCGCGCGACTGCAATATTTTCCACACGCATAATAGAATCTTGCTGATACCTGAACAAGAACGGCAACACCACCGAAACGATAGCAACACTCATCAGCAATTCAACCAACATTCCACCACGTTGTAATGCACGATTTTCAAAAATGCGACTTTTAAAAACCATTCCCCCCCCCGATATTTTGTGGAACATATGTTTGCCAATCACTGGTCATCAGTGCACCAAATTCTGTCTTGCTCGGTATTGCCGGCATTTGCGCGCGCGATAACACCAACGCAGTAAAATTTGGTGGTGTTAATGACGGGAAAGACCAATTACCAAACTTGATTGGTGCATCGGTGGACATCATTAATTCACCAGATACAGTTAAACCCGCATCTTCGTAAAACATTATTTCGTTGCTTGTTAAAAACGGCGTATAAACAGAACCAGTCTTTATACCAACAAATCCACTTATTGTGCGTGCGCCACTGGATTTAAGATTAAAGTTCCGCGCAACATTTACCGACTTTGTTACGGTGGCACGGTCAGCAATTACACGCCCAGATGTCGTATATGTCGTTCCGTTTAATTTGTCGGCATAGATATTTCGAAAACCCATGATATCGCCCGTTACACGCAACGAATCAATCGAAACATTTCCGCCAGTCATATTTGCGCCGTTGGTAAAATACACACTTTGCGCGACCAGATCTTCTGATTTAACAAATGTTGCCGTTGCATCCTGGATTCGTGTCGCAGATGCTGAAACGCCACCAACATCAAACACGTCATTTCCACCCATATTTAAATCGCGCATCATTACATTCAAATCGTCATCCCCGGACGAACCGCGATGTAAATATTTTGTATTATCTTCGCCAAACACACTGCGTGATATACGATATATCAAATCACCGACATAAAAGTCCGGGGCACTTACCGCCCAAGTGCGACCGTATGCAACACCGTCCGCACCAACAACAGCGGCATCTTCGCCAATATGATGTGCGATACTGGCGGTTCTTAAATTATGCGCATTTATATCAAATGCCAAATAAACATCAGTTATTGTTGTTCCACGCACAGAATATTTATCAATAAACCCCGCGTGTGCATCCGTAGCAATCAATTCTAATTCTTCGTCCGTCATACGAATTTGTGCAACATCGGGCCATTCGTCCTGGTTCAGACGAATAAAATTCAGAACATTACCGCGTAATTCTGTAATTTTATGCGCGGTTGCCATATCGTTAATATTGCGATTCGTTTCTGATATCTGGGAATAAACCAATGGTGCCGCTATGGCAACAATAGCCATGGAAAGCAGCACCTCTAACACACTGGCGCCACGATTTAATTCATCAAAAATTTTTGTTTTAATTGCAACCACTTTTTCCCGCCAACAAACATTGTTTTATATCTATTCTTTTTTCCAAACGTTGCCAGTACACATATTGGCATATTATGTACTGCGACAGCGATTTTTGGTTATACACACCATTTAACGATGATATAATTGAACGACAATCAACAGTATTTGAATTGCTGTCTGATGGTCGCGCCAAAATTTCAAACGTACTGTTATCAATTGTCGCAACATATGCATCTGGCAACAAAGATGTTCCACTGGGGCGAATATCCAAAACAACCGCCCCCGTCAACCCCCGCGACAATGCATCAGATGTCTGGTCCCGCAATGTTATATTTGATGCATAAATCACATTAGTATCGATACCACTGTTGCTGCTATATTCCAGACTGTTCGAATTAATATACACATCTTGACCACGCGAAGCGTTTATAAAAGAATTAACATCCAACCGTTCAACACCGAAATTAATTTTATCGGTAACAACATTGCCACGAATATTCCAATTTGCAGGTCCCGTAAAACTGGTTCGACCCGCAGTCATAGAAAAATCATAAACGGCGGCATTATTTGTCGTTATACTGCCTGCATCGCCGTACGCAGATATTGTTTTTCCAAAAACATTTCCGACAATCAACGCCCCACGGGTAAGCGACAAGGCACTTTCACCAGTTTGCGATTGAAATATAGCCTTGTCTGCAACAATAACAGAAATGGTATTTCGTACCTTTCGCCCAGATTCGACACCGTTGATAGTTAAAATTCCAAGTTCTGCACCATCAAATTCACCACGGCGTGCAGATACCCGGCCGGCATTAGAAAATTCAAAATTTCCCATATCTAAATCAACCAAAAACGCCCCTGAATCAACATCAACTTCGTTACGGCGAACAACATCAGAATAAATGTTATCTAAAACAATGCCAACCTGGACATCATTGTCGCCGCCATCCGCAGCATAGAACCCAATACGCCGTATCAATTCTGTGCGTTTAAGTTCATCCAAATTTCCACCACGCAAATCCAGATATGCAGAAACAGATTCAAAATCTTTGTTTATAACCAACGATATGTCCTGTCCCAGTGCGGTTTTGGGGACAAAACCCAACGGTAATCCATACGGTTCCAATGTATCTGAAAAAGATTTGCCCGATATTATTGTTTGTTCATACGGTAATTTATGTGCATTTTCGCGAATATAAATCCGCGCCGCGGTGGTGGCATTATCAATCTGTCGTGTGGTTGAATACATTAACGCATCATTTTCGCGGTCCAGTAATTTTATTGCAACAAACGGGATAAACGCGAACAGCAATGTCAGCGATAACAATGCCTGTAACAGAAAATTTCCGCGTTGATTGTACAAAAAAAATCCCTCCTACGGTTCCAAGAATAGCAATTGAAAAAAAATATTGCAATCAGTTTTAAGATACATTAACATTGTCTATGTTTAAAGTGTGGATGGCAAAAAATCCACAGAGATAATTTTCCTTTGTATAAAAAGAAAGAACATGCAAAACAAAAAAAATCAAACGTCTAATGTTGGGCAAATGATTCAGCGCTGTCATAAATGGCGCCAGAAAAGAAAACAATACATTGACCAGGCGCGTCAAACGTCCGATGAAATTGAACGCGAACGTTTATTGCAATCGGCGGAACATTACGGTCGTATTGTTAATGCAGAACAGGAAAAAATTGATTCGTCCCGTGGAACAAACGAAAAAATTCCGGATGTTGTGCCGGAAACCACGGATAATTCTGATGATGAAGAAATTCCATTGCCAGACTTTATCGAAAACCTTAAATAATCGTAACATACGATATATTTGTTGTTGAAATTTGAATGCGGTTTGCTATCCTTGCCACAAAAGGAAATTTTAGCATGGATAATAGTTACACTGTTTTAGCCCGTAAATACCGCAGCCAGGATTTTGATTCCCTTATTGGCCAGGATGTTTTGGTCAAAACACTTACCACTGCGATTAATACGGGGCGTATTGCGCATGCGTATATTTTTACCGGAATTCGTGGAACTGGAAAAACCAGTACCGCCCGTATTTTGGCCAAGGCTTTGAACTGTCTGTCATCTGACCGTCCAACGGCAAAGCCGTGTGGTGTATGTGAAAATTGTCGTGCAATTGCCGCCGGGCAACATATTGACGTATTGGAAATTGACGCTGCGTCACATACGGGCGTTGATAACATGCGTGAAATACTGGACGCGGTTCAGTATCGTCCAACCAATGGCCGGTACAAGGTTTATATTATTGACGAAGTCCACATGTTATCACAAAGCGCATTTAATGCGTTGCTTAAAACATTAGAAGAACCACCTGCACATGTAATTTTCATATTGGCAACCACCGAAATACGAAAAGTTCCTGTAACGATTCTGTCGCGGTGCCAACGTTTTGATTTGGTTCGTGTTCCTGTTGATACATTAAAGAAACACTTTGCATGGATAGCAGACCAAGAAAAAATCGAATTATCCGATGGTGCAAATGAATTATTGGCGCGTGCGGCGGATGGTTCTGTTCGTGATGGATTATCATTACTGGACCAGGCAATTGCACAAACCGGTGGTCATGTTGACGAAGCGTCCGTATTAAACATGCTTAAACGCGCCGATCGTGGTGTTGTTATGGATATTATGGAAACTGTTTTAAGTGGCGACACCGCAACCGCACTGGAAAAGGTGGATAATATTTATAATAACGGTGCCGATTTATCTATGTTATTGACCGATATGATGGAATGGACACATTGGGCGACCCGTATGCATCCATCTGTTCGTGGTGGTGATGTTATGACCGCACCATATACCGCGGATCAGCGCACCAAGATTCGTGAAATTGATTCACACGTAACATTAAACACTCTTTCCCGCATATGGCAGGTTATGGTGGCATCCGTCCCTGAAATGGCGGCAACTGGAAACCCAAAACAATGTTTTGATATGTTAATCGTGCGTTTGATGCACATTGCAGAAATGCCATCTGTTGCGGAAATTTTAAAAAAGCAACCGTCTGCACCGGTGGCAACACCGATTGAAAAAACCGCACCCGCAATGCCGGCACCAAAAACTGTAAAAATAACATCAGCAACAGAATTAGCATCTGAATTACAATCGTCACGGGAAATTTTGCTGTACACATATTATACGAATAATATCGAAGTTTCTGATTTTGCGGACGGTAACATAAAATATTTTGATCGCGGAACAGATGCCGAATTTGCGCAAAAATTAACCAAATGGTTAAATGAAAAGACGGGTCACGCGTGGACATTGGTTTGCGAAGAAAAATCTGAAAGCGTTCACACTGTATCCGAACAGAAACGCGAAGAATTGGAATCAGATCCATTAATTGCCGATGCAATGAGCCTGTTCGAAGGGGCTGAAATTATCGGTTCAACTAAAAAGTAAAAAATCGGGGGGAAAGAAAGATGAGACAAGAATCTGGACGTTCACTAATCGAAATTATTGGCGTATTGGCAATTGGTGCCATTATGTCGGTTGCAGCAATTAAGATGTACGGACAAATTCGTACGACACAAACGCGCACAATTGTATCCAGTGAATTAGAACAATTGGTAAAAAATGTAAAATTGCTTACGGGGGCGCGTGGTTCATATGCGGGGGTTTCCGTTGATTATCTGGTCAAAGCGGGCGCGTTAAAATCACCCCGCGCACCAATTGGTGGTGACGGATGGTCGGTCCAGCCCAGTTTTGATGAAAAAACTTTTTCTATTAATTTAGTTGAACTGTCATCTGGCGAATGTGAATATTTCGCAATAAAGAAACAACCATGGGCAACAACCATTTTAATTAATGGCACAGAATTGAACGGCACATCAAATTGCTTTTCAACAAACACGAACCAGGTTTCTTTTATAGTGGAATAAATTGAAAATAATAAAATTCATTTTTCCAATTATTGCATATTGCACACTTGTCGGGTGCATGTCGTATCACAGTCCAGAACGCACCACTTGGCCAAATTATCTGCGTGGTGCCAGTTTTACAGATATGACCGAAACATCACGCGTTGCAAAAAAGCCCGTACTGATGGGGGCGGGCGGACGCGTTATCAGCCAAACTGTGGACGGTGGCACAAAATCAGAATACGGAGACAAAGTTGCAAATGAAAACGCGTTGGCTTTGGCATATATGTCTGAATTGGAATATAAATTATACGATGCGCTACGCAAACCCGGCATTTCGGTCCAGCGCGCCGGCACAGATGTAGTTATTATTCTGGTACGCGATGCCATTATGGAATTAAATGTTGCCGATATATCTGCTGATGGTGCCGACACATTAAAAATTATTTCAAAAATACTTAATAAATATGATGCCACATTTATCGAGATCGCAGGTTACACCGATGCTATGCGTGACAAACACGCATCCGCGGCATTATCAAACGATATGGCATCACGCACCGCGGTATATTTAACCCAGCATGGAATTATTCCACAACGGCTTTTTATTGTCGGTCGTGGTGCGGCACGCCCCATCGCAGCCCAGGATGACATAGGTCGTCTGACTAATCGCCGTGTTGAAATTCGGGTTGCCCCCGTGCGATAAATATTGCATAAAAATCCCCTTTATTTTTGTTTTTTTTATTGCTATTCTTGGCCTGAACAAAAATAAAAGGAATGAAAATGGTTCAAACAAAAGAAAATTCATCAACAAAAAGTTATGTAAAAACTGGTATCATTGCGGCAATTGTCGTGGTGGTTGCAATTTTATGCATTTGGATTGGCACCGCTATTCGTGGCGGCGATGGTGTATCCGTTGATCGCGCGTTGGAAAATGTTTCGACCAATGCAGTAACGGGGGCTGATTTGCGTATGGCGGTTGTCCGTATGGACGCGATTCAAAACGATGCCCGCGTGTTACAGGATTTACGCAAACAACGTGAATCTTATGAATCCAGATTGCGTGACGAATTGACCGCACAACAGAAAAAGTTGGAAAAAGAAAAGGCGGAAATTGAAAAGTCCCAAGATGTTCTGTCGCGTGATGCGTTACAGCGCCGTGTCGTGGACTATCAAAATCGTGTAACACAATTGCAACGCGATTTGAATGAACGCGCACAAAGTGTCGAAGAATCTTTCCAAAAATCTTTGGCTGAAATCCAGGCAAAACATTTGGACCCGATTATCGAAGGCATCATTGCAAAGAAAAATCTGTCGTTGGTAATTGATGGCCGTTTTGCGCGTATGGGTGCAAATGTTACCGATTTGGACATCACAGACGAAGTTGTCACCGCTTTGGATAAAAAAGTGTCCAAGGTTAAAATGGCAACACCAAAAGGTTTCTAATCCTATCATTACAAAAATAAAAGGAACACCCCGATTTGGGGTGTTTCTTGTTTATGCAATATTTTCTTTTATTTTAATTTTTCATTGTCTATAATCGGGTTATGTTAAATATAATTAAATCTTTATTTATGCCGGCTGCTACAAAAATGACCGCCGGCGAATTAGCCGACAAATTCGGATTGGAATTACGCGGCGATAAAAATACAATTGTACACGGTGTTGCACCAATTGCGGATGCAAAGCCTGGACAGTTGGCATTCTATTCAACCGAACAGAACAGTGCGGCATTTAAAATTTTGCCGATTTCTGTGCTGGAAAACACACGTGCTTCGGTAATTTTGGTGCAACCAGAAATGGCGAAACATGCGCCCGCGGATCGCACACTGCTTATTACCGATACACCACGCGGATTTATTGTCAAAATATTGGGCGAAATATATCGCGAAAAACCACGTTTCGGTATCAGCCACGATGCACATATTGACCGCGGTGTGTTTTTCCGCAAAAAAAGCACTGTCTATGTCGGTCCTTTTGCAATAATTGAACGTGGCGCGGTTATTGAACCTGATGTTAAGATTTATCCAAATGCATTTATCGGACGTAATGTAACATTGGGACGCGGAACCGTTGTGCAATCGGGCGCACATATTGAAAACGCCACAATTGGTGCGGACTGTGTTATAAATGCCAATGCAGTTATCGGCAAAGATGGATTTGGTTATACACGCCAAGATGGTCATAATATATTTATCCCGCATGTTGGCCGCGTGGTAATTGGCAACCGTGTTTCCGTTGGGGCGAACACGTGTATTGATCGTGGGGCAATGACCGACACAAAAATCGGTGATGGAACTAAAATTGATAATCTGTGCCAAATTGCGCACGGTGTTGTGGTTGGGTCTGAATGTTTTCTGGCGGCGGGGGTCGGATTGGCGGGCGGTACCGTTGTTGGCGACCGCACATTACTGGGCGGCCATGTCGGCGTTTCGAACGGTGTTCATATCGGTAATGATGTCGAAGTTGGCGCACAATCCGGTGTAATGCGTAATATACCGGATAATGATCGCCAGATTGGTTTCCCGGCATCTTCGGGGACGGAATTCCTGCGCCTTTACGCATGGGTCAAAAGTAACTATAAAAAATCAACGGATAAAAAATGATGGACGCAAAGGGTATAGAATCGGTTATTCCACATCGTGGCAATATGCGCATGGTGGACGAAATCCGTGAATTCACGGACGAGCATGCCATTGGTATCAAATATGTCCGCGATGACGAATTCTGGTGTGCGGGTCATTTTCCTGGTAAACCAATTATGCCTGGGGTTCTGCAAATAGAGGCACTGGCCCAGACTGCATGTTTTTTGGCATTAAAGCATTTACATTTGGATAATGGCAAAACATTGGGCTATTTTACCACAATGGAACGGATTAAGTTTTCACACATGGTGAAACCTGGTGACACACTGGAATTACATGTTGATTTAATAATGCATAAAATGCGGCTTTATAAGTTCCATGGAATCGCAATGGTTGACGGTCAAAAAGTGGCCGAGGCTACATTTACCGCGGTCATGGACAATCGCAACCAATAAAAAACTGGACAGATTAAAAAAAATACTTTAATATCTGTGCACATTGGGTGTTTAGCTCAGTTGGCTAGAGCATCTGCTTTACACGCAGAGGGTCAGGAGTTCAAGTCTCTTAACACCCACCATCCATCTTCTTATTGCTCTGTCGCGATTGATACAATCAGACAGAGCAATATGATTTTAATCGCAAATAGTTTTTACAAAATTTTTATCAGCGCATCTACGAAACCCGGAATGGTATTAACGTGTTGAAAATTGTGATTTATCCCTACAATATGTGTTTTGTTATTATAAACGCATTCATATTTTTCAGATTTGCTGTTTATCGGCAATTTAATGGGGGTCGTCGTAAACTGTATATTCAACGCGGTTTCCAATGCCTCTTTTACGGCTTTTCCATTTACATAAATTACATCAAAATCAGAATTATCCAGAACGAATTTTAAATATGACGCATACTCGCGAACAAGCGCATTTTTGGTTGAATCCGACAATTTTCGCCACTTTTGTTTTGTTGCCCATGGGGTTATATCCAAATGAACCAATGTTCCTTCGTAATACGACGCGTCATATTTACGTTTCATAAAACCACTCATACCATTTTTATTAGATATGCTGCCGAACCACGCCTTGTATGGATTATTTTGGAAATAATCAATGCAACTGTCATACACTTCACACGCTTCAAATTCCGACAGGGCGGACGTATCAGACGGACACCCCGGCAACCAATCCCTGTCCACAAGGCGCTTTTGGGTATTTCTGAACTCTTTGTCGCTGGGGTTCAGGCTAAGTGTGGCAATCTTGGCATTTTCGATATCACCAAAAAAGCAAATTGGCACAGAACGCGTAACTACGTCATTTCCCACTGGTATCGGTTTTTTAATAAATTCTATAATTTTATTTTTCACAATTGTTTTTGTCATTTTAACGACCCCTGCATCAACCGAAAAATTATAGCATACGTCATGCGAACCTGCAACATTTATGCCCCCATCATACACATATTTGTTTCTCGCAATAATCCAGGATCGGAAATACCACGCACAACCAAGCGAATTATTTCGTTCAATACCGCGTGATTTGCATTGTGCTTTTTGGTTACCGGGTCATTAAACATCGATTCGTTACCGTCATAGTATGTATAGTGGTGGCGAATATAGGCGACTTTTTGTTCTGGGGCCAATTCATCATTGTCCAGAATTTTGTATATCGAGCATTTGCCCAGTTTTGCCGCCATACGCTTTGCGTTTTTAGTGTCCATCATTCGGTCATAATTTTGTCTGCGATATGTCATTTTTTATCCTTTTGGTTTTGTTTACATTCCTATTGTGGGGCGAACCTTGGACAAAAATGGTCCAATATAAAAATTCATATTTTTTCTTTGTTGTGTTTTATATTTTTTTTGGCTAACCTTTCATCCGGACAAAAGGAGAAAAAATGAAAAAAGCATTACCTATTTTATTAGCCGGCGCATTACTCGCGGGCTGCACAACAAATCCATATACCGGCGAAAGACAAACATCCAAGACCGTTTGGGGCACCGGCCTGGGGGCGGCGGCAGGTGCTGCAACGGGCGCATTGGTGGACAAAAACCACGGTCGTGGCGCATTAATTGGCGCGGCAGCGGGCGCGGCCGTTGGTGGCGGTGTTGGTTATTACCTGGACACACAAGAGGCCGAATTACGTGCCGAATTAGAATCAACCGGTGTTCGCGTTGTTCGTGATTCCGACAGCATCCGTTTAGTTATGCCGGGCAATATCACATTCCAATCTGATTCCGCAGATATTAACGCTGGATTCTATCCGACATTGAATTCTGTTGCGAAAGTGTTAAAGAAATACAGCAATTCAACCGTTATGGTTATGGGTTACACAGACAGCACAGGTTCCGTTGATTATAACCAACAATTATCACAAAGACGCGCACAATCGGTTGCATCATATTTGATTGGCCAAGGTGTAAAGTCTTCGCGGTTCGAAGTTATGGGCATGGGCATTTCCAACCCGATTGCATCAAATTCAACCGCGGCGGGCCGTCAACAGAATCGCCGTGTTGAAATCAAAATTATTCCAAATAAATAATTTATGATTCAAAAACAAAAAACCGCCAAATGGCGGTTTTTGTTTAGTATTGATTTTGTTTCAACAACCAATTTTCCGCATTTAAAATATATTGGCGCGCACGTGTAATATCAAATTTATCATCGGTCTTTAATTTACCTTCGGCATCAATCCAGATATCATCACGCGGATATTCCTGGACCGCTGATATTTTTGATAAATTCGATTTAACATTTTCCGGGGACAAACCACCCGAATAACCCTGGGGGATTTTCGGAAACACCGGGTCTTGCCATCCATCTGGCGAAATGCCGCGTCCACCCGATGCATCGTAAAGCAGCGAAAACATTACAGGTGTATGATAAAATAATTGGTTGGCTATATGCTTGGTATTTGTATTATATTGCAAAATAAAATCATGATCAGGATTGTTTCCAATTAAACATGCCAACGCAAAAACATCTGCCTTTTTCGCCGTATCCGCCGGTATATTTAATTGCCAACGTTTAATCAGCATTTTATCGCCATTACGAACATAAAAAAATTCCATCAGTTCACTGGGCATTTTCCCTGTACGGCAAATTTCATCACACCATTCACGATTTATATGAACCGCCAAATTTATATCGTGTTTATCGCGTTGAACATATTGCACCAATTCACGAAACCATTCGTTACGTGGCATACCACGTGACATTTTTGATGGATGCGCCTGGACAGCGATTTCGGCACGTGGTGATATTTTAGCCAATTTAACAATATCATGAATATCGTTGAATTCACGCGGATCCGAACAAGTTATGTATTTAAGATTCATTTTTCTTCCTTTTTGTGTTTAAGGCGCAACTGTCCACATGCTGAACCGATGTCGGTTCCCCTCTCTCGCCGAATGCGCGTATGAATACCATTTTTAATTAAAACATCCTGGAACCGATGAACAGCATTACCAGATGGCGATGCAAAATCCCGTTCATCAACCGCATTCCACGGAATAAGATTTACCATGCAATTTTTGCCACGCAAAAGTTCTGATAACTTTTCCGCGTATTCTGGTGTTGCGTTATAAATCACCGTTTCGCCATTTTCATTATGTTTACCCAGTAAAATATATTCAATCATCAACTGGCGATTATGCAGATTTGTAAATTCATCAGCCGCCGCTAACACTTCACTTAATTTATATTTGTTATTAATTGGCATTATTTGCGATCGTAATTCATCCGTTGGCGCGTGCAAAGATATCGCCAGGTTGATTGGACGACCCCACTCTATTAATCGCCGTATACCCGGCACAATACCACATGTGGAAAGTGTTATTCTGCGCCATCCGATTCCCATATCAACATTTGCGCGTTCCATAAACCCGATTACATTTTCGACATTTTGTAATGGTTCGCCAGTTCCCATAATTACAATATGCGAAACATCGTTGTTGTTTGCATCACCATTTGGGCGAATTGATTTTTCATTTGTGCTGTTACGCAACGTCCATTGTGCGATTAATATTTGTGCAAATATTTCGTTTACTGTTAAATTGCGTTTAAGTCCCAAAAGCGTACTGGCACAAAACTTACACCCCATTGCACATCCCGCCTGGGAACTGACACAGACACTGTTGCCATAACTGGTGCGCATCAACACGCATTCGATTTGTTCGCCGTCCATCAATTCCAACAAAAACTTAGTCGTCTGACCATCACCAGATTCCAACTTTTTTGTAATGCGTACTGGTAAAGTTTGTGCTTTATCATCTAATTCCGCGCGCAATTTTTCCGGCAAATTTTTCATAGATGCAAAATCAGGCGCACCACGATTTATCCAATCACGAATCTGTTTTGCCCGGAACCGGGGCTGTCCCATATCGGTTATGAACTTTTCCAATTCAGCATCTGTAAAATCAAAAAGTATTTGTTTCATAATTTATATCTGTCGTCATTTATAACCACAACCGCTTTGCGGCGCAATTGTTTTAATTGTTGGTCTGCAACGAACATCGCCTGTTTATATTGCGCATTCTGCTTAATCATATCATCTAATTTACCGTATTCAGATGTCTTTTTTGTGTTGCATACCAATAATACAGATTCATCAACCCGTGGCGACCAGGTTAGTATCGGCAAACCAATCACACGATTGCGAATTTCAGGTGATAATTCGTACTGCTTTGCGACAAATTTTTGTGGTACCCCACCCAAATTTTCCGCCATTTCAATCGCGGCATCACAATTTTTTGGTTTGGTTAATTTTGATGCGACATCTGCCGGTATATCGGTCAAACGAACAATTGTCATTTCAATCGGTAATCCTTGATCCCGCGCAATATCGTTTTTCATTGCATTAACATCATCTTTTGTAACATCAATTGTCGGCAAAATTGTTCGTGCCACAACAACCTGCCATGCGATGCCCGCTTTTATCGCCGTCAACGCCATTGCGCGTTCAGATTCGGATAACCCCGTTAAATTCATCCGTTTTAATTCGTTTGCTGCATCTGCATCAGTTGGTTTCACGCCAAAATTCGCTGCATAATTTAACTTAACAGAATCATCGATTATGTTTTGTAAAGCCTTGCGCCGATTATCTGTGGAAACATTGCCTTCGCGCGCCATCAATTTTGTTCGTGCAGTTATATCTGTATCAGTAATCGGTGTACCGTTGACAGTCGCGACAACCGTTGCACCAAACGATGGCAACACACAAAAACAGCACACAAAAAGCATTAATAATTTTTTCATGAAACGTTACTCCTTTTGCCTTTAATATTTTTGTCCTTCGATACTTATACCGAATCTGAATTGGAAAATAGTATTTCCCTGATAATCTTCACGAACCGCATTATCACGCCGATACCCAAACGATAAATAATAACACGGATGATTATAAAACAGTGTTCCAGAATGACGCAAAAATGTATCTTCGGTCCAATTATAAATTGCATCAAACCGTACTGACCAACGGTCAGTTAAACGAAAACCAAGTCCAGCCATTGCTTCATTAATATCCGGTGCCAATGTTTGTGCATCTAAAAATTGACGCGCCCAAATATGGCCAATTGTAAAATAATTAGCAGCACTTCCAATAACCGCAGATGTTTCCGCATGGCGCAAATTTAAACTGTCGCGATCAAAACGAAAACGACTTGAAATATCCAACCAATCGGAATTATTAAACCCGACACGTCCGACATAATCCGAACCGTTTTTATGAAACCCACTGTTTAAATCAGTCGCAGCGCGATCTGTAAAATCATGTGATTGCCCCAAAAATATTTCGACTGTGCGACCATCGTTATTAAATGCCGACCAGCGCACCCCATAATCTGCGAATGTTCCATTTTCCCACAAATCATATCCAGCAAATCGATTGTTTGAAAACAGAACAGTATCAGATAAAAATGTACCCGCAGAATCACTGCTTAAAGCGAATTGGTCATCATCAGTTCTGCGCATCATTGTCAATCGCGCACGCGGTTCAATTGTTTGCGACCAACCCGCCCCCGGCTTTACAAAAGGCAATCCCCATTCAACATATCCGTTCGGCAAAAACCGATTTTTTAATCCAGAAAACTTATCGCCATCAACCATATCGGTATTATGAAAATTATACACATCATAACGCGCCGCAATTGATGCCGTTAAACGATTGCCACCCCATAATGTCCACGGCGATGTTATACGCGATTCACCGACCATACGTTGGGACGATGTTCCTTTGTCAACAACACTTAACACATCACCCGACAAAGTCATATATGTTTCCGCAAATAATGGCGAAGTTTGATACACACCACGAATATTCGGTAAAATATTACCACTGGGGACGGTTCCCATCCAACCATCGCTACGCAGTTCCTGGAACACATGCGTGTCGGCAACAACATATCCAGATTGACCGAATATTTCCACTTTGGCCCCGGAATCCAAATACGGTTGATCTTCATAAAATCCATATTTCTGCAAATATGTTTTATCAGATGCACGTGCGATAAAAACACTTGCACGTGCGTATTCGCCCATTTCGATAATGTCGTCATTAAAGATATGCCAACGATCATCACCGGCGCGATTATGCGTATACGACCCACGGGTTCTGTATTCAGAATGTGCCAAGTTCAACCGATGTTCCAACTGGATTAATGGATTTTCTTTGGTCAAATAAGAAAGTGTTAATGTCGCATCGTGGGTATCAGAAAAAGAAACATACACCGGCAAATTTATCTGGGTTCCCATTTTATTTGTTGATTGCAAACTGGGGGTCAAAAGACCGCTTTTATGTTTAACGCCGGGATCAGGCATAGTATAGTACGGAAAATACAACACTGGTATATCATAAATATCAAACACCATATTATGAAAACTTAACATACGATCGGACATATCATGCACTATCTTGGACGCGCTTATTTCCCATGCATTACCATAATCATCACAATTTGCACATGCCGTGAACATAGCCTTTTTTGCGATTGTTTCATCACCGTTGCGCGTTATGTTATTTGATTCGATATACACATGCTGACCCAGCCATATTTTTACATCGTCACCCGATAACTGTTCGCCACGGCTGGACAGGTACGAATCTTGCAATGTCATACGCGACCCGGCGGCATTTGTGATTTCGGTTTTACCCTTGGTCTTTATGGTGCCTGTTTTGACATCATATTCTATTTTTTCTGATTTAATTGTCTTTGGCGAATGAACATCCAGCGCATCGGTCGCAAAAGCCGAAACGACAATAAATACTGGCAAAAATGCAATCAATTTTTTCATATTTTACTTTCTGCACAATGCGAATACCATCAATGCCAAAGTTAGCCCGACACCCAATGCCAATATACCCAAATCAGTCAAACTGGTCATCATATTCATTGCCGACATAAATATCGCCATAACAATCGCCATTGCCAAAACAGCCAAAGCAGGCGCGAAACTGGCGCGGCGGCGCAACAAAGATGACCGCAACAATATTGCCAAGCATAATGCCGCCAAAATGATATTCATTAATGGTTCCAAAAATCGCGTTGCCAGTTCGGTTAACGCATTTCGATGCCGTTTTGCAGTTGGCGAATCAAATATATCACGCAACAATTGTCCTGTTGAAACGCTGCGCACACGATACGAATTCATACCACCACGATCAGATACATTTAAATCCATATCAAACGTGTCAAATGTTCCAGAAACCATCATATCGCCCCGCCCCTGGATAGAACCATTTGACATAACGATGGAAAGCCCACGCGTTGTAGCGACCAATTTGCCCTTTTCCGCGAAAATAACCATTTCAGATTGTTTATTACGCATATCGGAAAGCATTACCTGGGACAAATCATAACCAGAAACCTTATCCACATACACGACCAATCCAGATGCCAATTCAGTAAATGCTGATTCCTGTAATTTAAGATGCGCCAATCCATATCGCAAATTCCACTGCAAATCATAGAACCGTGTCTGGGTTGACGGCACAACAAATATACTTAACCCCAAATGTATTAATGTCATAATTATCGCAAAAGCCATTGCTGGGCGCGCAATTTGTCGCGGCGACAGTCCAGTTGACGCCATAACGGTAACTTCGTTATCAGAAATCAATTTATTATACACAAAAATAATCGCGATAAATGTTACAAATGGAATGATAATTGATATGATAAACGGTATCATCAACGCAGTCAGGCCAAAGAAACTGCTTATCTTGACCCCGTAATTAAGGACGAATTTCATCATGGACATTATTTGCACCATCCATGCCAAACCCGCCAAAACCGCCAACAACATGATAAAAATCATCACCAATTGGCGCGAAAAATAACGATTTATGATACTCATACATCACAGTATAAAACGCATCCGCCCAGGTGTCAAATATATCAGAGTTCAAAGTGCAAAGTTCAAAATACAAATACTGTGTGCCGGCATCCGTCGGCACAGCTTTATTATATTTTAACTCTTTGAACTCTGAGCTTTGCACTTTTTGCTTGCTTTTTCCCGATTCGTGCTTAATAATAAGCCTGTTCTTAAAAGTAAAAGTTTTAGGGGCGGGGTTGAAGAACCCCGCTCTTTCAGTAAGAAAGACACATTAACACCGAAGGAGATATATAATGTCTTTTGAATCTATGCCACGTCAGGATTTGTTATTGGCCATCGACTCGCTGGCCCAGGAAAAGCAGATTGATCGTGAAATCGTTATTGAATCATTAGAAGCGGCCATTGCAAAAATCGCCAAACACAAATATGGCGAAGAATTTAATATCGTTGCAAATATTGACCGTAAAAATGGTGCTATTCACGTCAAACGTTTGTTTACAGTTATTGAATCACCTGAATCCGCCGGCGAAGATTATGATGCCAGCACAATGTTAACCGTGTCTGCGGCGAAAAAATACGCAAAAAATCCATCTGTGGGTGATGTGGTCGAAGATCCTTTACCGGAACCAGAATTTGGTCGTATGGCATTTCAAACGGCAAAACAAATTATGACTGCGCGTGTTCGCGATGCAGAAAAAGGCCGCCAATACGAAGAATTCAAAGACAATATTGGTGATATCGTATCGGGTGTTGTTAAACATATCGAATTCGGCAATGTATTTGTTGATATTAATGGCAAAGCCGAAGGCTATATTAAAAGTTCTGAATTAATACCTGGCGAAAGACTTGGTGTTGGTGACCGTGTCCGCGCATTGATTATGGATGTTACACGTTCTAATACGGGACCACAAATCTTTTTAACCCGTACGCACCCGCTGTTTATGGAAAAATTGTTTGTCCAAGAAGTGCCGGAAATATACGAAGGTTTGATTAAAATCAAATCTGTGGCACGCGCACCGGGTTCACATGCAAAAATCGCGGTTGAAACATCTGACCCGTCTATTGACGCGGTTGGTATGACCGTTGGGATTAAGGGTACGCGTATTCAGCCGGTTATTAACGAATGCCACGGCGAAAAAATCGATGTTATTTTGTATTCTGATGACCCGGCTGTATTTGTCGTTAATGCAATTCAACCAGCCAAGGTGGCAAAAATCATCGTTGACGAAGATACACGCACCGCAGCGGTTGTCGTTACCGAAGATCAACAATCCCTGGCCATTGGTCGCCGCGGTCAAAATGTCCGTCTTGCGTCACAATTAACGGGCTGGAACATTGATGTTATGAACGAAGCCGAAGAACAAGAACGTCGTGCCAAAGAATTCAAAGAAAAGACAGAACTGTTTATCACAGGATTGGATGTCGATGAAATGATTGCACACCTGCTGATTACCGAAGGTTTCCGTACAATCGAAGAAGTTGCATTTGTGGATGCTTCTGAATTGGAATCAATCGAAGGGTTCAACCCAGAATTGGCAGCGGAATTACAAAAACGTGCCAAGGATTATTTGGCCAAGGTTGAACAAGACTATATCGAAAACGGCCACAAATTGGGCATGTCCGACGATTTGTTAAAATTTGATTTTATCAAACGTCCAATCATCATGAAACTTGGTGAAAACGGGATTAAATCGCTGGAAGACTTGGCTGATCTGTCGTCTGACGAATTAGTCGAAATCTTGGGTGAAGACACCATGAGTGAACGTCTGGCTGGTCGTGTTATTATGAAAGCACGCGAATTGGCATACAATATAGCGGTGGACAACGAATAAGGCGGTGCACACTCTGAAACTCTAAAAAATCGGAGGTTTTTAATGGCGACATTAACACTTGGAAAATCTGTAACGATTGACGCAGTACAAAGTAAAAAGGGCGATTCTGTTTTTGTGGAACGCCGCCGGCGCATTGTTGCCCCGGGCAGCAAGGAATTACGTGATGAACCGTCTAAACCTGTTCAAGCGCATAATGCCGCCGATGAAAAGTTACGTGCAGTATTAGAGGCCGCACGTGCACGCGAAGAAGAACGCAAAGCACGCGAAGCCGCCGAAGAAGCGGCGCGTGCCGCGCGCGAGGCCGAAATAGCACGCGAAGCCGACGAGTATGATCGTGTCAAAATGCAATTGGCGGCGCGCGAAAATAGCGCGGACACATCCGACGTAGAGGAAAAAAAGCCAACTGTCGATAATTCCAAGAAAGCGCAAAATAGTAATTATAATCGCAATCGTGGCAACCAAAATCGTGCTGATATGGATGATGATCGTCCGCAAAAAAATAATTTCAAAAAAGACTTTAAAAAATCGGGCAAAATTTCTATTCACGATATTGTTATTGGTGGCGAAGACGATGATGATGAAATCGGTATTCGTGGTGCAAATCGCCGCCGGTCCGAAGCGTCATTAAAACGTTTCCGCGAAAAAGCGCGTGCTATATTTAACGCGCCGCAAAAGGTCGCACACGAAGTTACAATCGGTGAAACAATTACCGTTAAAGACTTGGCTGCGGCTATGGCGGAAAAGGTCGGTAATGTTATTAAAAAGTTAATGGAAATGGGTATGATGGCGTCCGTCAATCAATCCATCGATGCCGATACAGCCGAATTAATCGCGGGCGAATTTGGCGCAACCGTTAAACGCGTTGTGGTAAAGCCGTATGCCGAACAACTGGAACGGCAACCCGACCCAGAAAAATTACAGCCGCGTCCGCCGGTGGTTACCGTTGTGGGACATGTTGACCATGGTAAAACATCACTTTTGGACGCGTTCCGCAATGCAAATGTCGCGGCGGGCGAAGCGGGCGGTATTACCCAGCATGTTTCCGCATACGAAGTTAAATCTAAATCTGGTCCGATGATAACTTTCCTGGATACGCCGGGTCACGAAACATTTACCGCAATGCGCGCACGTGGTGCACAAATGGCGGATATTGTCGTGTTGGTGGTTGCGGCAAATGATTCTATTATGCCACAAACAATAGAGGCTATTAACCATATTCGTGCAGCCAAGGTGCCATTTATCGTTGCGATTAACAAAATCGATTTACCCGAAGCAAACCCGGGGCGCGTAAAAACAGACTTGCTGCAACAGGAAGTCCAGGTCGAAGAAATGGGCGGCGATGTTCAGTGTGTTGAAATTTCCGCTAAAAATAAAATCGGTTTGGATAAGTTGGAAGAAGCGATTTTGCTTCAGGCCAGCATTATGGATTTAAAAGCGGACCCTGAAATGCCGGCGGTCGCCCATGTGGTAGAGGCGAAAATGGAACGCGGACTGGGCGCGGTTGCAACCGTCCTGGTGCGCCAGGGAACATTAAAGATTGGTGATGTATTCGTTGTTGGTGAAACATTTGGACGCGTCCGTGGTTTAATCAATTCAGTTGGCGAACGCGTTAAATCAATGGGACCGGGCAAACCTGCGATTGTTTTGGGATTGGATTCTGTGCCATTGGCGGGCGATGAATTGCACGTTATGGAAACCGAAGCGCAAACCCGCGAAGTCGCCGCGTATCGCGTGCAACAAGCCAAAAATAAAGCCAGCGCAGTTAAACGCTCGTCACTGGAAGAATTGTTTGCAAAACGCGATGCGACCAAGAAATTGACATTGCCAATTATCCTGCGCGCCGATGTCCAGGGCAGTGTCGAAGCGATTTCTGATATGTTAAAAGATATTCATTCGGACAAAGCCGCGGTCGAAGTTCTGTCCGCCGGTGTTGGTCAAATTACCGAAGGCGACATTCGCCTTGCTGCGGCATCAAACGCGGTTATAATTGCGTTTAATGTTCGTGCGGATGCGGCGGTGCGTGATATGGCGCGCGGTGCGGGTGTTGATATTCGCTATCACAGTGTTGTGTATCGCATTACCGATGAAATCAAAGAAATCTTGTCTGGTAAATTGGCACCGGAACGACGCGAAAACTTTATCGGATATGCCGATGTTATTGCACTGTTTACGGTGGGCAAGGGGGTACGTGTTGCCGGTTGTCGCGTAACCGAGGGCACGATAAAGAAAGACGCTTTTGTGCGACTTCTGCGTAACAATGTCGTTATTTACGATGGAAAAATCGGCGAATTACGGCGCGAAAAGAACGAGGTCAAAGAAGTATCCAACGGTGTCGAATTCGGTATGAGTTTTGAAAAATACAACGACCTGAAAGAGGGCGACCGTGTTGAATGCTATGAAGTCCAAGAAGTTCGGACACAGTTATAAAAGTTCAAAGTGGAAAGTTCAAATAATGTGTGCCGGCGAATGCCGGCACTACTTTATTATATTTGAACTTTATTCCACAAACTCTTTCAATTCGCCGGTGGCGGGGTTATAGACACGCGGTTTCCCTGTATATCCCATAATTTTATGATGTGATGGAATTAAAAATTCCGGCAACGGCGACGATTCACCCATTGCCATAAATCCAGCAAGACGAGGATCTTTGAATGCAAATTGCTTATCGGCCTCTATCGGGCGATGGTACCATCCCTGGAATATGACAAGTTGTTTATCTTCGGACAGTTTCATTATATCCATTGGCGAATATAATAATTCAGAAGATTTTTCATCTTTTTCTTTACCATCGGCCCCTTTGACCGTTTTTATTTTTATTTTTTCGCCCATCATATCCGAAAACCTTTTGGCTGTGTCGGGGTCATTCTGGCGCATAACAATTTTTGCCGCCGTGGTCGATATAATCGTTGCGGCCGCATCGGCACCATATTTTTCCTGAATCTGGTGAATATCCTGGCCAATAATCAGGTATGATATCTTTTGTCCACGCCCCAGGTCGGGTCCCTGGATCACCGCCTGTAACTTCTGCATCTTGGGCATTTCGTCCAACACAAACAGAACCGGATACGGCCCCATTTTTTTGCCGTCATGTTCGGAATCCGGCGCGTTTGCCAGCAAAAAGTTTGACATCAATTCGATAAATATGCCGGTAATAGGATTTAATGCCTGGGCATCAACCATATTGATTGATAAATACACCGACACAGGCTTGATTTTTCCATCCCGCGGGTCAACCATACCGCGCAAATCGGCAAAGTGAAAATCCGAATGGCTTGTCCGATTACGCACAGCCGCATTACGGAAAATCGCCAATCCAGACATAGCGGTTGATAATATAGACCCGCGTTCCTTGTCCGGCGTATTTGCTAATTGAGTTAATTCCAGAACCGCACGGTGGGAATAGGCATATCGGCGCGCCTCGTCCACAGCATTAAGTAATAATTTTTGCATGTTATCTTCCATCATGACCATTTGGTCGCCGGCGCGACGACGTTCCTCCATTTCATTGGCTATGGAAATTTGTGCCGCGTTTAACCAATCCAAAATCATGGAAAGTGAAGCCTCGCGTCCGACCCAGGCATCGGGTATATTTTCCCATGTTCCAACATGAACATAGTTTTCCGCGGTTAATTCCCCGCGTTGCAGGGTTGCCACCGCCGCATAGGCATTTGGATCGTCCATCATAGAAAGATAGTAATCCGACAACACCGCCGCATCATCTTTGTTAAATGTTCCTTCTTTCAACCGGGCAAAGAAATAATCATCCGCCTTGGCCCGTTCAACCTTGGACACAATAAAGTGAATCATACCCGACAACGCCGCACGACCGGTTATTGTCCAGTGCGGATCCGCCGATGAACTTGTTGTATCCGGCACCAGCACGCTGCAAATTGTATCAATGTACAAATCGCGTTGTTCACCACCAAACGGGACATGTTCTGGCGATAACGGATTCCACGATGGATAATAAATGCCACGCGCCGGATCATCCTGACCCGCCCAATTCAAAATGAACACCGGGCCAATCGTCGAACGATATCCAGACGTACCCTGTTTTAATTCAGGTTTCGGATCATTAATAATCATTGAAACGTTATTACAATCCAAAATTGTGGGAATAACCACACCTTGGGTCTTACCGGTTCCCGGGGGCGCAACACACAACGCGGACAGACATTCATTCATCATCAAAGGCTGTTTTTTAAAATAACCCAAAACCATCATGAAACCTTTTAACAGGCCCATTTTTTCAATATCTTCCTTATTTGCCTTGCGCGAAGATTTTTCGTCCAATTTATCTTTGTCATTGGGATTAAATTCAGACACCACGGCACTGTCCGCCATCATGTAATACGCAATTATCGGAAACAGCGGCGCCATACACGCCATATCGGTATACATAAAACAACGATATAACCATGATGGTATTTCTGCAACAACGGACATTCCCGCCGTTGAAATCATATTTTGTAAATATATTTTAGTCCACACAGCCGATGCCGGCGACCAACCATAACGCCACACATGTTCCAGAATAAACGATGCACAAAACGCCAACGCGCAAACAATCCAAATAGACACCACCCAGCGCAATTCCCAGAATATGCGTGCATACGGTGTGCGTTCGTGTTCTTTGTAAGACGCCGAATTAAAAATATTCAGCCCTTTGCCTTTGCCACCCGCGGATAAAATCTTGAACTGTTCTGCCATTGTGTTATGATTATATCAGAAAAAAGCCATTTAATAAATCATAATCGCACTAAAAAAAATGAAAAATATACCAAGAATCTTTGTGGGCGACAATATAAAACCCGGTATGATAATACCGGCATCACGCGAAGTGGCACACTACCTGAGCCATGTTATGCGAACGCATGACACAATTGTATTTGGTGGCGGACATGAATATAACGCGACACTGGATGATGCCGGAAAAAATATTATTGTTGGTGCCGACACGGGGCATGCCGACCCATCGGGCGATATAACGCTTTACTTTGCGCCGATAAAACGCACCGATGATTTGATTAATATGGCGACTCAGTTGGGGGTGAAAAAACTTGTCCCCGTAATTACAGAACACGCCACCGCACACCATATAAACTGGGAACGGATGAAAAAAATAGCGATTGAGGCCGCTGAACAATCAAACCGCAACAGTGTTCCGGAAATCGCGACACCGATAAAATTCGCCGACCTTGATTTGTCGGGTTTTGCTTTTGCCGATGAACGCGCCGCATACGGTGCAAAGTGCGCAAACGCAACAGAAAATAAATCCATACTTGTCGGGCCCGAGGGCGGCTTTTCCGATACGGAATTTGTCGCACTGGATGCCGCGGGTGCGGTTGGTATATCACTGGGGCAAACAATATTGCGCGCCGAATTGGCGGCGGCAATTGCGGTATCAAAAGCGACGAAATGAAAACACGAATTGCGAAATTTATTGCTGATTCTGGAATCGCGTCGCGCCGCGCAGCCGAAGATTTAATTGCACGTGGCATGGTTAAAGTCAATGGCACAAAAATAGATACCCCGGTGTTTTTTGTTGATGAAAATGATGTGGTTGTTGTTAATGGAAAAAAAGTTACGAAAAAGTCGGACACAAAACTTTACGCGTTTCATAAGCCGATAAATACCGTTACAACACGCACAGATCCAAATGGTCGCCAAACCATTTACGATGTTTTACCGGCTGAATATAAAAACCTTAAATACATTGGGCGGCTGGATTATAAAACAACTGGATTGTTGTTAATGACAAACGATGGTGAATTGGCGCGAAAAATGACATTACCATCATCACATATTCCGCGCACATATATCGCGACAGTCTATGGCGATTTATCAAATTTGGACATTGCGCGGCGTGGCATAACGGTCCGTGGAATAAAATATGCACCGATGAAAATTGATGTAATTGACGACAAACATTTGCGCGTTGAAATAGTCGAAGGAAAAAAGAACGAAGTACGCATAGTTTTGGCCGCTGTTGGTGCCCCGGTAAAGAAATTGCATCGCATATCGTTTGGAAAAATTGATTTGGGAAATATTCCGGTCGGAAAAATTCGTGAAATAAATCAGAAAACAATTGACCTGATTTTAAAATCTTTCTAAGATTGTATTAACAAGGAAGGGAGATTTACATGAAAAAAACCACCAAAACACACGCAACGAAATCTGTTAACACCGCGAAAACTGCGCCATTGGCACGCCCTGCGGTTAAAAAGCAGTATAATCCATGGTCGTTTTCGATTTATGTTTATTGGTTTATAATTTTGTTCTTTATTGCGGCGACTTTTTATATTTTAGGTCGCAGCCATGGTGTTTTGAATCATCGTGTGCCATTAAATAATTCGGCAAATATTTCCGAAGAAGCATTAATGCAGGCATCTGATTATTACGAAGCCGGCAAAACAAAATTATTATCCGGTGATGCCGAAGGTGCAATCGAAGATTTAACAACCGCAATTGATGCGGGTAACCCGACCGTTGATATGTATGTTCTGCGGGGCGAAGCATATATGCAGACCGCAAATTATGCCGGCGCATTGGACGATTTCAATGCCGCACTGGATTTAAATCAGACCAGTTCCGTGGCATATTACGATCGTGCGTTGTTAAATATGCGCCTGGAAAATTATGATGCGGCGTTGGCTGACATTAATAATGCGTTGGCGGCGCGGGCAACCACGGACGAAGATATTTTACAACTGCGCGATTTATATGCGAAACGCGGTCAATTGAACCTTTGGTTAAAGAATTGGGATGGTGCGATTGCGGACTATACAAATTCGTTGGCGCGTCCGGATGGCATTGTTAACCCATCTGTTTATGCAGAACGTGCCGAAGCGTACACAGCTATCGGTGACTATGCATCGGCGATTGCGGACTATTCCGCCGCTGTGCGTGTAATTTCCGAACAGATTCAGGGCGCAGCCACATCTGATGAACGCGAATTAATGTCATCAAACGCTATGTCGTATTTTGAAAAATCTGCGGCGTTAAATCTGCAAATGGGTAATACCCAGGCATCGTTAAATGATCTGGAATCGGCACGAACAATTGCAATGGCGTTGAACGATACCGAAACAGTTGAACGTTTGAATAATTTAATTGCGGAATTACAATAATACGCAGAATAAATACAAAAAACGCCGGCAAATGCCGGTGTTTTTTAATTAAAATTCTAACCTGATACCAGCCGAAACAAATGGTGTTTTTGTTGTTAACCCAACTGAAATCCACCCGTCAACATATTCACTGTATTTATACCGGAATGATCCCAATACAGTGTGATCAACATAGTCGTCTATATCGTGTTGCCACACCCCAGTATCAGACAATAAATATGTCAAAGACACGCTGTATTTCAACAAATCATAACTGACCCCGGTGCCAATCGCAAAACCGTCCGACACAATACCAACCGGATTTTTATCGTATATCACCCGCGAATTAATGCCGAAAATCCAACTGTTATACTGGACATTTACCGCCGCCGACAATTGCGCCCGCCAATCCGCGGTTACATGCGGCGCATACGCCATTGTATCCATATCGTCCGGCGACATTGTGAACGATGCCCCAAATGAATAAGCCGTTTTTGTTTTACCATTTGGACGGCGAATTTTAATTCCGCCATCAATCGCGTATTTATATCCGTCTGACAACCCAGATACCGACAAACCGTATTGCGCATCATTTATTTTTGCCGATACAACATTTAAACGCAACGATGTATCACAATTCGCCAATACAGTATCCGTTATAACCGGACCATGTGGTTTAATTTCTTTATAGAACAATGGATGTTCATTTACCCGTAATCCACCGACATCGGGCAATCCCAATCCCAATTTTTCTGCAACACTTTCTGTTATACCAACCTCGACCCGACCATAGTCTTTGACCTGGTACAGCGCAAATAAATCGTGCGCATAGTGCTTTTCATCAACACCATGGTCATTAATAGAATATACAAAACCTAATCTGTGAACATCGTTTATATCGTATGTCATTTGCCCACGCACAGACCAATCGACAATTTCTGTGGCATTATTTAGCGCAAAGTTCGGCTCTATCAACCCCAGGTTTCCATACCCAGACACGCGCGCCCGAAAACCACCATTTTCATATTCAATTGGTTCTGCGAACGCAGATGCAATTGTTGTGGCAAATAATGCAATAGCAAAAAAACTGGTTTTCATATTTTATCCATTAGTCTCTTTCAAAATAGCATCACGCAATTTATTAAATGCCCGTTCTTCGATTTGGCGGACGCGTTCACGTGAAATATTGTATTTTTGTGCCAACGCTTCCAGCGTTAATGCAGGTTCGGTCAAACGACGGGCCTTTAATATCTCGCGGTCGCGTTCAGGCAACGCCGCCAGGTGTTTTTTTAATAAATCATAACCCATACGGCGAATTTCCATTTTTTCAACTGTGTCGGCAATACTTTCGCGACCATCTGACATATTTGATAAAATATCCAACGAATCTTCGTCACCACGCATCGGCGCATTAAGCGACACATCACGCGCCGAAACCCGTGTTGCCATGCGTTTAACATCACTTTCCGGCACAGAAAGGTATTCAGCAACCTGTTTAGTTTGTTCATCGGACATACTGTTGTCCATAATGCCCAGCGCACGTTTTGCCCGCGCCAGATTAAAGAACACGCGTTTCTGGTTCGCCGAAGTCCCGATTTTTACAATCGACCAATTATTAAGTATGGTTTCGTATATTTCCGCCTTGATCCAGAACATCGCGTATGTAGAAAAACGGAACCCTTTTTCCGGGTCAAATTTCTGTAAAGCCTGCATCAGTCCCATATTACCACTGGCAATCAATTCGCCCATTGGCACGCCATAATTTTTGAAATCATATGCCACCGACACGACCAGGCGCAGGTGGCTGGCCACCAATTTTTCGGCGGCGGCACTGTCCCCGCTTTGTGTCCATTTGGTTGCATATTCATATTCTTCTTCGGCGGACAGAACAGGGATTTTTTGTATTGTTTGGATATATTGCGCCAACCCGTTTTCATCACTGACCCCACGGGCGGCAATGATACTGGTATTTTGTGTTGCCGGTAATGTGTTCTTGATTTGCTTTTTCATAACTTTTATAGTATAGCAATAAAATAAGATTTATCAAGGGGCATAACGACACAGGAGATATCAGATGGCCAATATGTTACAAAGAAATAAAAATCTAAAACCAAAAGAAAAGAAAACCCGCGAAGAGTATGCCCAAGATGCCCTTTATCGCGAGGTTTGGGAAGAAGTCAACAACGACAAAACAACCGAATTTATTAAAAAATATTATCGTCAAATGGTGGCGGCGGCGCTGGTCATCATGATTGCGGTTACCGGGGTCCAGATTGGTATTCGCGAATATCGTGCGCGTCAAATTGCCCGTGCAATAAATTATGAAACGGCGGTGGAAAATGTCGATGCGACGGCACTTGCGGCGATTGGTGAAAACACATCGGGTGCAACCGCTGATTTGGCACTGTTCCAATCATACCTGCTGACCAACGATGTCGCAAAAATTGAAAAGTTAGCAAACGATGGCGACACACGTGATTTTCGTGATTTGGCGCGGTTGCATGTGGTTGGAATTCGTGGCGATGAAATGAGTGCCGCAGATGTTGAAAAATACCTTATGCCACTTAATACAAAATCATCACCGTTTTATTATACTGCGTGTTTAACCATTGCACAAAAGTATTTGTCGGTGGGCGATAGGGACACGGCGAATAAATGGTTGGATAAAATCATTAACGATAAAAATGCGCCCGCATCTATCACCGGTACGGCGCAAATGTTAAGGGCGGGGAAATAAATCCTATGCGTAATAATGCTGTTTTTTGCGTGTTAATTTGTTTGGCTGCGCTTTCGGCGTGTGATAAGCACGACCCGATATTGCCTGGTAAACGCACATCGATTTTTGATACGACAACGGTTAAAATGACAGATGAAAAAATCGCATCTTTACCGGACGCGGCATTTGAAATGGAAAAAACAGATTGCCCGTATACCCAAGATTCGTCCAACACAATATGGGACGGCGACCGTAAAATATTTTCCGGATTTCCAACCAGCAATTCTGTTAAAAACGATGCCAAACCTGTATGCAGTGGCAAATACCTTTATGCGGGATTAACGACCGGCGAATTGATAAAGATAAATACATCAAATCGTCAAATAGTATGGGTCGCGGACATTTACCGCCCCAGCAATATGACCGGTGGTGCATCGGTGGTTGATATTGTGTCGCCAATTGTGATTCGTGGTGCAAATATCTATGTCGGCGGACTGGGTGATGCATTTTGCAAAATAAACGCTGCATCGGGCACAAAAAAGTGGTGTGTGGCACTTAGTACGTCCGAACCATTTGTTATTGCCGGTGATGTAATTTTCGTTGTTGGCACGGATAATAAATTATATGCCATACGTGACAATGATGGCGCGGCATATTGGACGGCGGAAATACGGAAGCAATCGACCCCGAAATATGAAAATGAAATTATCACCGTTGGCCGGGAAAACTTTGACGCATTAACGGGCGAAAAGAAATAAAAAAACACCGGCAAATGCCGGTGTTTTTATTCGTATCTTAAACTGTCAATCGGGTTTAATTTGGCGGCCTTTAATGCCGGCACAACACCGGACGCCAGTCCCACCACCACCGCAACAGTTACAGACAAAATTACCGGCCACAGCGAAAACGGAACATTATATCCCAATATAAATCGCCCCACCCCCTGGGACAATCCAACACCTAAAACCAACCCGGCCATTGAACCAATAAATGATATCAAAATGGATTCAGACAAGAATTGAATAATAATCTGTTTTTCGCGCGCACCAATCGCCTTTCGTATACCGATTTCACGTGTGCGTTCCGCGACCGACACCAACATCATGTTCATAATACCAATTGCACCAACCAATAACGACACCGCCGCAATCGCGATTAGCAATAATTTCAAATACCCGGTCACGGTCGTCATTGTTTCCATAATCTGTTTCATATCCATAATTTGAAAATCATCTTCGACCCCGTCTTTCAAATTATGCCGTTCACGCAATATTTCTGTAATTTGCTCTATCACCATATTATTATCGGCATCCGGATATAATTTTAGTGTAATCATCTGAACCGAATTTGGAAAACGGCTGCCCTGGATTCTTTTTTTAAGTGTCGATATCGGTATAAGCAGCATATCATCCAACGATCCCATTGCGGAATCGCCCTTGGCCTTGGTTACACCAATAATAGTCAACGGGGTATTTTGCACACGAATAGTCTGACCAACCGGGTTTTTAGGCATTCCTAATTCTTCGGCTGTTTCTGGTCCGATTACAGCATAGGTTGCCGCATTACGCACGGCGGCAAAGTTAAAAAATGTACCATATTCAACCTCTATATTCTGAACATCTGTATATCCCGGGTAAACCCCCATCATTGATGTGGATAAATTTTTATTTCCATACACAACCTGGGCACCACTGGTTTGAACCGGGCTTATCGCCGCGACATCGGGCAATTGCGCAATATATTCTGCATCCTGAATAGTCAATGTTTGCATATTCCCCGTACGCACGCCACCCATACGCGCAACACCGGCACGAATCATAATGGTATTCGTTCCCAAGGAAGAAAATTGGTCGGTAATCGACTTTTCCACCGTTTCACCGACCGCAACCATTATCACAACCGCCATAACACCAATAACAATACCCAACACCGTCAGAAACGAACGAATTTTGTTTCCGCTGATTGACAGCCACGATTCTTTTAAAATGTCGTTAAAGGTCATTTTGCATGCACCTTTTGTTCGGATTTGGTCAAAACAGTTTCTGATTTCGGCACCGGTCCATCATACGCAATATGGCCATCATAAATATGAATAATACGGTTTGCATAACTGGCAATATCAAATTCGTGAGTAATCATAACAATCGTAATTCCCAAATCCTTGTTCAATTTATTAAAGAATTTTAATATCTCGTTACCCATTTTGGAATCCAACGCCCCCGTCGGTTCGTCCGCCAAAATTAATTTAGGGTCACCCGCCAATGCACGCGCGATTGCCACGCGCTGTTTCATTCCGCCCGACAATTGCGTTGGTAAGTATGTTTCAAACTTTTCCAACCCAACTAATTTTAGCATTTCACGTGCACGACGAATACGGTCATCCATAACCAGACCGCGATACATTAACGGCAACATTACGTTGTCCAACACACTGCGTTTAGGCAATAAATTAAAATTCTGAAAAACGAATCCGATAAATTCATTACGAACACGCGCCAATTCGTCTGCATTCATTGTCGTAATATCACGACCGTACAATTCATACACACCTGATGTTGCAGAATCCAGCGCACCAATTATATTCATGCATGTTGACTTACCAGAACCCGATGGTCCCATAATTGCAACAAATTCACCGGCATCAATACTGATATCTATATCAAATAAAACCTGCTGAACACCCCCTATTTCCAGTGGGAAACTTTTACAGATTTTTTTCATCAAAATAACATTTTCAGTTTTTTTCATAGCCTAATCTTTACATTGGTGGACGCCCGCCGCCCGATCCAGGCGCCCCACCCGGTCGACCATTACCACCCGATTTCTTGGCGGATGCGCCAAATTTGCCGACAACTACTTTATCACCTTCGGCGATATTGTCCGATACAATTTCTGTTTCGGTGGCACCAACTAACCCCTTGGTATATTCAACAAATGTTATTTTTCCATCACGCATTATTGCCAAATGGGTCGCTGGGGTTGCGCCATTTGTTTCAACCCCAAAATTATCAAAATTACGCACCAAAAATGCGGAGTTTTGAACCTTGAAAGTATTGAACCGTTCGTCAACAATAATCGTTACAAACGCGGTCATCCCCGGCATCAAAGATAAATCACTGTTATCCACCTCTATTACAACGGTATAAACGACAACATTTGATGTTGTTGTCGGCGAAAGGCGAATTTGATGCACGCGCCCTTCGAAAGTCTTGGTTGGATACGCATCAACGGTAAATGTAACGCGTTGACCTTCTTTGACAACTCCAATATCCGCTTCGGACACAGATGTTTCAATTTGCATTTTTGATAAGTCTTCGGCAATTTCGAAAAGGTCGGGTGTTTGGAACGATGCCGCAACGGTTTGCCCGACATCAACCTTGCGCGAAATAACGGTGCCGTCAACTGGCGAAGAAATCGTTGCATATCCCAAATTAGTTTTTGCGCGTTCATATTGCGATTGCATACGAACAACTTCCTGTTCGGCTTGTTCATATGTGGTTTGCGATTGTTCTTTTTCTGCGCGGGAAATAAAGTCAGACGCATACAACATTTTGTTACGTTCATATTCACTTTTTGCATAGTTGCGTTTTGATTTAGCACTGCTAAGGGCGGCTTCGGCTTCGCGCACCTGGGCCTCTAACACAGACGGTTCAATAGTCAATAAAATATCGCCCTTTTTAACCTTGGAATTATAGTCCACATATATCGCATCAATTGTACCAGACACCTGCGAGCCAACATTAACGGTATTTACGGGCTGAATTTCACCGGTTGCGCTTACAATCTGGCGCATATCGCCACGAATAATTTCAACGGTTGAATATTCCTGTTTGGCTGCCTTTTTAGCCCCACCCCAAATCAAGTGTGCACCAACCGCAGCGATTACAATTATTATTATCCACCACTTTTTGCGCCAAATCCACGACCATACACGCCGAATTAATGACGGGCGTTTTACAGCATTTACCACAGGTTCTGTTTGTGCCATTATTTATTTCCTTTGTTTTCTAATTCAACCTTGATATCACCGATGGCCAGCGCAACCGCCGCACGTTTGATATACAAATCATATTTTGCCGCATTATTTTGCTTTTGCGCGTCCAGTAATTCCGATTGCGAAGTTTGCCAATCAAGCATTGTTGCGCGCCCTACTTTATACATACCGCTTGTCACCCGCTCGGATTCAGTCGCAGATTTCAACAAAGTTTCCGTCTGGGTCAAAACCGTGCGCGCAGTTTTATAATTTTGATATGCGGTATAAACGTCCAACATAGCCGCATTTGACGTGTTGCGTTCCTGCTCTTTTGCACTCTCGTAACTTGCGGTTGCCGAACGTACACCATACAAATTTGCAAAACCTGCGAATATAGGCATAGATGCCCGAATTCCAATTGAACCACTTATTTGTTGCGAATCGGGGGTAAACACCCCGGACAAATGGTCATCGTTCCACCCCAATTGCCCCGTCAAAGATACAGATGGTAAATTTTTCAAAAATGCCGAATTACGCCGATTCCACGCGGCATCTTTTTTCGCATTTGCGCGCAGTAAATCAGGGCGTTGTTTTTGTGCAACCGCAATCAAATCGTCAATGCTTTTCATATCGGTATCACTGCCGTATGTTGATTCCATATCGGCAATAGTGATTTCCTGGTCTGCGGGGAAAGACAGTTGAGTTAACAATTTTCCCCGTGCTATTTCACGATTATTTTTTGCACGTTCCAAATCCAAATCACGACTGGCCAATGTGGTTTCCGCCTTTAACACATCGGCGCGTGCAACAGCACCAGCGGAATATTTTTTCTTGGCCGTATCATGTGCTGTTTGCGCCACATCACGCGCAGATGTCGCACTTTTCACATCAGCATCCGCATTCAATAAACCATAGTATGCACCAATTACGCCATATACATAATTTTGCACCGTTTCGTCATAATCAAATCCTGTTGCGCGATATGTTGCAATTGTCGCCGCCATATCGGACGAACGTTTTCCGAAATCAAACAATAAATACGATGCAGAAAGTGATGCACCATAACCCCAATTATCCCAATTTTTGTTGTAGTAATCCCGACCGGCACTGGCATTCAAATTAACAGACGGCAAATAGGCAGAATATGCCGCGTTTTTATCAAAATGTGCCGCCCGCAATGATGCGTATGCAGCGGCGGTCTGGGGGTTCCGGCACAGTCCCATATCGACAACTTCGGATATAGTCAGCACCCGTTCCGGCACATTTCTCATATTCGCACAGTCATCAGCCGCATATGCGACAGCGGGTAAAAATCCTAATAAAATCAAAATGTTTTTCATAAAATCTCTCTCACACAAGGTCTATGGAAATACAATAGCAATTTTTATGTTGAATTACAATATTTTTTTGTCTAGGATTGGAACACAATTAAAGGCCAGGTGGCAGAGTGGTTATGCAGAGGACTGCAAATCCTTGTATGCCGGTTCGATTCCGACCCTGGCCTCCATCTTTATCATGATTGAAACGCTTGTGCTTACCGATTTTCGTAATCATACTATGTGTCGGATTAAAACCCACGGTCGGCACAATGTAATTATTACCGGCCCGAACGGTGCTGGAAAAACAGCAATTTTGGAATCTTTGTCTATTTTATCTGGCGATCGTGGCATGCGTGGCGCACAAATGTCGGACATTGCGCGTTTTAATGGCAATGGTGGTTTTTCTGTGTTTGCAACATTATCCGATGATACAGAATTGACGGTATCATTTGATTCTGGTGACACAAACCGCCATGCGAAAATAGACGGCGATAATGCACCATTGGCTGAATTGGCGTCCATGTTACCCATGGTATGGATTACCTCCCGCGAAGACAGATTGTTTGTCGATTCCGCCGCCGACCGGCGTGCATTTTTTGACCGATTGGTATCCAGTTTTGATTCCACCCATGTCGGACGTGTTGCACGTTTTTCTAAATTATTATCTGAACGCGCATTTGCATTAAAATCAGGGCGCGATATGCGTTTGGTTGATGTACTGGATGACCAAATTGCCGCAGTGGCAACCGCAATTGCCGATGCACGTATAAAATATGCCGGTGAATTAAATTATTTTCTGAATAATTGTGCGGTATCTGTGTCCGGCATGTTGGAACAAATGCTAATAGACGGTCGCACAGCCGGTGATGTGGAACGTTCATATCGCGAATACCTGGCGCATACACGCGAAATTGTTGCCGACAAAATGGTAATTGATGGCGTGCACAAATCGGACTTTGGCGTGTTTAATAAAAAACTCGCCCTGCCCGCGCATTTGACCAGTACGGGTCAACAAAAAACCGTATTAATGGAATTAATATTGGCACATGCAAAACTTTTACACACACGCACAAATCGTCATCCGTTTATTTTATTGGACGAAGCGGCGGCACATTTGGACACAGATGCGCGCAAAAAACTGTTCACGGAATTAGGTGAATCTGATGCCCAGGTTTGGGCAACTGGACTGGACATTGATATTTTTCGCGATGTGCCAAACGCTGTATTTGTTTCTTGCATGGATGGCGAAATAAGTAATATACTGATTTCGTAATGGATATGAAAATGGGTAAAATAAATTATCAAGAATTATTGGACAACGCACTTAAATCAGTTGTAAAAGAGGCATTAATTTATGCCCAGGTAAACGGCCTGGGGGACGGGACACACTTTTTCATCACATTTAAAACACGCGATCCGGGGGTTGTTTTGCCGGATTTCTTGCGCATGCGGTACCCGGATATAATGACGATTGTATTGCAGTATTCATACAATAACCTGAACGTGTCCGACCGGGAATTTGGCGTGCAATTAACATTTGACGGACGGCCGTTTTTCATTCGCGTGCCGTTTTCCGCACTGGTGGAATTCAAGGATCCATCGACCGATTTCATTTTATCATTTCATCCAAAATCACCTTCCAACGCACCCGACAACGACATGGAATTGCCGTTGGATGAAAAACCCGGTACAGTCCCCGACGATAAACGCATTGTATCCCTGGACGAATTTAGACGCAAAAAGAACCAATAAAAACACCGGCAAATGCCGGTATTTTTATTTTTTTTCTAATTTTTGGCATTCATTTAATATTATTTTCATGTTGCGCTTAATTTTGTCTATTTCTGCAAATTGTCGCACATTATCGACTTTTTGTTCCAAGAACAATAAATGTGTTTTTAATGCATTATATGTTTGCATCAACATTTCATATCTTGTTTCTTTGGGCAAATCAGAAAACATTTTAGAAACAATTTTTTTAATTTCTGCATCATTTTTAGACTTGATTTTATGTACAACAACCAAACTTGCACCCAGCAACACACCCGCAATAAATATCACATAAATAAACAACATATTATCCCCTTGTTATAAAAATTTAACCGCCAATAGAATTGGCGGTCGGGGAGTGGTAAAGACCAAAAATCAAGTCTATTCCCCGACCGTACAACAATCAGGGATGATAACGATGCAAAAGGCACCGCAAACATCAGATTACGATGCTTTTGCACCGGATTTTTGCAGGCTTACCACAGCCCGAACCCAATTCCCATTGGATTCAATTCCAATTTTATCATAAATATGAACAAAAGCAAATCGTTATAAATTTTGAAAATAAAAAAGACCTGTAATTCCCGCACGCACAACGTACGCGTGGTCGGTCGGGAACGTCCCATAGATCGTTTTTTATAATTTCATTTTATTGCGCATTTCGCATAACATTTGGGTTGGAACACCCAACCGTTCAGCGCGGGCAATTATGCCACCCAGTGCCGATATTCCCTCTACTGTACCAACGATTTGTTCACCGCGGGCAATTGCCATACCGCCCGAAAAATTGCGACTGGTTTCCGATGTCGCAGATAAAAACAAGTCCCCCACCCCACACAAATCCAAAAATGTTTCAACGTGCGCGCCCATCTTTTGCCCAAGTTGTACCACCTCGCCCCAGGCACGCGTGAATATCATTGCGCGTTCATTTTCACCGGCGGATGCAATAAAATTATATCCCGCAATAAGTGCTACCGCGTTTTTTCCAACACCGCACATTTGTACACCAACAACATCATCACTGTCGCTTAAATAAAGTTTGTTAAGTATTTCGTGCCCTGCCCGCCGTGCTATTTCCGTGCCCGCCAAAGTCGACCCGGTGGGAACACCACGCGCAACCTCGGCTGCGAACTGGGGTCCGGACAGCACACCAAAATCAACACAGTTCGGTAACAGATCGGAAGAGCACACGTCTGAACTCCAGTCACCAACCACAATCGCGTATG
>CAMVKK010000003.1 GCA_947168075.1 uncultured Alphaproteobacteria bacterium
CCTATTTTACCGATGTTATCGGCGGGAAACAATCTCCCCCAGATTTTGGACAGCACGCAAATACCAAATTTCCCATATCTTTAAATGTTTCGTCTGTACAACAACCATACTTATTCGGTTTCGTCCCGTCCCCGCAAAGCCCCGCCGCCAAATTAGCATCATATTCAGCCGCCCATTGTTCATCGGTCTTTTCGGTTGCCACCGCGGTTGCCGCCCCTGACTTTTCAGTGCAATCCATTTCATATACGCCACGCATAGATGCCAACATATCTGATTTTGAATCGTCTTTTTCCAATTTTTCAATTTCGGAATTCAATTTATCGCAATTAGATTTTTTGTTTGCTAAATATTCGCTTAATGCATCTGGGGTTGTTGTTGATGCGGTTGATTCAACATTTTTCACAATAACAGGAATATTTCGCGCAACCGTTCGCCGACCAATTGATTTAGGTAAACAATTTGCCCGATAATGCACCTGTAATTGCTTTAATTTTTCTGCATTAACATCATCCAATTTTTCCATTGCGGACAAAGCATCAATATCAGATTTTACTTCGGCACAAGTTCTGCGTTCGGTAATATTCTGCACAGTCGCATCATCTGCAAATGCAACACCTGTACACAATACGATTCCCGCAAATAATATTGATAATTTCATATCCGCCCCCGATGGTTATTCATTAATAATTTTTTCAACCTGCAATATAAAGTCGATTGCCGGGTTAGTTAATTTTTTTGCTTTTTCAAAAATCTCTTCGGCGGCCGCCTGCATATTAAGCCGTTTATAAGTTTCGACAACTTCTATTGTTTCTTCGTGATCAAATTCATCATCTTCGATTGCACGCGCAATATCCAGTTCCTGACGAGCCAACTCGACATACGCATTGGCATTTTCAGGACATCCACGTTCAGCCATCGATGCGTATATTTTTGCCCGTTCAATACGATCATCAACATCATCCGATGCCACTGGCAAATGACGTGACAACAACCGTTCTATTTCTGCACATACACTTTGTGGTTCAGAAATCGCGACAATTTCAGTTTCTGACGGCGCAACAACAGAACTTTCTGGACATATTGTATTGGTTGGTTTATTAATAGCCATTCCGACAAACAGCCCACAAAAAAACAGACCAGCCAACGCAACAATTCCCCAAAAACGTTGCCGGCGATTATGCACAACCACCGCACGCGTCATTGCGACTGCCATTTTTGTATTTTGTGTTTTTGTTTTTCTGGTCTGTTTTTTCATTTTCTCTCTCCTCTTGGGCTCTTTTAACTCTTGTTATATTTTAACTATTTTACAATACCATTTGCAATGGTAATTTTTTTATCGGCGCGATTTGCCAATCCCATATCGTGTGTCACGAACAGCATCGCCATATTATTTTTTCGTACCAAAGCCAACAATTGGTCAAATACCGCCGTTGCATGTGCCGGGTCCAGGCTGCCCGTTGGTTCATCCGCCAATAATATTTCAGGTTCGTTTGCCAATGCGCGTGCAACCGCTGTGCGTTGCTGTTCCCCGCCGGACATTTCACCAGGTAAATGTTCCGCCCTGTGCGCTACACCCGCCGCACGCAATAATTTCATTGCGCGTTTTTGAGCAATTTCTTCATCAACACCATTTGCCAGCATTGGCAACACAACATTTTCAACCGCCGTAAAGTCCGACAGTAAATTATGTCGCTGATATACAAATCCTATCTTTTTCCGGCGAATAATTGTACGGGAATCTTCACTCATTTTATGAACAGGGGTACCGGCGATAATAATGCTGCCGGATGTAGGTTTATCCAGCAACCCAACACACTGCAACAGTGTTGATTTACCCGACCCCGATGGACCGACCAGCGCAATAATTTCCCCACGGTGCAAATTGAAGCCGCCACCGCGCAGAATATGCAACGGCTGACCACCTTCGACAAAAGTTTTTTTAATATCGCGCACCGACATAACAATATCGCCACGATTTACCCGTGATAAAGAATTTAAAATACCAGCCATATCTTATCCTTATTCATTTCTTAATACATCAACCGGATCTGTATTTGCCGCCTTCCACGCAGGATAAAGTGTTGCAAGAAATGCCAGCGCAATTGCCAACACGACAATACCTATGACCTGACTTGCAACTAACTTGGACGGTAATTCAGATAAATAATATAATTCCGATGGGAATAAATCGCGTCCCGTTGCCCACTGAAAGAACTGACGAATTGGCTCAACATAAATAGCGACAATAATCCCCAAAACCATACCAATAAATGCGCCAATAACGCCGATACTGGTTCCGGACAAAATAAATATTTTCATCATAGATTTGCGCGACACACCAAACGTGCGCAGGACAGCGATATCTTTATTCTTATCCTTGACCAACATAACCAAGGACGACACAATATTAAACGCAGCGACAATTACTATTAACATTAAAATCAAAAACATCACATTTGATTCGACCTGTAACGCACCAACAAATCCACGATTTAAATCGCGCCAATCCCGCACAACAAACCCATCCGGCAACAGGCGCACCAACGCATCCAAAACCCGGGTTGTATCATCTGGATTTTTAAGGAACAAATCAATATGTGTAACTGCATCGCCAATATTTAAATATTTCTGTGCCGTTTCCAATGGCATAAAAATATAGCCTGAATCATATTCATACATTCCCATAAAGAACGATGCCATAACTGGATACGCCATAATGCGCGGCATTGTACCAAACGGTGTTGGTGTTGCCCCATTTGCCGAAACAAGTGAAATATTATCGCCCATTGTAACATTTAATGCACGTGTAAGCGATGAACCCGCAACCAATTCGCCATCGGCAATCGCGTCCAGTGGTTTACCATAAATACGCGTACCCGTTCCAGACTTTGCCGCCAAATCAGACATACGAATACCACGAATCATCGCGCCTGTATTATTACCATTTGCAGTTGCCATAACTTGACCTTCGGCAATTGGCACTATGGATGTTGTATGCGAACTGACTATTTTATTTTGCGCCATTTTTTCAATAAGGAAATCATAGTCCTTTATTGCCCCGTCTTGGTGATAAACAACAACATGACCATTCATACCAACAATACGCGACAAAAGTGTATCATGGAACCCACCCATAACGGACATCACGACAATAAGTGTCGCCACCCCCAGCATAATGCCAATTAACGACACCCATGACACCACGGAACCAAATCCGCGCTTTTTCATGGCCAGATATCTAAATGCAACTTTTTTTTCCAGTTTTGAAAACAACATTATTTTTATCCCTTAGTCATTTAAAAAAGCCCGCAATGCATCACCAACCAGCATTTCACGCGGGGTTGATTCAATCGTTGCCGGATCAACAACAGATATTAACCGCGGCGACATAAACACAACCAATTCTGCGAACGGGCTTATCAGTGTTTCCGGTGTTGTTACAAACGCATGTGTTGGAATACCGACAATTACATAGTTATCACCAACACTGGACGGAATTGTGAACGAAGACAATTCGCCATTTGATGTCCGCAAAACAATTTTCGCGTCAATTTTATTCAATCCGCCATAATCGCCGTATGTCGCCGTTGCGCCAATAGTCAGGTCTGTTTCCAGACGATCTTCCTTGCCACATTGACCAATATCAAACCGCGATTGCCATCCGTTTGGAATAGCAAATGTCCCCTGGGATATAAGGACAACATTAGATTGTTGATACAAAAATTCCTGTAAAGTTTTTGTATTGATTTCAGGTCCCACAACAACCGCTCTTCCAACGACACCTGGTATTGACATTTTTATATTTTTATCACCAAACGCCGGGAACAGGTTCATCCAAATAATCGGATTGTCCGTACGCGGATAAACACGATATACATCAATATCCCACGCCAACATATATTTTTTAGACGAAATATCGGCAATCATACGCGCGACTTCGCGTTCGGTTTGGTAATTACCTTCAAATACAATTGTTTTATCATCCCAATTCACCAGCAAGTTGCGCATATCCGCCCCGTGCATAGCGTCCAGCAACGCCATTATTATTGTTTCGTTTTTTGGCATTTTGATTAACCATTTTGCACGGTTAGTCAGGTGTATTACCCCTTCGGCTTCGTCATAGTAATAATAAACGCGCCCCATTTTTGCCATTAATTCCACCGCATCGCTTAATGTTCCGGTGGATATAGTCCCGGATATTTTTTCAATTAATTCGCCATCTTCTTCGACTGAAATATCTGTTCCGTCCAGCAATTTATCCAATGCTTCGCGTACAGTTAATTTCTTGAATTCATAATCAGAAACCTTTAAATCCGGTAATTTATCGCCGGTATTAAGGCGAACGACCTCTATCTTTTCTTCGGGCACGACTGAAACAACACTTTGGTTGTTCCAATCAACACTGCACCGTTTTGGCAGTTCGATTGAAAAGCGCCGCGCAGTATCAGTTGTTAATGCCGCCTTTTTTGGAAAGATGGGAACAGAATTTTCATCAATTACCAAATTATTAATAACAGTAACCGTATCATAGTCTGGTTCGGTATCTTGATTCTGATTTTGTGTTTGGCACGCAGTCAGACCGATAATGCCGACACACATACATACAATCACCACTTTACGTTTTATTAAATCGATAATATGTTTTTTCATCTGTTTCCCTCTTGTTTATCAGATATTCATAAATTTTTCAAATTCCGCCAACGACATTTCATAAATCGGTTTTTGGGTCGGAGTGGTCAAATTCTTAACCCGTTCGTATTGAGCATTAAATTGTTCCATTGCGCGTGCGACATCGGCGGGAATTTTAATCCGCCCGTCCGCACGCAACCGCCGTGCATATTCAACAATATATTCTAAAACATCCGCCGCATACATGCGTCCAGAATAATTTTCAATCGGTATGCCGCCTTTTTGGACACAGATTGCGGACATTAGTATTGCGGTCTGATTATAATAATTTGCCAGTTTTATGAACTGTTGAACCGATAATGCCATATAAAAATCCTTTTCCTGTTTTTCACATTATAAAAACTATTGCCCCCCGAACGCAATTAAATTATAATAAGAATTATGAGAATGAAAATTATCGGTGTATTATTATTACTTGGCGCGTGCGCATCGGTCAACAGTGGCAACATTGATAATGCCACTATTCTTAATTGGGAAAACGAGGCTGTTACCACCGAACAATTCGTCCGTGATCACAAGGCGTGCTTGGGATTAAAAGAAAATTCGTACAAACCGCGTTCACGTTTGGCCAAACTTTTGGCGCCGAACCAAAGTGGTATGATGCCGAATTGGGATGGACTGTGGGTTACATTTCAGTCGAACGAATATCGGGATGTTGGCCAGCGGTCATTGATGTCCGTGCCACGAAATGCGACATCTAAATCTGTTGGCGCATATCGCAGATGTATGTTCCGGCGCGGATATTTACTGCGTGCGATATAATTTTTGTAATACTGTAATTTTATGATATAATTGTTGCCATGAAACGTTCATTTTTGTTTTGGGTGTATTTTATTGTTGCCATTATTTTGGGCATATATTTCACGACCCGTATAGTTATGATTAGTATGGGACATGGTAATTTGGCAACAATCCATAATATTTCAATTACATCTGATTCATCGGACGGTGATTTATCCGGGGTCCAGACAGCCGCCGCGGCGGGGCTTGGGGCGCCAACGGGTTCACTGGATTTAGAAATATTAAATAATCGAATAAGGGCTGTACCAATTGTTCGTAATGCTGCAACACGGCGATTACCAAACGGAACATTGCGTGTCCGGGTCGAATTGCATCGTGCCGTGGCACAATGGACCGATGGGGTTGCTTTTTATCCACTGGCGGCGGATGGCACAACGGTTGAAACACCGATTGCCACGCGTGATTCAGATGCAATTGTATTTCGCGGAACATTGCCCGATGATATTTCTGAAATTACTGCGGCGGCACAACCACTGGCGCAAAAGATTGATTATCTTGAATGGATTGAAAACCGCCGTTGGAACATAATAACTGTTGATGGCATGACGGTTATGTTACCCGAAAATAATCCATTGGCATCGCTTCGTGAATTAATATCATTAAATGAAAATCAGAATATTTTGGAACGCGACATCAGGGTAATTGACATGCGCGATTCCGCACGAATATTGGTAAAATAGAAAATGAATCTTAATAATTCTGCTTTTTTATGTCTGGACATTGGGTCATCGGCTGTTCATGGCATTGCACATCGTGTGCATGGCGCACGCATTGTAAAATCTGCGATGTTTACGGTGGAATCTTTTGATACCGTTTCCGCGATAAAGGCTGTGGTTGACGAATTAGAATCTCAAATCGGCAAACATTTTGATAATGCATATATTACTGGAAATTTTGGTGAATCGTATTACGAATTGGCAATAAAAAACCAAGTTTGGTCAAGTGGACATCGCATCACATCCGCCGATATAAGAAATCAGATATCCCAGATTACCCCCCCCGATGAATATATGCCATTGCATATTGTGCCACTGCGATACGACACACCAACGGTTCGTAATTTATTGACCCCAATTGGCCATATTGATATCCAGTTGGCTTCTGCATTTGGTGCGATATTTTATCCAATCGCAAATATTAACGAAGTAAATACATTTATGCGACGCGCCCATTTACAGACAAACGGATTTTTTGATCCACAATTTGTTCAAAACGCTGTATTTCGCAAACCCAAAACGGTTACATTATTTATTGATTTTGGTGCTGAATTTACATCTGCGTCCATATGGACGGATCGTGGACCGGTATGGCACTATAAATTACAAATTGGTGGCACAAATATATCGCAACAAATTGCCGAAGATCAAAATATCAGTTTCGGCGAAGCAGACCGGATAAAACGTGCGGTATTTACTATGTTGCCCGGACCGACCGACCGATTTACGCCTGCGGACATTGCGTACGATTTTTCGCGTGCCGATATAAACGATGTCGTTGTAAAATATATGAACGATATTATTAATGATATACGCGACAATGCTATGGACGCGATTGAAAAATATAAACCACAAAACATAATTATAACAGGTGGTGCATCGGACGCGAACAGTGTTGTTGATTTTGTATCAAATGCGTTTGGATTACCGTGCGAAAGTTTTCATGACGATGCATCTGTGCGCGCACTTGGCGAATTTATATGGAACCAAAGTGCATCTGAACGTGCAAAAATAATTGCACATACAGAACGCAGAAACACTCGCATTGACCGCATATTAAAGATATTCCATCGCAAACCTAAAAAGCGGCGTACCTTTGTTCCGATTATGCCCAGTACACTTTGTTTCAATATGAACGATCCAACGACATACACGACATTTGATGCGGCGGGAATAAGCATGATTCATGTTGATATAATGGACGGTCTGTATGTGAACCGGATTGCGGGCAGCAACGAACAAATTCGTCAGATTCGCGAACGAACAACGGCGCATCTGCATGTGCATTTGATGACGGAAAGTCCGTCCGTCTGGGCGGCGGACGCGATTGCCGCCGGCGCAGATACAGTTATTGTTTCAACAAATACATCGGGTGTACGCGCGGCGATACGCACGATAAAATCATCTGGTCGGCGTGCCGGGGTTGCGCTGAACCCGGACACATCGCCCGACATATTAAAACCTGTTTTGCGGGACCTGGACGAAGTAATGGTGATGGCGGTTACCCCCGGTGCCGCTGGTCAAGATTTTTCACCGGCGTGCCTGCATAAAATTTCTGTTTTGGCGGCAACGCGTAAAAAATATGATTTGCATTTCAAGATTTCTGTGGACGGTGGCATAAATGATAAAACCGCCCCGCTCTGTTGGGCGGCGGGCGCAGATTATTTGGTTTCGGGTTCATACCTGGCGCATGCATCTGATTTCCCAATTGCGGTGCAAAGTTTATTAAAAAAACAATAAAAAACACCGGCAAATGCCGGTGTTTATTTTATAACTATTTTCCGCCCGTCGCCGTGTTCGGTGATATATAAATGAATCGTGTTTTCGGGCAACATGGCGGACGCAATATCCGGCCACTCTATCAATGTAATGTCGTTCGCGATTGCGTACGGCAGCCCTATTTCCACCAATTCAGATGCATCGTTTATGCGATATAAATCAAAGTGCGAAATACCATCATAACTTTGCACAATTGTAAAAGTCGGGCTGGGGACGACTGTGTCCGCCCCGCGCAGTGTTTGAATTATTGTGCGCGCAATCTCGGACTTTCCCATGCCCAGGTCGCCGTGCAAAGCCACCGTTACCGGCGCCCGCAGCGTTTTTGCAAATTCGCGTGCAAACGCCCGCGTTTCTTCAACATTTTTTAATACGAACTCTTTATCTGCACTTTGAACTTTGCACTTTGAACTTTCCATAGCCCTACTCCAATAATAATAAATCATCTTCCAACTTGTGTATAGTATCGCGCAATTCGGCGGCGTTTTCAAACTCTAAATCTTCGGCAGATTGGCGCATCTTTTTTGTTAATTTTTTAATCTCGGCGCGAATGCTTTCCGCGTCCATAACACCACCGGTCTTGGTATAAACAAATTGACGCGCTTTATCGGTCTTTTCCGCAATATCGCCAACTTCGTCAAATATCGCCTTGGTAATAGTTTGTGGTGTAATGCCGTGTTCGGTATTATATGCCATTTGCTTTTCACGGCGGCGCGCGGTCTCGTCCAACGCCGCCCGCATTGAATCAGTTATTGTATCGCCATACAAAATCACGCGACCATTTGCGTTTCGCGCCGCGCGACCAATCGTCTGAATCAGCGAACGCGTTGACCGCAGGAACCCTTCTTTATCCGCATCCATAATCGCGACTAATTCACATTCGGGCACGTCCAGCCCTTCGCGCAATAAATTAATTCCAACCAGCACATCGTATTTACCCATACGCAAATCACGCAACAAATCAATACGTTCCAGTGTATCAATATCACTGTGCATATATCGCGCCCGCACCCCGTTTTCGTTCAGGTAATCTGTCAACTGTTCCGCCATTTTTTTGGTCAGTGTCGTCACCAGCGCACGTCCCGATATAGATTTTAATGTATCCAACAAATCATCAACCTGGTGCGCGGTGGGGCGGACTTCGCATACCGGGTCCAGCAGCCCTGTCGGACGAATAACCTGTTCCGAAACAATTCCGCCGGACTGTGTCAGTTCCCATTCCGCCGGTGTTGCCGACACAAATATTGTTTGCGGACGCAGTTTGTCCCATTCTTCGAATGTCAATGGTCGATTATCGATACACGCCGGCAGACGAAAACCATATTGCGACAGTGTTTCTTTACGCGCCCTGTCCCCGCGCGACATAGCACCAATTTGTGGAACAGTTACATGAGATTCATCAATAAACAACACCGCATCGCGTGGTAAATATTCAAACAAAGTCGGTGGTGGCATACCCGGTGCGCGTCCAGACAAATACCGCGAATAGTTTTCAACACCGCGACATGTTCCGGTTGATTCCATCATTTCAATATCAAAGTTCACGCGTTCGCGCAGACGCTGTTCTTCGATATACTTCATATTATCGTGAAAATATTTCAACCGTTCTTCCAGATCATTTTTTATTTCACCAATCGCCTGTAACACGCTTGGCATAGGCGTTGCATAGTGCGTATTCGGATAAACAACAATGCGGTCAAGTTTACCAAGTTTTGCACCTGTCAATGTATCAAATTCCCAAATCTCGTCAATTTCATCACCAAAGAAAGATAATTTCCATCCCCTGTCCATCGAATGTGACGGGAATATGTCCAGTGTATCGCCACGCACGCGAAAAGTTCCACGGTCGAACGCCAAATCGTTTCGTTTATACTGGATATCAACCAAGGCATGCATAACATCCGATACACCAATTTTATCGCCGGTATGTAATGCAAACTTCATTCCGGAATATTGTTCCGGCGACCCAAGTCCATAAATACACGATACAGACGACACAACAATAACATCGCGTTCCTCTAACATAGCGCGCGTTGCACTGTGCCGCATACGATCCAGTTGGTCGTTTATAGACGCATCTTTATCAATATATGTGTCGGTGGTGGGAACATACGCTTCGGGCTGGTAATAATCATAATACGACACAAAGTATTCAACATGATTATTGGGAAAGAACGATTTCATTTCGGTATAAAGTTGCGCCGCCAAAATCTTGTTCGGTGCCATAATTAACGCCGGTCGCCCCAGTTCCGCAATAACATTCGCCATTGTGAAAGTTTTCCCAGACCCCGTCACCCCAAGCAAGACCTGATTTTTTCGACCATCACGCACCCCCGCAACAAGTTCGTTGATTGCGGTTGGCTGATCCCCCATGGGGGCATAAGAACTTTCAAGATTAAATACTTTTTTCGTCATTTTTTTATTCACAAAAGACAATATAATCTATTATAATCAAATTACAAGCAGGAAGAGAGAATATTACCCATGGCATTAAAGCCCAGATATAAGCGCAGAATCGCATGGACACTTATCGGTGCCGTGACGGCGGCTTTTGTTGCACTGATATTTATTCCGCCTGCTATTACCCTTAATTTTATGAAGCCAGAATTAGCAACCGCTGTATACGAACAAACCGGGGTAACGGCGGAATTTAATGGTGATGTAAATTTCAGTATGCTGGGGCGCACAACAATTGTTGCACGCGATATTACCGTACCATTTGGAACAATTCATTCTGCAATGTTTTCTGTTCCGCTTTTAAGTGTGTTTAATAAAAAAGATGCTAAATTAACTGGTCCTATTTCATTATATGGCGCAAATTTTACGGTCAAAAATCTTAACGCGATTAATTTCAGAAAGAAAATTATTTTCTATAATTCCATTGTTCGCTTTCACAATCACGATTATGAAATTATTCGTGGCGATTTAGAAAATGGGCGTTTTACCGGCACCGTACGCACCCACCAACATAAATACGATGTTACATTTGAAAATGATGAATTTGTTATTCGTAATCAAAACAATCAACTGGAAATCGTTGGTCAATTATATGATGACGGTTCCGCCCGCGGACAAATATCACTGGTAACTGACGATGTGAATAAATGGTTTGAATTTCCTGAACCAAAAATAAACGAAACAGTCGATTTAACCATGAACTTTGAATGGGATGGAAATGTCGGATTTAATTTTACAGATATAAACGCCAATAATATGTCGGGAAATATCCGCCTGTATCCCGATGGCCGCCGTGATTTGGACTTAAAGGCCAATGATATGAATTTTGATTTTTCGTTTTTAACCGAACCCAATAAAGTTTTACGTGGGGTTAATCTTAAACTGGATTTTTATGGCAATATTCGTTTTCTTGACCGAATATTTAGTCATGTAAAAATTGATGCTATTGGTACCGATGAAAAATTACAGATTGGAACAATAATCGCGGATGATATTGCTTTTAACGGCGGCACAATTGATGCGAATGGCGCACATGATATTATGGTAACAATGCCTATGCACGGCAAAAACACAATGTGTTTATTCAGTGGCACCCCAAATGCGTGGCAGTGCAGTGAATATACCCACGGTAATATGTATGGTTCATTATCTGTTAATGGCGATGAATTTAATATCACGGCAATCGCGCCTATTAAAATGCCGGACATCACGACTGTTCGCAAAAATGCGTTACGGTTTGGAAAACGTGGCATTGTTAATTTTTCTTTTGATGATGCAGCCGGGACATTAACCATTGACGGCGACAATAAAATGCGTCCTGAATTTACATTTGCGAAAAATAAAAACCTGGATTGGCTTGGTAAAAAATTACCATTTTTACCAAAATCCATGGCGGACGCAGTTGGTAATTTTGAGTGGGAATCGGGCGCGGTTGTTTTTAAGCCACACGATGGTAAATGGCAAATGGCGATACAAAACGACTATTTTTATATCTATGGAAATAATTTTAAAACCTGGTTCCCGGACATAGATTTACAATCACTGCGCGACAATATTTACACAATATCGGGCGAATATAAAAATGGTATGATATCCGATTTAACAATCAATATTGCGAATCATGTGTTTACTGGTTCTATGGTTGATGATTTAATTACATTAAAGACCGATGTATTAAATCTTGATTCATTTTTATCATCAGACTATATGGATCATTTTGAACAAAAATCGTTTTTAACAATGCACCCGATAATGCTGCCGTTTGATGTTGATATAAAATTATCACTGTCGGCGGACAAATTGGTGTTTGATGCCAAAGACTATAATAATTTTGTATATTCATTAAAACCAAATGTCCAAGTATTTTCAATATCTGATGATTATCGCGGAAATATATTGGCGACAATTGAACGCAATGGCAATGATTACGATATATCGTTACAATTAAATCGCTTTGAAACACATGGAAAAATCCTTAACGAACTTATGCCGCTTAATGTTGCCGATGCATATATTACCGGCAATATAGAAATGAAAACCAATGGTATGATTGCACATGATTTGAAATATAATTTAAACGGCACAATGGATTTAACATTTGAACGCGGATACATTTTTGGACTTGGGATTGATGATTTCTTTGCGTCCGCAAACAGCATAAATATATTAAATGCCGAAGTTGCACTGGGGACCGCACTGAACGATGGCCAGACCCGATTAAAATCGTTACATATAATCGGCAAATACGACCGTGGTAATTTTGAAACAACCGAACCATTTACATTATCAATGCCACACGCAGATGCAACTGGCGCAGTGCAAATTAATGACGGAAAAATGTCTGCACAAATCTATCTGGTACTGCGCGGAACGGCGCCAGAGCCAGCGCCAATTGATATCGAAATATCACCATCTGGGGAACGCGTGTATTCATTATCAGAAATTATGCAAACATTTGACCCGGCGTATATGCGTGAATTTGTAAAAACGCATGATAGGTATTAGTGATTAGTGTTAGTGAATAGTGATTAGTAAAAACACCGGTGTTTGCCGGTGTTTTTTTATTATCATTAACTAACCACCAATACTAATCACTAACCACTAAAAAAGCCGGCATCCGCCGGCTTTTTTATTAATTTTTATCCCTGATTTTAATATGGACATCGCGTAGTTGTTGTTCGGTAACCTCGTTCGGGGAACCCATTAACAAATCTTGACCGCGTTGGTTCGCCGGGAACAAAACTGTTTCACGTAAACTTTCACCGGTACCCAATATTTCAGAAATCAATCTGTCGATACCGAACGCGAACCCGCCGTGCGGTGGTGCGCCATATTGGAACGCGGTATACAGCGCGGAAAAGTTCTTTTCAACCGCTTCTATTGGATAGCCCGCAATATCAAAGCACTTTTTCATAACCTCTGGATTATAATTACGAAGTCCCCCACTGCACATTTCAATACCGTTTATAACCATATCGAATTGCGCCGCCTTAATTGAAAACGGATCACGTGTTGTTAAATCTTCGACCGAATCAATAATCGGGTACGAGAACGGGTTATGCGTGAACTTTGGCGCACCACCACGATCTTCGTCTGGTTCAAAGAACGGGAAATTGTCAACCCAACACAACGCAAAGTCGCGCGGGTTAACCAATCCCAAATCTTCGCCCAACTTGTTACGCAGTTTACCGGCGGCCTTGGCTGCGACCTCTTCTTCATCACAGACAAAGAACAACGACGCATTATCGCCCGCGATTTCATGCAGTTTTGCAACACGTGCCGCATCCAACTTTTTCGCAACTGGACCTTTGGCTTCGTCCGCAAATACGATGTATCCCAATCCACCAAGTCCCAATTCTTTGGTTGCATATTCGCCCAATTTATCAAACCACGAACGCGGTTTATCGGCACTGTTTGGTGCCGGAATCGCACGAACAACCGCGCCATTTTCAATTGCGTTTGCAAATATACCAAATTCAGAACCACGGAATATCTCTGTTACATCACTTATCAAAATCGGGTTGCGCATATCAGGTTTATCTGAACCATATTTTAACATTGCTTCGTCAAACGAAATATGCGGAATTTCCGGATATACATTTGCGTCCGGCGCAAAAGTTTTTATCATTTCCGGTATAAGCGTTTCACCAACCTTGTGAATTTCTGGCAAATCAACAAAGGACATTTCCACATCCAATTGATAGAATTCCAGCAAACGATCTGAACGCAAATCTTCGTCACGGAAACACGGCGCAATTTGGAAATAGCGATCAAAACCGGACACCTGAATCAATTGCTTGAACATCTGGGGTGCCTGGGGCAATGCATAGAATTTACCGTGATTCAAACGCGATGGCACAAGGAAGCAACGCGCACCTTCGGGACTGTCCGCGGTAAGCAGTGGTGTTTGAAATTCTGAAAAGCCCATATCCCACATTTTATCACGAATCCATTTTACCATTTTATTGCGCATTAAAATATTGTGGTGCAATTTTTCACGGCGCAAATCCAAGAAACGATATTTATAGCGCAATTCCTCACTGGTATCATCATCACCGAACACCTGGAACGGCAGAGTTTCCGCCGCGGTTAAAACCTTCCACGATTGCGCCTGGATTTCGATTTCCCCGGTTGGGATTTTATCATTAATTTGTGATGCGTCACGCGCCACAACCGTACCAGTAATTTGAATAACGGATTCAGGGCGAACTTTTTCCAACGCCTCGTTACCGCCATCAAACACAATCTGGGTAATACCATAATTATCGCGCAAATCGACAAACAACAGCGAACCATGGTCGCGTTTACGATGCACCCAGCCCGACAAAGTTACAGTTTCACCGACATTTTTTGCGGTTAATTCCCCGCATGTGTGCGTTCTGTATTTAGATTTCAAAGATAACATTTTGACCCCTTTTTTAACATCGGGCGCAAAAATCAGATGGATTTTGGCACCCTTTTTAAGATTCCGCAGGGGCGCAGATTTCTGCGCGGTGCCACCCCGCATTTATTACTTTTAACTGGGTTTTGGAACTCTGTGTTTGTCAGACACTTCACCGCCCCGCCCCCGAAAAAACTTTTTACTTTTGTGGTGCCCTAAGCAAGAATCGGACTTGCGACTCGTCCTTACCAAGGACGTGTTTTACCACTAGACTATTAGGGCAACGCCCGCCTATTATAACCACCGATTTTCAAATAATCAAGCGGTTAGTGATTTTTAACAAAATGTGCTAAAAACTCTATATTCCCCGACCCACCGGCAATCGGCGACTGGACGACACCACGACATTCAAACCCGTGTTCACGAAATGCCGCACATACATCTTCGACCGTGGCTGCACGCACAGCTTCATCGCGTATAACCCCACGAAACCGCGCAGATAATTCGGCACCACATTCAAATTGTGGCTTAATCAGACACACTACTTCGCGCAACCGCGGCAAAGTCGCCAGTTTATCAAGTATCTTGGTTACTGAAATAAACGATACATCAATCGTTGCAATATCAACACCCGCAATCAATTTATCGTCTATATGCCGGAAATCGGTCTGTTCATGCAATTCTATTTTCGGGTTACCACGCAACGATTGATGCATTTGGTCGGTCCCGGTATCAACCGCGACAATATGCGCGACCCCGCGCCGCAATGCAACATCCGAAAAGCCACCGGTGGATGAACCAATGTCAATCATATTGCGACCCGTCATATCAATATGGAAAGTATCAATCGCGTGTTCCAACTTTAATCCCCCGCGCGAAACATATGGCATAACCGCCCCCCGCACAGAAATTAAATCGGGATTTTCCGCATCGAAACTTGGCTTGGTTATTTGCGCATCACCATAGAACACCGCACCACCCCGCACAGCATTTGCCGCGCGGTTGCGCGATTCAAACAATCCAAGATTTACCAGCGCAACATCAATCCTCATAATTTGATTTTTACACAACTGTTATCCAAGTCAAATAAAAAACACCGGCATTTGCCGGCATTTTTATTATTCTATGCAACAATTAACTTTATTTTTAACCCATTTCCCAAGGCGCTTTACAGCTGATGTTTCATCTTTTTTTTCGCCGGCATTTACCGGTTTTTTTTCGTCTTTTTTGTCGGCTTCTTTTTTAACTATTACCGCTTCGTAAAATTCTGGAATCTGCTCATGAACACCACCCAAATCAATCAGGTGCATATTCAACCCCCAGAACAGTGAATATAAATCGTATGCTTTTGCGAACAGATCTTCGGCGTCCGCCTTGTTCCCCGCACCTAACGCTTTGGTACCAACCTCCATCAAACGCATAGATGCCGCCAGCAAGTGCTTAGATATACACCAAACTTCGCTGCCATCGGTCCCCGATTTATCGACAATGCGCGTCATCAATTCTTTACGCATTTCGCGCGTAGTATTTAACAAATCATAAAACCCGGGCTTTTGCGTTTTTGCGCCACTGAAAAAGAAGTGTTCTTCCAATGATATAAGGTTCATCAAACCAATGGACAAATCCTGGTCCGAAGACAAATCCAGCGGATTCGCTTTTTTTGCAGCGTCCACACGCGCAATCATTTCTTCCATGGTTAATTTTTCATTTTTCGCCATATCCATCTTTCCTTTATATGTAAATTGGTATGCTTATGATATTAAACAAACACCTAAAAATCAATATGTATTTACGCCCAAAAAGAATAAAAACCCCGAATAAATCGGGGTTGAATCTTTGGTAGCGGGAGAGGGACTTGAACCCCCGACACGTGGATTATGATTCCACTGCTCTAACCAGCTGAGCTATCCCGCCAAGCCAGCGAATTATATCAGACATTTTTGCGATTGCAAGGATATTTGAATAAATCCCTTTGCACAAAGCCAATAAAAATGATACCATTGATTGTTATGAAAAAGATTACTGTATTTCTAGCATCTTTATTATTTGTATCCGTCGCCAATGCGGCCGCAAACCCATTTATGGGAGATGCCCAGAATCAGGTTGCTTTTTTCCTGGGCCAGGGATTTGATAACGGTTACATAGTCCCATTGCCATATCATATTGTTCCGTTCTATATTGTCCAGGGTCAATATTCCCAACCGGCGACTTTTTTCCGCCTGCCGGCGCGTCAGTCGCTTAACATTGCTGAAACAATCGGCCTTGGCAAAAAATACGGATGGGATTGGCGAAAATTCACGATTCCAATTGTACTGGCATCGGGTGATGTCGCGCTTTTATATGGCGATAATTGGTATACAGGACTGGGGGCTGGCGTTGGGTTACAGGCGCAACAAAACGAACGTTTGGGGGCAAAGTTGCTGTTCCAGTTCAAATTGCTTTATGGTTATCGCATAAATGAAAAATGGGCAATCGAACTGTATGCCCAACATTTTTCAAATGCCAATACAGCCAAAGAAAATCATTCATATGCATTTTACGGAATTGGTGTAACGCGCAATTTTTAATTACCAATCAATTGGTTCTTTGCCGTGTTGGGCCAGGTATTCATTAGCGCGCGAAAAATGATGATTTCCAAAAAATCCGTGATATGCCGATAATGGGGACGGATGCACACTTTTCAAAATCAGATTTTTTGTCGGGTCAACTATTTGTGCCTTGCGTTGCGCATAACTTCCCCACAGCATATATACAATATTATCGCGCTTCGCGCATTCACGAATAACCGCATCGGTAAACTGTTCCCAGCCCATACCGGCATGCGATGCCGCGCTATGCGCCCGAACGGTCAATGTCGCGTTTAATAACAATACGCCCTGCTGTGCCCAATGAGTTAAATCACCATGTGTTGATGATGGTCGCCCTAAATCAGATTCAATTTCCTTATATATATTTTGCAGCGATGGCGGAATTGGTGTCGGCGGCAAAACAGAAAAACAAAGTCCATGCGCCTGGCCGGGTTCATGGTATGGATCTTGGCCAATAATTACAACACGCACTTTATCTAATGGGCACAAATTGAATGCATTGAAAATATTTTTTGGCTCTGGAAAAATCTGTTTGCCCGATTTGTATTCGCCGCGCACAAAGTCGGTAAGTTTAATAAAATAGTCTTTATCAAATTCCGAACTTAACGCATTTTTCCAAGATTGTTCTATTTTTACATCCATATCCCACACCTTATAATTTTATCAGACCAATTTGACATGCTTTCCACAAAACAACATCAATATAGCCTATTGGCAAACCCGTCACGCGCGCCAAATGCGCAAACATTTCATCACACGCTTTTTTAATCTCTGGATTTAATTTTCCGTTATTAATATCTGAACTTTGAACTCTGCACTCTGAACTCTGGGTCGCGTATGCGACACCTAATCTCTGAATCCAGATGTCATATTTCACAACATTTTCACCCAGATTTCGCGCCAGATGATTTGCAGTAATTTTACCAATATGTGGCAGGTTCGAAAGATATTTTATTTTATCATCTAAACTGTCTATGTGGTAATATCCGGCACATAGCGCATTTTTATTGTTCCATATTTCACACACCGCACTAATCTTATTTTTATTGTGAAACATCGAAAACAGGTCATCAAAATTTGCACCATGTGTATGTAAATATTCTGTGATATTGCCGTGTATTTTCTTTGCCGTCTTTTGTGAAAAACCACCCGCCAAAATCACATATGCACACATGTCGGCAAATTCAGTCGGCGAAAGTTTACGCGGGTGCGATAAATTTTCCCGAATTTCATCAAAACTTTGGGCGTCGGAATCGGCGCCCAATTTACGGATTTCGTTTTCAAGATTAAAGAACCAATCTTTATCAAACATTACACGTCCAGATTCGCGTCCAGCGCATTTTCAACGATAAAGTCGCGGCGCGGTTCAACAACATCGCCCATTAACATAGACACAACTTCGTCCGCCTGTGACGCGTCGGCGATTTTAACCTGGAACAAAGAACGATGGTTCGGATCCATTGTGGTTTCCCACAACTGTTCCGCGTTCATTTCACCCAACCCTTTATAGCGCTGAATCTTTAATCCGTTTTTCGCATATTCAATTGCGGTATCCAGCAACGCAAACGCGCCCCAGATTTTCTGTGATTTGTTTTTCACACGCAATGTAGTTGGTTTGCTGAATGTTTCAATCAATTCATCATGCCCATCCATACGGTGCCACGCACGAATTTCCGGCCCATTAATGCGTTCCCGTGGCAAAAAGTGTGTTTCCGTAACACTGCGCAGGGTTCGCGTAATTGTAATACCGGTTAAATCAGTTGTGATATGCCAACCGCGTTCGAATTCCAATTCTTCGGCATCAAGCATTTTTTCCGCCGCCGACAGGTTTTCCGCAGATTCTTCTTCCAGCACTTTGTTCAACGCCAGCGCTTCGATAAACCGCAACGGCATAATATGATTTAATGATTGCAAAGTATTCTTCATATTAAATACCAAACCCAACAGTCGTTTCAGGTCGGCGCCAGATACCGCAACACCGTCCGATGTTTCAATCATACCGTCGGTCGCCAATTGATCCAGCAGATAGTTATTCATTTCCGCATCGTTTTGCAGATAAATCTGCTGTTTGCCACGCGTTACGCCATAAAGCGGTGGTTTTGCGACATAGATGTATCCGCGTTCGATGGCTTCGGGCATATGACGATAGAAGAATGTCATAAGCAGCGTCTGAATATGTTGACCGTCAACATCAGCATCGGTCATAATGATAATTTTATGATAGCGCATTTTTTCGATATCAAATTCATCTTTGCCAATACCGGTTCCCATTGTGGTAATAAGCGCACCAATCGTGTCCGACCCCAACATTTTATCAAAACGCACACGTTCAACATTCAAAATCTTACCACGCAGTGGCAAAATCGCCTGGGTCTTTCTGTCGCGTCCTTGTTTTGCGGTACCACCAGCAGAATCCCCTTCGACAATGAACAATTCGCATTTTGCAGGATCTTTTTCGGAACAGTTTGCCAATTTACCCGGCAATCCGCCCAATTCCGGCCCTGTTTTCTTGCGCGACAATTCGCGGGCTTTACGCGCCGCTTCGCGCGCGGTGGCGGCTTCGATAATCTTATCAACAATCAATTTCGCGGTCGCCGGGTTTTCTTCCAAATATTCATACAACAATTCCGACACAGTGTTTTCAACCAATGGTCGAACCTCGCTTGATACCAATTTATCCTTGGTCTGGGAACCGAACTTAGGATCCGGAACCTTCACACTAACAATACTTGTTAACCCTTCGCGGAAATCTTCCCCGGTAAGCGAGATATCCTTTTTATTACTATGTTCGGAAATATATTTATTAATCGCACGCGTCAGACCCGCACGGAACCCCGCCAAATGTGTTCCGCCATCGCGGTTCGGAATATTGTTTGTAAAGCAAAGCGATGTTTCCGTATAAGCAGTTGTCCATTGCAGCACGATTTCAATATATGTATCATCAATCTGCTTTATCATCTGAATCGGGTCGCGATTTAACAATTCTTTGGACTTGTCCAGATATGTCGCAAAACCCTTTAACCCGTCAACACTGTGGAATTCGCGTTCTTTCTTTTCCGGGCCACGCAGATCTTCCAAAATAATTTTAACATTCGCGTTAAGGTACGATTGTTCGCGCAACCATGTTTCCATAACATCAAAACTGAAATCTGTCCCGGTAAATGTTTCGGGCGATGGTTTAAATGTAACTTCGGTTCCGTGTTCATGATGTGTTTTATTTTCAATAATTTTCAAATCCGCCGTAGGTACACCATCGGCAAAAGTCATTATGGCTTCTTTATCACCACGCCATACGCGCACCTCTAGCCAAGTTGACAACGCGTTTACAACCGAAACACCAACCCCGTGCAGACCGCCAGAAACCTTGTACGCGCCGTTACCTTCGTTATCAAATTTACCGCCCGCGTGTAATTCGCACATAATCAGTTCCAGCGCAGACCGCCCCGTTTCGTGGTTAATATCAAATGGCATACCACGACCATTATCACGAATTGTCGCCGACCCGTCTGCGTTCAGCGAAACATAGACCGTATCGGCATAACCCGCCATCGCTTCGTCAATAGAATTATTAACAACTTCGTAAATCATGTGGTGCAGACCGGATCCGCCCTCGCCTACGTCACCAATATACATTCCGGGGCGCTTTTTAACTGCTTCTAACCCCTTTAATACCTTAATAGAATCACCGGTATATTCATTTGTCACTGCCATATTTAAAATCCTTTCTTTTTTAACGTGTAAAACATAGCAATTTATGGTATAATTTTCAAGAAAAAAGGGGTAAAAAATGACAGAAAATAAAAAAGAAATCTTCACAAAAGCAGACTTTTTAACGCCAAGCAAATTTTCAAAAAAATACAATATTCCCAGTAAGTTAGTTGCACTGGCCGCATCTGTATTATACAAAAAGAATACATCAGCAAAAACAAAATCTGGTAATTTGACACCGGTTGTCGTGAAAAACCGTTCTACTCACAACAGTACTTCTTCACAGTACCAAATACATCCGGCGTTTCACTCAATTGTGTTAAAAGAAATCGAAACACAAAAAAGGTTAGAAGCAAAAAAAGCCAAAGGGGCGGAAAAATGAAGTTTAAATTGCTCTATTTTGGCGATATTTTGGTAAATCCAAAAAAACGCGCCCAGCATATATCTGATATTCGTATGCAGTTCCATCCGCAATTAAAAAAATTGCTGGAACACAGTCCGTGGAATAATCTGACCCAATATATGATGCCAAATCCGACCAAAAGCCCAATTACAACCCGGCATATTGGCGGAATAGACTGGAACCCGATTATTACACCAAACCTTAAATTATTAGCGGAACTGGAAATCCAGATGTTACACCCGGAAATTGTTGGCGTTTCGCGGTCTGATATTGATAATCGGATTAAAACATTATTTGACGGTCTGCGCTGTCCGCAAAATGAACACGAAATTGGCGACAATACTCCGCGTGATATTGGTCCGATTTATACATTGCTGGACGATGACCATTTAATAACTAAAATATCGGTAAACACATCGCACTTACTGGGGACAGACATCTTCTCGGGCGATATTCCAAAAACACCTGATTCAATCTTTATGATGGTTGATGTTAATGTCCGTGTTGCCGAAGGTACACTCGAAAACCTGCCGTTTATGGTCTAGGGTTATAGGTTGTAGGTTTTGGGTTATAAGTAAAAAACACCGGCGTTTGCCGGTGTTTTACCAATCACTTACAACCAACAACTAACCACTAACTAAGTGCGGCTGTAATTTGATCCTGCATCTGGAAAGTACCCAAAACAACCCACGCAATTATCGCGGATACCATCATAATACCAATACCATTTAACACATTGGACAAAGATTCCATTTTCCGCACAGAACTGTCCAGATAATCATTTGCAATCGATGTTATATTCTTATCAAAATCGACCATATCAGCATATATCATCAAATCGCCAATTATTTCCTTGTTCGGAAAATCGCGGCCTGTTCGCGACAGTGCAACGCCTAAATTATCACCGTTTGCGATATAGTGTAATGTTTCCTCTAATATACTGCGCAAATATTTCGATGCATTGTCCGCCAACATACGAATTGCATCAGGCATTGTGATACCCGCACTTATCATCGATGATAAAGACATAAGCCATCCAACAGATATGTGTATTTTATAAATACTCCACGGTGGCAATTTATCAAATGCCGCGCGCAAACGACCCGACCAATTATCCAACGACAGCCATATGGTAAAAATTAACCCCAAAAATACGATTGCAAAAATATACCAATATTCGACTGTAAAGTCCGACATAGCAATCAATCCACGCGCCGCACCGCGCCAAATAACGTCAGACCCGGCGACCTCTATTAATGGCGGGACAAGGTAAAGACCAACCATAACAATAATACCAAATGTCAATAACAATAAAAACAATGGATATGCAACCGCATTACGCACCGCCCGGCGAATACGACCTTCGCCTTCGACTACGCGCACAGTATTTTCCAGCGCAATAACCAGATTTGAAATATTACCAGATGTTACCAATAAAGTTTCTTCGTCCGGCAACCATCCGCGTGTTGTATCGGAAAAACTTAAACCCCGTTCCAGGTTTTTTTGCCATTGGCGCATAACGATTGCAAATGGTTCATTTGGATTTTTACCATTGTTGGATTCAATCATTTCCAAACGTCCCAGTGCGTTCATCAATGTAAAATCATTACGCAACAATGATGCTAATTTGCGCAACATCGCAATACGTTTTTCCGTATTAAGACGAAAAATAAGTCGTGCATACCACTGATTAAGCCGTTCCATCAATACGCCCCCGGTCTGTCAAGTAACCCAACCCAACGTTCAAGTTCATCAATACTTATCACACCCATTAACATTAATTCGGCGGCTGCTTCTTTTAATGTGCGGCCATCCATTTCTTCTAACCAGTATTTAACCGCATCATCTGTTTTACCCGCCAGTGCCAGCGATAAAAATTCACTGTTGGTAACAATAACCTCGCCTGCCTTGATACGCCCCATTGTGCCGGTACCGTTACACGCATCGCATCCAGGGCCACGGATAAACACCTGGTTCAACCCTATTTCACCAAACGCATCCAAAACCCGTTTATATGCTGGATTTTCAGGATGATCCGCCAAGCGTTCGCGACAATGTGGACAAACCTTTTTAAACAGACGCATAGAAATCAAACCACGCATCAAAGTTTCTTCTTTTAACTTAAACGGTTCGACCCCCATATCCAGCAATCGTGTTAACGCCGCCATTGCCGAATTAGCGTGCAATGTTGTCCAAACATTATGCCCAGATAACGCACCACGCACAGTTAATTGCGCCGCCGCCAGTGTTCGTATTTCACCAACCATCAATGTATCAGGGTCGCTTCGCAATGCCGCAGCCAACGCTTCTGTGTATGCTTCGTCACGTTGTTCTTCGTTCATAGCGTTTGTAACAGGCATCTGATGCGCGCCGAAAATTTTCTGTTCCACGGGATTTTCCACCGTAATCATATTGATTTCATAATTGCGTTCTTTCAGCATCATTGACATATTACGCACCAATGTCGTTGATTTACCGGAACTGGTTGGACCCGCAACAATAACCAAACCCGTTGGGAACGAACGCATACGCATCAACAGACGTTGTTCATACGGTCCAAATTCCTGCTCGGTTTTAATGCCGGCATTTGGGTTATCGTATAACAAACGCATTACAACATAGCGCGATCCAAATGCAATAGGATTAAATTGCATACGAATACTTAAAATACCCTCGGGCAAATATAAATCTTTGGTTCCACGCAGTGGTGTCCGACCATCTTTTTGCGCAGACTGATATTCGTTCTGGGCATAGTTCGCATTTGACATATCAGCGGATGCAAACGCGGCACGAACAAAAGATTCACCCCATGCAGAATTATATTCCAAAACAGGTTGCATACTGCCATCTATACGGAAATAAATTGTTGTTTGGTCTGCAACCTCTATATGAACATCAGAAACCTTTTGCGCGGCGGCACGTGCGATAATATCGACAAAATCTTTCTGCATTTGGTTATCATAGTCGCGCGCACCACGAACCATTGCACCGCCACCGATACGCCCTTCGTATTCCTTGTATATTCCTGAAACCAAACCCAGATCAGAATAGAACGGTTCACGAACAATATGCGATTTGCGTTTTAATAAATCGATAAAAGCCAACACACGACCGTCAAAGCGATGCGTCCGCGATACAATGATTTCGCCACCCGAAAAATATGCAATTAAACTTTGCATATCCTTGGACAGTTCCATTGCGCCACCCGTTGCGGTCAAAAGCCGATTTCCATTAGAGAAAAGATATTCTATTATTTCTTTGTTTTCGGCATTTTCCAAACCAACCGGCACCGATGGTTTTTGTTCCATCAATCCTGTATTACTAAAATCGTCATATCTTTCTGTGCTCATAACGATTGCCGCCCATCTTATTTAGAATTTGTGATATTCAGTGTTTGTGTTTCACCATCTTTTGCAAAAACGACCCCGTCATCCAACGATATAGATTTTACTGTCCATCCATCTAAAACTTTACCAACCGATATCCGTTTATTTTGTCCAGTTACCAGATCAGCAACAGTTGCCTGTAATTGATTTCCAGCACCAATAACATTTATTAATTTGAAACGTTCACCTATTTTTGATTCTGTATCTTCGGATATTTTTTTACCTGACGAAGATACTGTTTTTTTAGTTGTCGCGGCTGTATCAGCACCAGATGACTTTTCATCGGTTGCATTTTCCAGCGCTTCTTTTTCACGCGCCAAACGCGCAGATTCAGCCTCTAACCGCGCCATTTGTGTTTCTAATTCCTGTTGTTGAGCCTCGGCCCGACCAGAAAGAGTATCTATTTCCATGTGCAATTTGATTTTTTCCGCCGCCAATCTGTCCAGATCCAAATCCAACTGGGCGCGTTCCTTTTCAAGTTGCATCAATACTTTTTCTTGTTCTAAATCTGTAATTTGTTGGAATAAACTGCCTTCGACCTGATAATTTTCGACCGCATCCGCAGATATTTCTTCGATGTCCACAATTTCTTCTTCAACTGCGAACGATGATGCCGGCATAAATATACCGAACGCCATTATGCATAATACAAATGTTTTTATTTTATTTAGCATAGATTATCACCTCATAGTTCCATGTGCGATTGGATGCATTCCAATTACAGTTTGTCATATAAACACCGCCGAAATTATCGAAAATATGCATAAACTGCATCGGTGTCAGTTTAGATGATGCCGCCACTTCGACAACATCAAAATTTTGAGTTTCAACGCCATTACTTACCGTATCAACAACCGTTTGAACATCAACCGGTGTATCAATCGATTGAAATGCCGTCATAACATCGCGCACAATATCGTCCGGGGCGCGTTCATCACGACTGGAAAAAGTATTCAATTTTGGCAACTTGGCACGAATAGTCAATGTATCTTCGGATAATTCCTGGACAAATGCACCCGGCATCAATTCAGTTGCGATTGCATAAAAATCGCCAATTGTTCCATATGTTCTGCGAACATTGACGGTTGCGTAATTTTCATCACATTTGGCTGAAACCTGATTCCACCCGGAAATAGGCTGCATCAAAAATCCAATCGCGCGATAGCACATATCAGCACGCGCCGCAACATTTGGTAATGTATTATACGGTGGTACGATTGGTTTAACTTCTACTACCTTTTTTTCTATTTGGAATTGTTCGTCCAGTTCTTTATTTTTTTCATCAACCAATCGCTGATATTCTTCGGCTTGTTCTGGATTAATATTTTTCATACTTGGATGATACGAAAAAGATTTAATAACAGGTTCGCGATATATCAACGCAAATATCAAAATAAATAAAACAACCAATAATATTGACCAAACGATTGATCTGGTCATACTTATTGACCGCAACATAGCGTGCGAACGACCAGTTATAACATCATTCAAATCATGTTCAACCGCACGTGGCATTCCCCACTTTGACGGCGCAATAAACGCACCCCAATCAGGCATCTGTGCCAACCGCGCATATTCGGCACGCGCATCACTTTCATCTTCGAACACTTTGTCTGTTAATATGATGCCATTACGGACAACAACCATATAAAAGCCGTTTTCCACCGCAAACACTGCCAAGAAAGACGAATGTTCCGCCAATGCTTCGCATACTTCCGCCGCCGCAGATGGCATACCACTTTTTTGTCCCGTGCGCCGCATCGACACTCCGACCATCTGTTTATATTCGACATATAAATTGTAATGGCCATCAATAGATTTTGCCAAATGACGCGCAGCCGCACGCCCAGTAACACCGGGCGCAACCGGTTGCCAAAAAAGCCCAACCGCGTACCTTCTTCTGTGAACAGATATTGTTTGATTTGCCAATTTTTCTCTCTACCTTTGTGCAATTATAACATAAAAAGGTTCCCTTTGGCAAACACAGAATAAAAATCCCCGTCATTTTTTTGACGGGGCGTTTTTAATTACATTCCACATGGTCCATATACGGTTGTACACTCGCTAACCTCGTACCCGTATGGATAATCATTTTGTGGTTCGTCCGGCATTACCGACACAGTTGCCGCGCCACCATCACGCGCAGTGCGCACAGACCCCGGATGCGGACAATCATAAACATTGGCAACCAACACAAATGCGCGTTCAGGCCCAAAAATAACCCACTTATTCGGACGCGTGCGTTGTGCGACAATCCAATATGCGTTGCCTGGGCGCGCCTGGTCCGCTATGCGGTTTTCCAGATACCGCCGCGCATCTTCTGCATCGTACACCGACACTTCGGATTCTAACTTATACAAAAAGGTGCAACCAATTGGTTCACCATCCAACTGGGTAATATGTTCGCTGCCGTGTTCATTTTTAATCATGCCACCACACGCCGCCAGCGCAACCACCGCCAAAAAAGCAAATATTTTTTTCATTTTTCCTCTCTTTTCTATTTTTCAACAATTATATCATAATTTTCCGTATCACTGAACAACTTTTTAAGAACGATGTTATTTAACGCATGACTGCCCTTGTACGATTCTAATTTTCCACAAATCATACCACCGCTTAACGCCATATCACCAATGGCATCTATGATTTTATGGCGCACAAATTCGTCCCGCCACATTAATTTATTAAGTGTCCCATCGCCATTATTATTAAGCGCAATTACATTTGTTTCGTCCGCCCCGCGTCCCATACCGTGCTTTTTAAGATATTCCCATTCTGAATATTTTCCAAATGTCCGCGCACGCGCAATTTGCTTTATAAAATTATCACGCGACTTTTTTGTTCCGTCAAAACTATAATTATATGTTTGCGCCCCAATAATTTTTTCAGGATAAATCAATGTAGCAGTAATTTCCAAACCTCTGCCATCATTTGGCGACAGTTTTACAAACCCATCGCTTTTTCTGTGTGCTAATTTATCCATAATCCATAATTTTATACGCATTGATAATGGTAATTGACGGCGAACTTCACGCGTATATGCAACAACAGGCTTTTTTACAATTATTTTACAAATTTTGCCGCGCCCGACACCGGCACTTGCAATTTCTTTGATAAACAATGCCGCACTGCCGTCCATAATTGGTGTTTCCGCCCCATTTATATCAATTATCGCGCTGTCCACACCAGATATAAACAGCGCCGCCATCAAATGTTCAATTGTTTGCACATGTGCGCCCGCCGGGTTACCAATTGTTGTATTGCGCATTTTTGTTTCGCCAACATTGTCGTATTTCGCAGCAATTAATTTTTTTGGGTCAATATCAACGCGGCGGAAAAATATCCCCGGCTTTTTTGAAGGCTTTATAATAATATCCACAGGTAATCCAGAATGAATACCTTTGCCTGTTAAACGAATATTTTTCAACAATGTTGTCATTTTAATTTTCCCCCAATCCAATCCCAGAAACGATTATCAATATTTACATCCAACCGCGCATATTTTATTTTATCGCGGTATTGTTCGGGTAACCGCACCCAATCTTTTTCAGTGGTAATTAATTTTGCGTCCTTGCTTTCCGCCAACGCGATTAATTTTTCCAAATCTTGGTCTGTATATTGGTAATGATCTGGAAAAGCGCGCGTTGCCACAACACCAGATAAACATCTGAAAAATTTCTTTGGATAACCGATACCAGAAAACGCAACCAATTTTTCATTTTCATTATATGGCGATACAGTCTGGGTCTTTGCACAAAATACCGGCACACTGGACGGAACATTAAAATTCTTGCGCGGGGTTTTTGATTGAATAATTATAATTGCATCCGCACGCGCGGCTTGTTTTTTAGGTTCGCGCAATGGACCCGCCGGCAATAAAAATCCATTTCCATAACCAATAGATTCATCAAACACTAATAAAGATATGTCTTTTTTAACCGTTGGATTTTGCAACCCGTCATCCATAACGATTGGCGAATTTTCTTTTTTCTGTCTGTCCAGTAACATTACATTACTTTTTCTGTCGCCGGTATGAACGATTAAGCCATCACGCGACAACATTGTTGCTTCGTCCCCTATGTTGCCTGTTTCCGCGCTTTTTTTATACCCGCGCATAACAACAGGCGCATCAAAATATGTTGCAATCGCGCGCACAATTGGTGTTTTACCAACCCCGCCCGCCAATATATTTCCAACACAAATAACGGGTCTGTTTGATTTATACTGATTAATTCCACGAAAACTGTACACAATACGGGACGCTAAATAATAAATCCACGACACCGGCAATAAAATTATTGCCAACGGCGTTTTATGCATAAACCACCACGGCGTTTTCATTCAATCCCCCCTATTTCTTATTTTTGCGCGCGGCGCGTTCTTCGCGCAGTTTGCGTTTAAATTCACTGGCGGTTAAATCTTGTTCAACCATCATATGATTAAATTCAGCATCCATTTTATGCGTGGTTTCAACCATATAATTTTCTAATGATTTTCGTATAGATTCAAATTCCGCATCCGTTGCCCGCCGCGGCACAAATACAGGATTTCCAACAACGCAATTTACGCGGGAAAAAGGCTTTACCAGCATATACCGGTCCCATCTGTTTACAAATTTTGCACGCGATGCAGAATAGCATACTGGAATAATCGGTGCCCCAGTCATTTTGGCAAAATACATTGCGCCATCTTGAACCCGCAGCGAAGGTCCACCCGGCCCGTCGGGCGAAATACACATTGAATACCGCCCGTCCATTAACACGCGCAGCCCGCCGCGCAAAACATCCATACCGCCACGCCCAGTTGACCCATATATCGAACGCAGACCGAATAATCGCTGTAACTTTGCCATAATGCGACCATCGTGATGCTTGCTTGCCACCGCATAGGCACGCATACGCCCCACTGCGATAATCGGCGACAGCATCATACTGCGCCCGTGCCAGAACACGAATACAGCGGGCCTGCGGCGATACTTTTTAAATGTTTCATAATTTGTAATTTTGATGCGTGATGTCAGATATATTAACCAAATTGGTGTTGCAATAATAATCGCAACAATCCATTGAATTATGGCCAGCCCCAGGAAAAAATCCCAGAACCCTTTCCATGCACGCCTAAAAAGACTTCTTTGTTGTGCCATACCCGAATGATAGCAATAAAAAATATAATATGCAAGAAACACACGCAAAACGCACATTTCATTTGACACCCGGACAAATTAAGATATAATAAACAGCACTATCGCGGGGTAGAGCAGTCCGGTAGCTCGTCAGGCTCATAACCTGAAGGTCGGTGGTTCAAATCCATCCCCCGCAACCAAGATTTAACAAAAGACACCCCATTGCGGGTGTTTTTTGTTAAATATGTGTGTTGTGCAGGATTTGAACCATCGAATAAGCGTGGTTCAACCGCCGGCGAGAGCCAGACGGCAGTATGGCTGTGAGCATAGCGAGCGAGCCAAGGTCGCTAAATCCATCCCCCGCCAAAAAAATTCCACGATTTTCATCCTATTTTGTGATATAATATTTTCGACAAAAAGGATGAAATATGAAAAAATTTTTACCATTTTTTCTTTTGTTTTTTTTAACAGGATGTGATTCAGATATTGATATTACAAAATACCCAGAAAACATACAAAAATGTTTTAATCATATTTATTACTCAGATAATAACTGTACCAAAAAGCAAAAAATTATTATTAAATTTTGTGAATGTTATAATGCAAAATATTCACAAAAAATTCAAAAAGAAGAAGAAATATATTCTAAAACAGTCAATCTGTTTGGATATGATAACTTTTTTTCTCAAATAAACAGACTTACCGCTTCTGATAGAATGAATGAAATTTCACAAGAAGTATCTAACGATTGTGCAAAAAGAACAGGTTATACATGTAAATAATATTTTTTCCCTAGGATATGCCCCCTATTGAAAATATTCTTTCCCGGCCCCAGAATTAAGTCATGTTAAGGGGGGCATAAATGACACATGACCAAATATGGACAGCAATAGAAAAGTTCGCAACCGAACACGGTATGTCTTGTTCTGGACTTGCGCGGTTCAGTGGTTTGGACCCAACAACATTTAATCGCAGTAAACGGTGGTCAAAGTTTGGTCAGCCACGTTGGCCATCGACCGGCAGTATTGCAAAAATACTTGCATCAACCGGTCAAAACATAGGCGATTTTGTAAAATACATTCACGACGATAAAAAGAACCCGGATAATCAGAGATAAAAAAACCGGCAACTGCCGGTTTTTATTTTGTTTTTTGTGCATCTAATTCTTTTATGCACTTTGATAAACTTTTTTTCCAATGGTCTATTTCCAGCCCAAATGTTTTTTGAATGTCTGATTTATCAAGAACACTGTAAAATGGCCGCTTCGCGCGCGTTGGATATTCATCTGAACTTATCGGATTTACTTTACAATTCAAACCTGACATTTCCATAATTTCGGTTGCAAAATCATACCACGAACAAACACCACTGTTTGTAAAATGATAAATACCACGATTATCCATATTTATTTGTGGTAAAATTTTAACAATAGCCGCCGCTAAATCACCGGCGTATGTCGGCGAACCAATTTGATCAGTAACTACATTTATTGATTTTTTTTCAGACCCTAATCTGCGCATCGTCTTTACAAAATTGTTTCCATACGGCGAATAAAGCCACGCAGTACGAATAATTGTAGCCACATATGCGTTTTCCAACACAGCCGTTTCGCCCGCCAGTTTTGTTTTACCATATACAGATACCGGGTTTGGCATATCTTTTGGTGTATACGGTTTGTGTGCCGTACCGTCAAAAACATAATCTGTGGAAATATGAATTATTTTTGCACCACTGCGTGCCAAATTACGCGGACCATCGACATTTATTTTAGTTGCCATTTCAACATCATCTTCGGCACGGTCAACGGCGGTATATGCCGCACAATTTATAATTGTTTTAATTCTGTTTAATACAACAAAACGCCGCACAGCCAATTCATTGGTTATATCTAATTCATTGACATCTGTTTTAATTGCATTTGGTAATAATTTGGATAATTCTGTCCCCAGTTGACCATTAGCGCCCGTGATTAATAACATTTTTTACCTTTTTTATTTTATCTGGTTTTTGGAATTTTATACTGAATATCTCTTAATGTTTTGGCTATTCTGTCTTTTTCAGAAACTATGATTTTATCCGCCGGTACACGCCAGTCTATATTAATATCCGGATCATCATAACGAATACCAAATTCAGATTCTTTGCAATAAAAATTATCGCATTTATATGCAAATACAGCCGTTGGCGATAATACAGAAAACCCATGCAAAAATCCGCGTGGTATAAATAACTGTTTTTTATTTTCACCCGATAATTCAACCGCAATATGTTTTCCAAATGTCGGCGAATTTTTACGAAAATCAACCGCGACATCCAACACAGTGCCATATAAACAACGAACTAATTTTGCCTGGGCATGGTTACCCAACTGACAATGCAAACCGCGCACAACACCGTATGATGAACTGGACTGATTATCTTGGACAAAATTATATTCCATGCCGTGCAGAATAAATTCAGATTTATTATAACTTTCGAAAAAATACCCACGATCATCTTTGAATACTTTTGGTTCAACAATGATTACACCGGGTAAATCAGTTTTTATAAAATTCATTTTTTACCACCACTGTTATTACTAATTCAGCAGTATAGTAGTAAAAAAATAGCAAAATACAACACTAAATAATAAAATTGTCAAATTGTTATAAAAGGCATTTTTTTAATTCTGAATAGTCTTCGGCTTGGTCGATTAATTTATTTTTTATTTCTTCGGCGGCGTGGATTTTCTGCATAGTTAAAACTATATCAGGATGAGATTGCAATTCATTGTTAATTTTTTCAACCGCCGCATCTATATCAGATTTATCTTTTATAAAAACAGGCATAATTGAATCAGCCGCCGAATATATCGCATTATGCAGTTCTGTTTTATTATCATCAATCACAGATAAATATGCGTTTATGTGCATGTTTTCGTGGTTCAGAATAGCATTATACGAACATGTTTTTGGATTATGTCTTATATCAACCTGGACCAAAAAATCATTATATCCAATAGTTGCATCAACAGATTTAAGCGCGACACAAAAACCATTATCCACGGGATTTATTGTTGTATTAATATCATAATTATCAACCATTGTTGCAATAACATTACCGTGTAATAAATCCATTGGCTTTCGTGGTTGAACAACTGTTTTTGTCCAATTGGGTGTATTAATTGTAATTTTTGGTTTTATTTTGTATGTGGTGCATTCGCCCGCATTGGCGATACTAATAAAACCAAAAATAAATAATAAAACAGATAAAAAACGAATATTTTTAAACATTACCACCGGACTGTTTTTTAAGATATTCAGATACAAAGTTTGTTCCGTACATTTTATATAATTCTTCTGCCAACAGTACAGATGGACGACCCGATTCAAACAGTCGCAATAAATTACCCAAACCACCCAATTCTGTATTTAATATGACAGATTCGCCATTGACCGGCCGCGATAACAATACAGCACGTTTAAGGTTTGGATAGGCTTTACCCTGGATAAATGCCATTTCCAACGGATTTAAATTCCAATGTGCATAATCCGCCGCGTCCGCCGCCGGATTACGGAAGAATAATACTGTTTGCGCCTGGCCACGAACAACATCACCGATACCTAACTTGTCTAAAATATTTGCGCGTTGGAACGCAACCATATATGCCTGACGGTTTTTGCGTCCCTCTTGCAGACCCGCAATAAAATTATCACGGAACATTTTATTTTCTAACATAGGCGCTGTTTCATCAATCATAATAAGCGATGGATTTCCACCGGATACAGTTGTTGTATTTATACGATGCAAAATGTATGAAATAACTGCGGGCGATAAAACCTCGTCTTGTAAAATTTCTGTAAAATCAAATGTAGTAAGCCGCGCCCCCAGATCCAGTGTATCTGATTCTTCGTTAAATATATCGCCATACTGCAACGGATCAACCCACTTTTTAAGTGCAGCGCGCATTTGACCAGATGATGAAAAACAACTTTCCCATAAATTTTTAAGTAATCTGTCTTTGCCAGATAAATAATCAAAATTAACCGATACAGCGCGCGCAATTTCATCGGCAGATTGTGGATCACCTTGGCCCGATATAATTGCAAACCAACGCCGTAAAAATGCCCTGTTTTCCGCCGTATCCGGCATTTTTAATGGATTAAGCCGTGTTTCAAATGATTTTTCAACGGTATTTTCAGCCTTTTCTTTACCCTGCATAGTAATATATTTACCACCCACAGAAAGTGTAAATATTTCCGCCCCTTTGTTCCGGTCAAAGAAAAACGCTTTTAATTTAGGATGACGCAATGATTGCGCAATAAGAAAACTGAATAATGTTGTTTTACCGCCACCCGTTGGACCAATGGTCAGTGTATGCCCCACCGCCGCGGGTTTATCAGATACATGGAATTGGAACATATATGGCGTACCCTGGGCAGTTGGGAAAACAACCAATGGTCCCGGACCCCAGTCAGAATTTTCAACACCGCGTGGGGTACTGGACATAGGAATACAAATCGCCGCAGTTTTTGAAAGTAACTTAAAACTGCGCGGGAAAGTATCAAATCCCGGAATTTGTGCAAACCAAGCAACCTTTGACGCAAAAGATTCAACAATTGGCGATACACCAAATGACGCAGCAATTTTCTTGAATTCATCAATATATTTATTAAGTTCATCTATTGTAGCGCCAAACAAAATAAACAATGGATAGTAATTAACCAAACTTTGATTACCAGAAATATTTTCATCCATTGCGCTTTGGGCTTCGTCAACCTGTTCCAATGCAGATGTTTGTTTTTCATCGGCGGTTGCGCGCCGCTGACGCAGTGTTATTTCAACATCGGTATTTCCCATAATATGAAAACCGTTCATACAAATCATTTCTGTTTGTATTGTCGATATTGAATTAAAGAAATCTTCGTCCAAATAATCCGGCGAAATACGGAAAGATATAGTCGCCGCAAATGTTTGAGAATCGCCACTGGTATATCTTATTAAACCATTATTTTCAAAATACACATTATCAACCGCCACATTTTCAGATACTTTATTATCAGCCACCGCCGGGAACGGTTTTGTTACAGGCGATAATATCCGGCCAAAAAACCGCGCCATATTATCAGATGATTTATTCTTTAATAATTTTGGTTTATATGCCGCCAAAATTGATTCGATATAATTACCATATTGATTTAATTTATCACGCGCCCCAGAACCCGACACAGACAAAACAATATAATAATTATTTAAAAATATCCGTAACCCTTGGGACCGCCATTTGTTATAAATACCCTGCAACACAGGCTGATCAAATTCATAGTCCATATTATCATTTGCCGCATCGCGCACCATATAAAATCGTAATATAACATTTGGATCGCGAATTTGATTAAATAACTGTGTCCGTAAATCCAGGAATTTTTCCCGTGTGGCGTTATCCTGCATACTGGTCTGGACCCCTGAAACACGATAAACACGAACCAACGACCCATCGGTTAATTCCAAAGAATCATCGTTAAATACACGTTTAAACGGTAAATACTGCGCATAATGTGCATATCCAAAATTCGGAAAAATTCGCCGTGTTAATGCCGGTAAAAACATCATAAGAACAATAAATACAAAAATCACCGCCATAACCAGTATTGTCATGGTAATCGAGTATCCACCGCCGGCAAAATAATTCAAAAATCCATCCATTTATGCCACCAACCGTCCCGGTATTTTCTGTTTAAACAACTGTATTTTTGCCGCAACAATCTGACCCAGTTGCGGATCACGTTTAGAATAAATCGCTAAAATCGAATGAACTATTATTACCGATATTAAAAAATACAGTGGATTTATTGCCATTTTTCCACCACTGGTTATTAAACCAATTACAAAAAAAACAATAAAAACAAGGAATTGAACAGCAAAATTAATCACAGCAAGATTGTACGGCACATAAAATATGCGCGCAGGATTTGCCAATGCTTTTAATACTTGCTGTTTCATTTTCTCTCCGGATGATTGAATTATAATAATTTCAACAATTTTTAACAAGCATAAAAAACAAAATATTAAAAATGTTTAAATTGTTGAAAAATAATGACTTTTTCAACATGTTAAAAATTACCGTTAATTTTCAACATGTTAACAAAAAAACGCCGGAAATACAGAAAAAAATTGTTAAAAAACTGTTGATAAAAATATAAAAAATCGTTTTCAACAATTTCAACAGGCACAATAAAAACAACAAAAATTTATAATAAATATTTGATTTTTTGTAAAAAGCGGTTATAATCGCCCTGCAAAAAGGATTTAGACATGAAATTTTTAAGTTCGTTAAAGGCTTGGAAAAAACGCGGCAATATTAAACAAATTCGCCGTGGTAAACAGGTTATCTTGATTGATCCAGATAATCCGAAATTGAAAGCAAAGCAAGGCTTTAAGAAAAAATAAATCCATATCGCGCACTTTGCGCGGGGAATTTTTTGGTATTCCGTGGGGCAATTGTTCCGCGGAATATTTTTTTATACATTAAAATAATGAAAAATCGTTTATAAAAGCTTCGCGTATAACTTGGTCTATTTCCAGTGTACCCAAACCGGCGGCACGCAAATATTCAATTTGAACCTGTTTTGGTGAATAAATAGATGCACTGTGATCGGCATTTGTCGGAACTGATGAAATTCGTTGTGCCGGTAAAAATTCTATTTTGGCATCCCGCGCCGCCACCGCATTAAAATTAATGTCTGAATTACAGTCTGAACAATTTTTATCAATAATCGCGACACCCGATAATTTTGAAATACTGTTTTTATTCGCAATTAATTTATTTTCTAAAAAAATCCCAGTGTTTGCCGACAAATGATGCGCCGTGCAATCGTATGTTAAATTATCATAATTATCCAATAAAATATGACCATAAAAATCAGAATTTTTCCCGGTGTTTTTTATAAAAATATTAAAAAAAGCCGGCTTTTTATTTTTTATATTTACAGATAAACAAACTTTCTGATTTGGCACATTTATATCAATATTTAACCGGTGTTTGCCGGCAATTTCGCCAACATATATAATATGTACTGGTAAATCATAATTTTTATCAATCGCGCCATTTGGCAAAGTTGATAAATCTGCACAATATTCACCATTGCGGTAAACAATTGTTTCCGCAGGAAATGGTTTTATGTTGAAATCGTCCCATATGTATGACATATTACTGGCATTATAAAGGATTTTTAAATGGGATTCAATTGTGGAATTGTCGGGTTGCCAAATGTTGGTAAATCTACACTGTTTAATGCGTTGACACAAAGTGCCGCCGCGGACGCGCAAAATTATCCGTTTTGCACTATTGAACCAAATACAGGGCGTGTTGTTGTTCCGGATGAAACATTTCTGGCGTTGGCGGTAAGTGTGAATTCTGCTAAAATTGTACCGACCCAGTTGGAAATAGTCGATATTGCCGGGTTGGTCAAGGGTGCGTCAAATGGCGAAGGTTTGGGTAATAAATTCCTGGGCAATATTTTATCAACGGATGCTATTATTCATGTTGTTCGGTGTTTTGAAAATGATGATATTGTTCATGTTAATGGCAAAATTGACCCATTGTCCGATATTGATACAATTGAAACAGAATTGGCATTGGCGGATCTTGAAAGTCTGGACCAGCAAATAAAAAAATTGGAAAAGAAAGTACATGGGTTGGATAAAAATGCCGTAAAATTACTGGCGGATGCAAATATTATTAAATCTGGCCTGGAATCGGGGGTACCGGCACGTAAATCGGGGGTGGATACATCACCGTTTAATTTACTTACTGCAAAGCCTGTTATTTATGTATGTAATGTTGACGAAGATTCCGCCGCAACTGGCAATAAATATTCCGATATGGTGAAAAATAAATTTGGTGGGTCGGATTCACCGGTATTAATAATTTCATCAAAAATAGAAATGGAAATAGCACAAATTGTTGACCCGGCTGAACGTAAAATGTTTTTAACCGAACTGGGGTTAAACGAATCTGGGCTGGATCAGGTTATAAAGACTGGTTATAAAACACTGGGGTTGCAAACTTTTTATACCATTGGACCAAAAGAATCGCATGCATGGACAATAACACGCGGTATGACCGCACCCCAAGCCGCCGGCAAGATTCATACAGATTTTGAAAAGGGTTTTATTCGTGCTGAAATCATATCACCATCTGACTGGTTAGAACTGGGCGGTGAATTAGCGGTCAAAGAAGCCGGCAAAATGCGTACTGTTGGCCGTGATTATGTTATGCAGGATGGCGATATTTGCCATTTCTTATTTAATAATTAATATTAAATAAAATGTTTTAACTATTAAAAAAACACCGGCATTTACCGGTGTTTTTTTATATAACAAACAACTAATCCCCTATTAATAATTCCAGCTTTTTATTTGCGGCAGCGATATCGGAATCTATCTTTTCAATTTGTGTTTTTGCGCCGGCATCCCCAGATAACATTAATTGAACAAGTTCTTTTTTATCGGCCTGTAATTTTTCAATATATTTATGTAATTTTAATGACACGATATATTTTTCCGCCGATTTTACATCCAGCGCCAAATCCCCCGATACAGCCGCATCAAAATTAATATTTAAACTGGACAAAAATTCACCATATCTTTCCACTAATTCAGGGTAAGTATTCACAATATATATCAATGTTTTCCCGGTAATTTCATCCACAGACGGTAAATTAATTTGTTTTAAATCATCTTTTTTCTTTTGTGAATTAATCCATTTCCAATTACGCCAAGTATCATGTTTTCTAGAATTTATAGTTGTTTCTATGGTATGTCTGAAATCAATATCAGTAATTTTTTCAATCTGACTATTTAAAAATTTTTCTGCTTGTGATTGTCCACCCGGTGTCGATATTAAATAACTCTTATTCGTTGTATCCCATAAAAAGTCAACCAATCCAACCGATGAATCTATGATTTTCTTCATCGCGCTTTCGCCGCCGGTTTTTAACACTTCGTCCGGGTCTTTACCACCGGTAACAAATGCAAAACGAACATCGGAATTATCACGCAAAAACGGCAGGATAATACCACACGCCCTTACCGCCGCTTTTTGTCCCGCATTGTCGCCATCAAAACAAAATATTATATTACGATTTGATTTACAAAGTATCGCGATATGGTCTTCGGTTAATGCTGTGCCAAGTGGTGCAACCGTTTCCGGAAAACCATGACATTGCATTTGAATTGCGTCTATTTGCCCCTCGACTACAATACTTCTGTTTGCGCGATGAATTGCTTCGCGGGCAAAATTAAACCCGAATATAGTTTGTCGTTTATGAAATAATTCTGTATCGGTTGTATTTATGTATTTTGGTTCCGACCCGTCCAATGAACGCCCCGAAAAAGCAACAATTTGTCCATGTGTATTAAATATTGGAAACATTAATTTATCACGAAAAAAATCATACAGCCCGTAATCACCGTGCCGAACAAGCCCGGTTGCAATCAACGCATCTTGCTTTATATTTGTAAATGTTCCGGAAATAATACTGTTTTTTGGCGCGTATCCAATACGATATTTTTTTATCATATCATCTGAAAAGCCGCGCTTTTTAATATATTCCAACGCATGCGCACCCGCGGGTTCAAATAATTTTTGTTGATAAATAGTTGCTGCGCGGTCTGTTATTTGAATATAAGATTCTTCGCGCGCAACCGCCGCCGGATCACGCGGTTTATATTCCGGCATTTTTAATCCAGCCATATCAGCCAATTCTTTGATTGCGGTTTTGAAATCAACATTTTCAGATTTCATCGTGAACGAGATAATATCACCATGTTCACCGCATCCAAAACAGTGGTAAAAACCTTTGTCTTCCGATACAGAAAAAGATGGTGTTTTTTCATTATGAAACGGGCAACATCCCCAATAATTTTGACCTTTTTTAACAAGCGGTACACGCCGCGAAATAACATCGACTATTGATAATCTTTGTCTTAATTCATCGGTAAAATTGTTATTGTATGTCTTGCTCATTTCTTACGATGAAAAAACTTCTTTGTGCTTGGTTTCTTGTTATTTATTAAATCAATAGCAGTTTCCAAATCTGGTTTTTCTTTAACAGAAACATTTACACGATTTGATGAAATATATGCACCATATCGCCCAGTTGGATAATAATAAATTTCTGCATCTGTTGCCGGGTTTTTACCCAATTTTTCAGGTTCAACTTTTTTCACTTCGCCCGACAATAATTCGCGCGCGATTTCAAGTGTTATTGTTTCGGCGTTGTATTTTTTTGCAGATACATTTTTTTTACCATCGGTTACATACGGCCCAAATTTTCCAATTTTAAACGATATACCATCGCCCAAATCAACAGGTGTTGATTGTGGTTTTTTATTTTCAATTTCATTATTATCTGCACTCTGGACTCTGGACTCTGAACTTTCTTCATTAAGTTTTTTAGTATAATTACATTTTGGATAATTTTCACAACCAATAAACGCACCAAATTTGGATAACTTTATCCCAAGTTTTCCGCCACACAGCGGGCATTTATCATTACCATCAATAAACAAATGTTTACGCATAAATGTATTTATTTGATTGATTATATCTGTTGTTGTAATAGTACGCGCGCCATCAATCATAGATTTTGTCGGTTTCCAGAAATCATTTAATGCATCCAGTTTTTTTGTTTTTCCATTTGATACATCGTCCAGAGTATCTTCGGTCTTGGCGGTAAAATTAACATCAACTAATTCGGTAAAATATTTATCCAAATATGATGCAATAACCCATCCACCCGGCGTAGCATGAAAACGATGTTGTTTATCTTGTTCGACATAGTTTCTGTCCACAATAGTCGACATAATGGTCGCATATGTTGATGGGCGCCCTATTCCCAATTCTTCCAATTTTTTCACCAGGGACGCTTCGGTATATCGTGCCGGTGGCTGGGTAAAGTGCTGTTCCGGTAATAAAGAATTTATATTAACAGAATCACCAATATTCATCGGTGGTAATTTAGTTTCACTTTCGTCATCGTCATCATCACGCGTTTCAATATACATACGCATAAAACCATCAAATGTGCGTGTTGTTCCAACCGCATGGAAAGTCGCCACTTTATTATCTGTTTCAATATCAGCAGATACAGAATCAAATTCAGCGTTTGTCATTTGACACGCAATAGTGCGTTTCCAAATTAAATCATATAATTTTGCTTCGTCGCCGGAAATATTTTTAACATCACCATCAAAATGTGTTGGACGAATTGCTTCGTGTGCTTCCTGGGCATTTTTAGATTTGGTAACATAAACATTTGGTGTTTTTGGAACAAATTTATCACCATAATTTTCGGCGATATATGCACGAATTTCCCGCACAGCGTCATCAGATAAATTTGTTGCATCCGTACGCATATATGTAATTAAACCGGCTTCGTACAACTTTTGTGCAGTCGTCATAGTGCGTTTTGATGAAAAGAATAACTTACGCGCGGCTTCTTGTTGTAATGTGCTTGTTGTAAATGGTGCAGATGCACGCCGGGTAACTTTTTTACGTTCGATATTTACAACATGTGCATTTATTACAGGTTTGCCAATTTTTGACACAATATCATCAACCATTGATTTATTTTCAATGGTCATCTTTTCAATTTTTTTACCATTAAAATTAATCAACGATGATTTAAAAGATTGTTTATTTGTTTCGCATTCCGCATCCAGCGACCAATATTCAACAGGCTTGAAATCTTCTATTTCACGTTCACGGTCAACAACCAATTTAACCGCGACACTTTGCACACGTCCCGCCGATTTACCCAAATTGCGGCGCCATAATAACGGTGAAATACCGAATCCTATAAGGTAATCCAACGCACGCCGCACCATATACGCATCAACCAGGTTATCATCAATTTCGCGCGGATTTTCGATTGCCGCCAATACGGCTTTTTTGGTAATTTCATGGAAAGCGACACGATACACTTTTTTACCATCCAATAATTTTTTAGATTTTAAAATATCCAAAATATGCCACGCAATTGCTTCACCTTCGCGGTCAGGATCGGATGCAAGATATACTGCATCGGCTTTTTTAAGTTCATCTGTAATAAGTTTTAATTGTTTTTCTTTGCCCGGCATAATTTGCCAACGCATTTTAAAATCGTGTTCTGTATCAACACTGCCATTTTCAGGAACTAAATCACGCACATGACCAACAGATGCAATAACACGCCACCCCGCCCCAAGGTATTTTTCAATTGTCTTTGCTTTTGATGGTGATTCAACGATTAAGAGATTCATTTTTTAACTTCCCTTTGCTGATAATTGTTGGTCTTTGTGTATATGCGCGTTTTGTGTCAGGCCAAATCCGAACATCAGTGATAAAAGGCTGCTGCCACCAAAAGACATCAATGGCAACGGCACACCAACTGTCGGCATAAGCCCCAATACCATAGAGATATTTATAAAATAATAAATGAAAAAGTTCAACATAAAAC
>CAMVKK010000004.1 GCA_947168075.1 uncultured Alphaproteobacteria bacterium
AAATACTGAATCGGGTTATATGCCTTGGTCCCCCTGCGAATTTCAAAGTGCAGTTGTGGTTTATCAACCTTGCCCGACTGACCAACCGTACCGATTTTTTGCCCCACATTCACACGCGCACCACGGCGAACCGCCAACGAATCCAAGTGCGCATAGACCGTCATCCACCCGTCAGAATGCTGAATAATTATCAGGTTACCCATACCCTTTACCTCGTTCCCGGCATATGCAACAACACCGTTTTCCGCCGCCGCAACAGTCGTGCCACGTGACGCGCCGATATTAATACCGTCATTAAATAATCCGCCCGTTTTTGCCCCGTAATTAGACAAAATCTTGCCCCGGACCGGCCACGAGAATTTAGATGACGAACGCGCAGTTATCGCCGGCAATTTTTTCACGGTTTTCTTTTCTTCCGCTTTCTTTTGTTCAATCGGCTTTTTGGTTTGTTCAGTTTTCTTGCCCTCGGGCTTTTTTGTTTCAGGTTTGGTTTCCGCTTTCTTTGGCTTATCGGTTTTTGCATCCGATTTTACCGCCGGCTTGGTTGATTCCGCGGCTGGTTTCGTTGTTGTGGTGGTCGCCGTTGTCGGCTTTGCCACTGTTGTCGCTGCACGCACCGGCGCAGATGCCAAATTCGGAACACGCACCACCTGACCCGCGTACAGCGCAAACGGTGCCGACAAGTTATTCATTACCGCCAAATCATTTACAGGCACAGAATATTTCCGCGACAGCGAATAAAGCGTATCACCGGGTTCTATGGTTACATCGGTCAAATCAACACGCGTTGTTGTCGCCCGTGGTGTTGTTTTTGGCATTTCCTTGACCACAGATTTCGGTGTTTCTTTGGCAACCGGTTTTTGTTCGGGGATTTTTGGTATTTCGGTTACGACTTGTTCCCGCGAAGCACGCACATGCAATTTCTGACCCACCGATAAATGATATGGTTCCGACAGATTATTTAATTTTGCGATTTCATCAACCTTCATCCCATATTTCGCACCAATCGCATACAGCGTATCACCACGCGCAACGGTTATTTCCGTATCATCATGACCACCATACATATATTTAGGAATATTCAAAACATCATCGGTTGGTGTCCATCCCGGTTCAGGTTCAGATTTCGGTTCGGCTTCCGCCACCGGTTCCGATTTTGGTTCTTCTTTTCCAGGTTCGATTGCTTCGGCAACCCGGTCGCCAACAATCAGTGTATCGTCAACATTTGGTTGTTCGGGCGTATCTGTTGCATTATCGGTTGATTCAACCGGCGGTTCTGGCAACTCGTCCGGGGGAACGATATAATCATCAACAGATGCATACAAAACATAATCGTCAGTGGTCGACCCTGTGCCGTAAAGTTCTGGCGCAGCATATACACCATAGTCCGTTGCGGCGGAATTATAAATTTCTGGTTGCGCGTTCGGATCCGCCAACAATGTCGGATAACGCGAAGTAATAAATTCACCAACAGTATCAGGCAACGCGACAATTTTCGGTTGTAAATCGCACGCAGCCAGCATAATTCCGGCGGTAAATAAAAATGAAACTAAATTTTTCACGCCATAATTATATCATAAAAAAGGCAACAAATAAACAGTTATACAACAAATCTAATCACGGCGCATAAATAAAATACTGGCTTCGAACAGCAACCACATCGGCACAGCCAATAATATTTGTGAAACAATATCAGGTGGCGTTAATACAGCGGCGGCAATTACAATAATTATTATCGCATATCGGCGCATTTTTACCGCGCGTTCACGCGACAAAAACCCCAACCGATTAAGCAGAACCATCACCAGCGGCAATTGGAACGCAATGCCAAAAACTTTTAATAAATTAATTGAAAACGCCAAATAATCACGCGCCACCGGCAACATTATTGACGGTACAGATGCAGATTCATTTAATTCTATGAAAAACTTGAACACAAATGGAATCAGCACATAGAACGCAAACCCTGCCCCGATTAAAAACAAAATCGGCGACAAAATTAATACCGGAAAAATGAATTTTTTTTCGTTCTTTTTAAGTCCCGGCGCAACATACGCCCATACATGCCACAGCGCCACCGGTAAAGTTATCATTAACGCAACAACAAACGCCAATGATAATTGAATCATCAATCCATCGGTTAATCCAGAATACAACAATGCCCCATCTGGCCAAATATCAATTAATGGCACGGTTAAAAAATCCTGGACCCATGGGGACACGCACCAACCAAAAATCATCGCACACGCGAATATCGCAAAAGTCCACAAAATTCGCCGGCGCAGTTCTGCAAAATGTTGCATCATTGTCATTTTTTTCATTTTTTGCGCCCCGCTGTTTTTTTCTTTTGTGCCGATGTTGTTTTCTTCACAGGTTTACGTTTAATGGAAAAATCAGCCAATATATCATCGGTGGTTGTTTTAACCAATTCGTCAATTGGTTTTTCTAAATCAATTTGTGTTTTAATTTTTTCAGATGCATCTGTAATGCGCCATATTAAATTACGAACGAATCGGACAACGCGCGCAGCAAAACGCGCTACATCCGGCCAATTGCGACTTGGCACAACCAGCAGCCCCACCAAAATAATAACCAAAAATTCGGGACCACTTATACCAAACATACGAATTCCTTAATCATAAAAGTCATCGCCATTGCTTTTACTGACTGTTTTATGGCGCTGAATTTGGAAATAGTTTTTACCGAAATTTGTTTTTGGTTTCATATCGTAAAACGCGACATCTGTCCGTGCACCCGTTGCATCAACCACCGACCAAGAATTTAATTTAACCGGCTTATTATCAAACACGACCGTCATATTGCCCAAACCTTCTTGGCCGCGCAGGTTCATTTTTAATGAAAAAGTATTCGCATCTGATTTTGTCTCGACAACATTTATATCGGCATTTTTCAAATCGATATTTTTTCTTATCAGAATTCCAGCCGGCGTACTGGTCAATGGCACGGTTGTAATTTGATCCAACGATTTATCAAAGAAATATAAATCACGTCCATCTGCAATTAATTGCACCGGCATATCATTATAATCCAAACGAACCCGCCCCGGACGCAACATAGAAAAAGTCCCACGGTCCGTACGCGAACCCGATGTCTGGACGAAATCGCCCGATAATCCAGTTATACTGTTTAAATATTTTTCCGCGCGCCCCACCAATGCATTGTCCACCGCCGCATAGGATACGCCAGACACAAACAACGATAAAACAGATATAAATATTTTTTTCATTTCCTACATCCCCTTAAATGCGTTTATTATTTTGGATCGGACATTTTCCAAAGTATCGCCACGCACGACCGCGCCCGCAGCCCGTTCATGTCCACCCCCACCAAACGATGTCGCAATACCGTCAATCGCGGCACCACGACTGCGAATAGAAATACCGATTTGGTTTTCTTTTTGTTCTTTTAATAAAACGATATATTCAACACCCTTTATCTGGCCCAATATGTTCAAGACCATTTCGCCACGTCCATCCATATTACGATAATCATGCCGATTAATGGTCGCAACCGCCAATCGATTATGATAAAAGAAATCAGCATTTGCAGCGGCAGTAGCTTCGACCAACACAGCCTTGCGCGGTTTATTGTTCATCAATTCAACCAACCGATGAATATTCACCCCACCATCAACCAAGCCCGCCATAACACTAAGCGATTCGCCGCAATGGGCAAATTTAAAGTTCCCGGTATCCGTCAAAATAGCGACCGACAATAAATCACGAACATCCAAATCATCGCGCCATCCGGCAATACGCATAATACGGTACAGCACAACCGCGGTTGCATCCGCCGTATCATCGTCCAAACATAAATTCGCAATTGGATTATCGTTTTTATGATGGTCTATTTCCACAACGAACCCAGCATTTTTTACAAACGCCAATGGACCACCGACCTGATGCTCGGCCCCGTAATCCAGCAATATGGCCATATCAAATTTTTCGTCTGGATTAATTTTGTTCCAGCAATGTGCATGACGGCGCAGTGGAATATTATCCAAATAATCCGGCACATTGCCATCATAAACACAGACACATTTTGTGCCGTAATTTTTTTCAATCAAACGCGACAATGCCAAAACGCAGCACAACGCATCACCATCTGGATTTTTATGTGCCATGATAACGATGCTTTTTGCATCGCGCAATTTTTCGGTAAAGATTTTTACATTTTTTTCCATTATCCAATCGCTATATCTTCTAAAAAGAACTGAGGCGACACACGTCCATTATAATCGTTCTTTTTTAATCGACCCAACAATGTTATTGTAGTGTTTGTATTCGCATCGTCCAGTAAAAAATTACCCACCGGCGTTCCGACCATATTAAACCCAACAAACGATAAATTATTGCCACGGGCTGTCGCGACCTTGCCATAAAGGTGTAATCCATTACCCATTTTTTCCACATATCGCAACACAGCCCCATGCAGAACCAGGGTCGGTTCAGGATTACCCTGGCCAAACGGTTCCAATGTTGCCATTTGATTAACCAGTTCCATATTTGCGCCACTGGCATCCATTTCTGCATCCACCACTATTTCCGATTGTGGCATTGCACCATTTAATTGTTCGCGCACAGATTTTTCCAAGAAATCACAAAATGCTTCATAATTTTCTTCGGGCAGTGAAAATCCCGCTGCCGCCGCATGACCGCCACCTTCGGTCAAAATGCCAACTGATAAAGCCTGATGTATAATGTGCCCCAAATCGATACCGGCGATTGATCGACCCGACCCATTTATAACCCCATCTGCCTTGGTTGCGACACAGGCCGGCAAATTATATTTATCTTTTAACCGCCCCGCGATAATGCCCATAACGCCACCATGCCACCCGTCGCCACAAACGAACAGACTGCACCGGCCACTGGCACAACACGCATCTGCCATTTCAGTTGCGCGCAACATAATCGCGTTTTGAATATCTATGCGTTCAGTATTCATTTCATTTAATTTTTGTGCCAAATCAGACGCTATCAACGGATTATCGGTCAACAATAATTCCAACGCAGGCGAAGCAGAATCCAAACGACCCGCCGCATTTAAACGCGGCCCCAGCGCAAATCCAACCGAATATACAGACGCATGCTTTATCTGGGCAATATCCATCAACACCCGCAATCCCAGATTCTGACGACGTTCCAAAACCTGCAACCCGGTTGCAACAAACGCACGATTCAATCCGACCAATGGCATCGTATCGCACACAGTTCCCAACGCAACAAAATCCAGGTACGAACTGGGGTTTATCTCATCAATCTTGGCACGCAAATTTGCATCTATATCCCGCGACCGCAATTCACGCCGCAATGCAATAAGTGTCATAAACGCGACCCCTACCCCCGCCATGTATGAAAGACCGGATCTATCATCACCCCGTTTTGGATTCACCACCGCATCGGCATTTGGCAATGTTTCATCCGGCGAATGATGGTCAGTTATAACGACCTGCAAACCGATTTCTTTGGCATGTGCGACTTCGACCACGCCACTTATGCCACAATCAACGGTTATGATTAATTTTACACCCATTGATGCAATATCATCAATTGCATTAATATTCAATCCGTATCCCTCGCCCTCGCGCGTGGGTAAATGCCAAACGACATCACACCCCAGTGCACGCAAATATTTGACCCATATTGCGGTCGAAGTAATACCATCAACATCATAATCGCCATATATTGCAATTTTATCATGTGCCAAAACCGCATCAGCAATTATGCGCGCAGCACTATCCATATCCATCATTGTTGATGGATCGGGCATATTATTTTTAATACTGGGGTTTAAAAAATGTTCAACATCATCGGGCGAAACTATACCACGACGTGCCAAAATTTTTTCTACCAAATGGTCGGTTGCATACGCATTGTTGTTTACATCATCATCGTCGTCCACAACCCATGCCCGACCGAGCACGGATTTTTCTACTATCTTTCTCACGCTATACTCTTTTTTTTATTATCGATGATATTATAAACGAAATTTATTCAAATAGCAATGGCAGTATGCGACTCATTATATTACCGGCGGTTGGGACAGCGTTCCACGCAGCTGTGCGCAGGTTCCATGTTTCCTTTATACCCTTTGGCTCGTCCAGAATTACCAGCAAAATATATTGTGGTGCGTCAACTGGGAATATTCCGACAAATGCGGTCTGATTCCGTTTTTTATCGTTGGCCCCGGCCGTATATTTTTCCGCAGTACCGGTTTTGCCGCCGATTCTGAATCCTGGAACGCGTGCATTTTTACCGCTGGTTTCTTCGACCACACCGAACATTATTTCACGCAACCGGGCAGATATTTCTGGCGACAGCACACGTTCACCACGCACGGCACCAATACTACGCTTTTGCAATGTTGGATAAATATAAATACCACCGTTTGTCATCGCGTTCACCGCCAGCAAAAGGTGCATTGGTGTTACCGAAATACCATGACCATACGACAATGTTGCGCGTTCCACCGGTCCCCATTTGCGCGGCAACAATGGCTTTTCCGTTTTACCAAATTCCAAATCTAATTTTTCGTCCAAATGCAGACGATGGAAAAATTCTTTTTGTGTACCTTCGGGAAATTCAAGGGCGATTTGCGCGCTGCCAACATTGCACGAATGTAACATAATTTCTTCGACAGACATCATTGGTGTTTTTGGTTTGAAACTGGCGACATCAGTAACATATTTAGCGACACGACCATTTTTATCAAGAATTGGATACGGCTTATTTATCAGATATTTTTTATTAATATTATTTTCCATTGCCATTGCGGTATTAAATATTTTAAATATAGACCCCATTTCAAAAACACCACGCAATGGTTTAAACAAATGATTTGCAACCGGATCCAGATTTCTGTTTTCGGGGTCAAAGTCCGGCAAAGATACCATCGCCAACATTTCACCTGTTCGTGAATTCATAAGCAGTCCCATTGCACCTTTGGCATCATATTTCTGCATAGCGATTGATAACTGTTCATAAAACGCCATTTGAATTCGCGTATCCAGTGATAAACGCAAAGAGTCCACATTTTCATCCAAATAATCATCAAATATTCTTTCGGCACCCTCTAACCCATGACCATCTTCGCCGACAAAACCAACGATATGCGAAAACAAGCGGCGTTTTGGATATTTACGTGTTTGAACCCGTTTAACATCTAATCCATCTATTCGGGCACTGCGCAACTGTTTACATTTTTCATCAGAAATATTTTTAGCTAACGGTTTATACCGCGTGGTATTGTTTACCAAATTTATTGCATCGGCCAACGAATATTTATAAGGCAATGTTTCGTGAATTAATTGCGCGACCCGTTCTTTATCTTTGTCCGCCAACCTGGACGGGACCAATGCGATATCACACGATGCAATATTTTTTGCCAAAATGTCCGTTCCATTACGGTCAACTATATCGGCACGCGACACATTCCAATCACTGGTACGGCGCACCCGATTATCATCGCCCCCCATCGCCCCAAGGTATAATGTTTTACCAATAAACAATGCAAAAACAATGCAAAAAAGCCCCAATACTATCGCCACGCGCAACCTGCCACGATGCGGTGTATTAACATCATTTGATCCGTGTTTAAAAATATCACATCCAACTTCGAACATCACTTACGTTCCGGCAAATCGTTTATCGATATATTTTTCTGAAAACCAACAGTTTCTGATTTTGGATTCACTAATTTTACCACGCTGCCCAAGATTTCAGGACGAACATACGCCGCAAAATCAGTTTCTGCAACTGCGATACTTTGTTTTGTTTGGATAATTTCCGTGCGAACACGATTTAAAACACGATTCTGGGTACGATAACACACCTGTAACAGAACAGCCAACACCGCCACAATTGCAAATGTCCAGATACCAATTTGAAACATTTTCTCGTCTTCGTTCATATCCCACCAACTTTGATTTTATTCCTTTGACCTTAGTGTATCATAAATTCTGTAAAAAGCGAAACATTGAATTAATACCGTTCAATCGCCCCGCCCCCAAATTGATATTCAATTCATTAAACATACCAGATAAGTCCATTTTTTTAATTTCATCTGGCGATTTACCATCAACCATGGCGGTAATTATTGCAACAACACCACGGACAATAGCCGAATCGGCACGACCATAAAAATTATTCCCTGCGCGACATATTTCAATCCGTGATGCACATCCTGTTATTTCGGTGCATACCGCACTGTCCGGCACCGGCGTTAAATGCGCGCCAAAATCCATAACCATTTCAAGTTTTTGAACAGGGTCATCAATTATCGATAAAATATTTTTCATCTCGCTATATGTCATCTTATTACCAACCCATTTCTGTTAAATCCAGTTCCACACGCGCCGCGTCAGACATCATAGAAATATTCCATGGTGGATCCCATACTAATTCAACCCGTACCGGTGTTTTACCCGCAACATTTGTTACAGCATTTTTAACCTGGGATAAAATTTCTTCCATCATGGGGCATGTTGGACTGGTAAAAGTCATTGTTACAACAATTTCTTTATCAGTTATATTAATATCGTACACCAATCCTAAATCCCATATATTAACGGGAATTTCCGGGTCATACACGGTTTTAAGCGCATTTATAATATCATCACGTTTTGTTGTCATTTTATTTTAAGATTTCCCGAATTACATCAATTGTATATTTTGCGTCATCTATTGTATTCCACGGTCCAACCGAAATACGAATCGAACCATCAACCCCCATGGCATTATGAATCCACGAAGCACACATATTACCAACACGAACACAAATATTATGCGCACCCATTAACGCCCCGAAATCCAGCACATGCACATCACGCACAACAAAAGAAATTATTTCTGCATCACGCGCGGTTAATAATTTTATGCGTGGCATTTTTGATAACTCATCATATATATATGAAATGATATCCGCCCCACCCGACCAAGCGCGCCACGCATCAATCGCAACGAGCAATCCAGCGATTTGTGTTAATGGCAAAGTGCCTGCTTCGAATTTATTTGGCGCGGAATCAATATTCCAATTATTCCCAGATATATTTTTTACCATACCGCCACCGAATTTATCGGGTGAAAACGAATCAGGATTTTTTATATACATTACACCGACACCGGTATCTGCACCAATCTTATGCCCGGAAAAACACATAAAATCACAATCCCACGCGCGTACATCAATTGGTTTGTGTGCGACATATTGCGCCGCATCAACAATCGTAATTACATTTGGATTTTTTGCACGCGCCGCTGCGACAACCGCCGGCACATCCTGGGGCACACCCAAAACATTGGACATTGCGGTAATAACCACGACATCGGCATTTGGCATATTTTTATAATCCAAATCATAATTTTTGGTCAATGGTATTTTAAATAATTTCGCCCCGCCCGAACGCGTAACATTTTCCCAAGGCATACGCGCGCTGTGATGGTCGATATCAGACACTGCCACACTTTTAATATTTCGTGATGAACGCACAATATTCACGATACGATTCATACCGTCTGTTGTACCCGATGTAAAAATAACCTGGTTCACCGAATCGGCGCCAATAAAATGCGCAACATATTCCCGCGCATCAGCCAGCATTTTATCCGCCGCCGCCACACGTGCGCAAACACCCCGCCCCGTGTTGGCATACGAGTTCTGCAAAAAATCAACCTGGGCTTTTATAACAGATTCCGGTTTTAATGCGCTGGCCGCCGCATCTAAGTATATGATTTTATTCATTTTATGTTTTCTCTTGCATTTTTTGTCGATTATAATACACTCGAACAAAATATCAATAACCAAGGAGAAAAAAAATATGGCATTACAACACGCAAACGATGAAAATTTCGTGTCCCTTATTGGCGATGGAATAACATTGGTGGACTTTTGGGCGACCTGGTGCGGTCCGTGTCGTATGTTTGGCCCTATTTTTGAATCAGTTTCCGAAAAAATGCCTGACGTGAATTTCATTAAATTTGAAATAGATGATACGAATCGCCGTACACCGGCTAAATATGGTATTCGCAGCATCCCAAGTGTTTTGGCATTTAAAAATGGCGAATTGATAGAGGCACGCACAGGATTAATGGACGAAGAAACTGTCATGGCATGGATTAACGAATTAAGGTCATAAGGGTATAATAATATGGCAAAGAAAGATTTTAAAAACATTGTATTACCACCGAAATATACACCTAAAAAATCTGAACCATATATGTGTCCAGAACAGTTGGCGTATTTCTATCAATTGTTGACCGCACAAAAGGAAGAATTATCACATTCATCTGGCTCTGTTTTAAATTCGGTTCGTGCGGCGGATAAATCTGCATCGGATGGTGTTGGGGACGAATCGGACAGCGCGACATTGGAACAAGAAATCACAATGAACCTGCGAATGAGTCAACGCGACAACAATTTAATGCGTAAAATCGATGCGGCGTTGGCGCGTATGGATGATGGAACATATGGATACAGTGTTGTTTCTGGTGATGAAATTGGTATTCAGCGTATGTTGGCACGCCCATTGGCAACAATGACCATCGAAGAACAAGAAGAATACGAACAACGCGAAAATTAAATTAGATGTAAAATAAAAAACGCGCCAATGGCGCGTTTTTTTATTTATGATTTTATTTCTTTTTTGTTGCCGGCTTTTTCAAGGTTGCTTTCTTGGCGACCGTTTTCTTTTTTGCCGGGGCTTTTTTAGCAACAGGTTTTTCGGCGACAGCCACAGGCTTTTGTGCCGGTTTTTCTTCGGTCTTTAATTCCTTTTTAAATATATTCAGCCCATTTGCCAAATTTTTCATCATACCCGGAATCTTATTATGACCGAACAGAATCACAATCAGTAATACAATTATAAGTATTTCCCAAATACCCATACGCATTTTTATCTCCTTTTTACTAACCACTAATCACTAACACTAACCACTATTTTGCCACATAGCAATCCAGACCATCAGATTTTGCATTTTGGCAGAAACCATTTGCATCGCCCGATGTAGCAAACGCAACACGTAACCGATATGTCGTTTTGCCGTTTATTTGCGCCGCCAAAATCACGAACTGTTTGCCTTCGAACAAACTCTTGTGATTTGCGCGCATTTTACTGCCTGCGCTTTCTGCGGCAGCATGCGTAGCATACGAACCGAATTGCACGAACCATTTACCAGCCGGTGCAACAGATGACTTTTGAACAGGTTTTGATGCTGGCTTGGCCGCCGGTTTTGCTGCTGGTTTTGTCTGTGGTGTCGTGGTTGGTTTTGGTTGCGCCACAGGTTTTGGTGTCGGCACAACAATTGGTTGTGGTGCCGGTGCAGACACTTGGTCCGGGTTAAATGTAACTTCACGCCGGTCAGAAACAACACGAACCGGAACACCGTTATCCTGGACCACTGGCTGTGGTGCGGGTTGTGGTGCTGGTTGCGGTTGCGCCACGGGTTGCGGCATCGGCATTGGACGTGCATCCACAGGCTTTGCCGGAACATTCAATGTATCATTCGGCATCGGCATTGGTTGCACCGCCATCGGTTGTGGTTCGGCAACAACCTCTGGCACATCCAGGTTGATTTCGACAGATTTAGACGAATCGCTTCCTATGGTGCGAATAATAATATATGTTGCCAATATAATAACGATTATTCCCAACCCCATCAGCAACCACGGCTTACGCGGACGTGGCGCAGCAAACGGCGTTGTTTCCGGCAATGTCTCAACCGGTGTATCATCGTCCAAATCTAAAAAGTCCATATTGTTTTCTTCGTTTTCCATGCGAAATCCCCCCATTTGTTGATGCCATTATTATATCATAAAAATCGGCAATTACAAAATGTAATCAACAAAAAACAAAATTATTTCGGCATTTGCCCAAAGTGTGGCGGAACGATTAATTTGTGGTTTTCTTCGACAATTGGTTCCGTTTCGCACTTACGCGCACACCCCATAACCGTTACCGCGACAACCCCCAGCAACATTAACGATACTATTTTTTTCATATTTTACCCTTTCCTTGTTTATTCGCGGCCCAGGGTTCAAAATTTGCACTTTGAACCCTGGACTTTGAACTTTTTATTATAGCGGCATTTTAATTGCGTCCGCCATTTGCGCGACAAAGTCGTTCAGCGCAACCGTTTCTTGTTTTTCGGAACCAAAACGGCGCAGTGTTACGGTTTTATCCGCCATTTCTTTATCACCGACAACGGCGATGATTGGCGTTTTGACCAACGACAATTCGCGAATCTTATAATTCACCTTTTCATCGCGCAAATCGGCACGACAATACACACTCGCCGCACGCAGCGCCGCAACAACTTCGTTCGCATAATCAGATTGCTTTTCAGAAATCGGTGTAACGACAACCGGTTCCGGTGACAACCACAATGGCAAATTACCACCCGTTGATTCCAGCAAAATTCCCATAAAGCGTTCAATGGATCCCAACATTGCACGATGCAACATAATCGGGCGATGTTTTTCGCCATCTTCACCGACATATGACAAATCAAAACGTTCCGGCAGGTTCATATCCAACTGGACCGTTCCGCACTGCCATATACGGCCCATTGAATCTTTCAGATAGTTATCTATCTTTGGACCATAGAACGCAGCATCTCCTTCGGCAATTTCATACTCTATGCCGTTCGCATCCAGCGCATGCTTCAACGCACCTTCGGCCTTGTCCCAAACTTCATCTGAACCGATACGGAATTCAGAGTTCGGACGCGTTGCCAACTTCATTGAAATTTTTTCAAATCCAAATTTGCCGTAAATATCTTTAATAAAGCGCAAGATTTTTACAACTTCCGTTTCCAACTGTTCTTCGGTGCAGAATATATGTGCATCGTCCTGGGTAAATTCGCGAACACGCATCAAACCAGATAACGCACCTGCGGCCTCGTAACGGTTCACCTTACCAAACTCTGCCAAATACATCGGCAAATCTTTATACGACGTAATTCCATGGCCAAACACCAACATACCACCCGGACAAGACATCGGTTTCACACAGAATGTTTTACCATCCTGGGTTTTACCGGAATAATTGTGTGCACCATATTTTGCCCAATGCCCGCTGCGTTCCCACAAACTGCGATCCATAACAGATGGCGTTGATATTTCCAAATACCCCGCGCGTTCCTGACGTGCACGAATATATTCAATTAAACGACGATAAATCTTGTACCCCTTGTCATGCCAGAACACCGCCCCCGGCGCATAATCTGGTTCAAAGTGGAACAAGTCCATATCTTTACCCAGTTTACGATTATCACGCTGTGCGGCTTCTTCCTGCATCTTTAAAAATTGTTCCAGGTCTTCCTTGGTCAAAAATGCATCGACATAAATGCGTTGCAGCATTTTGTTTTTAGAATCGCCCTTCCAGTATGCGCCTGCAACGGTGCGAATCTTGAACGAATCGCGTGGCAAATCTTTGGAACTTTCAACATGCGGTCCACGGCACAAATCTGTAAAGTCGCGGAAAGAATAAACCGACAATTTTTCACCCGCCGCATCATATTCGTTTAACCACTCCATTTTGTATGGTTGGAATTTGAATAAACCTTTTGCTTCGTCTAAATCGACAAAGCGCTGTTCGAATCGACCATTTGATTTAATAAGTTCGCGCATTTCTTTTTCAATTTTAGCAAAGTCTTCTTCGCTAAATCTGTGTTCGGTGTCAAAGTCGTAGTAAAACCCGTTTTCAATTGCCGGGCCACCTGCGAATTTAACATCTGGGAATAATTTTTGCACCGCTGCCGCCAATACATGCGCCAACGAATGACGAACCGTTTCGATTGGATAAGACATAATAAATACCTTCTTTTAATATTTTGTTTGTTTAATTATTTTTCGTTTTTTGATTATAGCGCGCGCACATAAAAGCGCAAATAGAAATTACACCCCCGCGGGGGTTGTAGTATTTGTAGTTGTGAAAACAAACATATATTTATACATAGCCCGCCTATTATACGCATTTTTTATTGCGATGTAAAGAAAAAACCGCCAAACCGGCGGTTTTATACTAACCACTAATTAACGGGTAATCTATGATTGACCCGAACAGCACCGCAAAGAAAAAACACACCGACCCCGCGATACAAAACAGGTGCCACACAGCATGACTGAACTTTAACCGCCGCCAAACATAAAATATTACCCCAAACGAATATGACAATCCGCCCGCCAAAATAAACACCATACCGCGCATCGAAATGTGCCGTATCATATATGGTAAAATAAACAGCAGTGTCCACCCCATAACAAGATATAAACCAACCGTCCATTTTGGTTGCTGATGCGGGTTACGAATTTTAACAACCGCACCAAATATTGTAATCGCCCACAGCAAACCAAACACCGACCACCCAACTGGGCCGCGACAATTCACCAACATAAACGGCGTGTATGTGCCGGCAATCAACGCATAGATAGCGATATTATCCCAAACTTCAAAGAAACATTCCCCCTTTTTCCCGATCAACGCATGACACATTGTTGAACCCAAATACAACGCAATCATTGTTGCACCAAAAATAGCACACGACACAACCGCCCAAGCATCACCCGCAATCGCGGCATATACCACCAACAGAACCAACCCCGCAATCGCCAGCCCAATTCCAATACCGTGCGTTAAAACATTTAACATTTCTTCGCCACGTGTTGATTTGCGTTCCCAACGGAACAGTCCAGTCGCACGCAACGCTTTCAATATGCGACACGCATGCGAATCGCACTTTACTTCGCGTAATTTTTTCCGCACAACTGATTTTGATTTAACCATTTAATACTCTCCCTATTCTCTCCCGTACCATATCACCGCCCATTACGGACATTATGGAATAAAGGTCCGGCGTGTTTGTCCGCCCCGCCAACGCAACACGCAAATTCATCGCGACATCGCCATTTTTAATTCCGAACTTTTCAGCAATCTCGACAATCTTGCCCCACCAGGTATCTTTATCATCCGCCGCGTCATATGTTTCCAAAAACGCGCGCAGAACATCGCGGTTATATTCATAATCGGTCATTGGCACAAAAAGTTTATCCCAGAAAAACGCAACATTTTCCAATGTCTGTTTCCAGGTGATAAAGTCCTTGCGCACGCGTTTCGGGTTATCGCGTTCAATACCCAACACCGCGGATAAATATTTCGAATCTGCAACCTGCATCTTGTTATCATCGTTGCCGTATTCCTTTGCCCATTTGGTAACAGCAGAAACCAATTCAGCAACCGGCATTGCGCCGATATATTCCTTGGCCCACCATTCCAATTTTTTCATATCGAACAACGCACCAGACATGGGTATTTTCTTTGGCTTAATTTCATAATCCCAGAAAGATTTTACCGCACCTTTCATTTTTGCTTCTTCGTACCCCGATGCCGCAATATTCCCAAGGTATTCTAACACCGCATCTGTTGGCCACCCGTCACGCAGAAAGAATTCGACATTTGCCTCGGGATCTTTGCGTTTTGACAATTTGCGTTGTTTACCAGTCTCTTCGTCTATTTTATCAATCGTTGATGTATGAATATACATAGGTGGCATCCACCCCATCATATTAAATAATTGATAATGCAACGGTAAAGACGGCAACCACTCTTCCCCACGAATAACATGTGTTGTCCGCATAAAGTGATCATCACACAAATGCGCAAAATGATATGTTGGCAAACCATCATTTGATTTAATTAAAACAATATCTTCGTTATTTTGTGGAAAACCGATTGAACCACGAACAGCGTCCTTGCAGAAAATTCGTTGATCCGGATTACCAGTTGAATATAAACGAATCGATGGAACCTCGCCCCTGTCCAAGTGTGCGATAATTTCATCCGCGGTCAAATCACGATCGCGCGCCCATTCGCCATAGATACCGGTTGCAAACCCCGCCGCATTTTGACGGCTGCGAATTTCCTCCATCTCGGTCGCCGTCAAGAAACAAGGATACGCCAAACCACGCGCCAGCAATTCCGCCGCAACCGAATGATAAATATCTTTACGTTGTGATTGATAGTACGGGCCATATGTTTCAACATTATTGTATTTCAAATCAAAACGATGCATTGAATCAACAATGATTTTGACGGCATCGGCAACTTCACGTTTAGTATCGGTATCCTCTATACGCAACATAAATACACCACCTGACTGAGATGCCAATTTATAATCAATCAATGCACCGTAAAGTCCACCAATATGCATATAGCCAGTGGGACTTGGGGCAAAACGTGTCACGAAAGCCCCATCCGGTAAATTACGTGGCGGGAATTTTGCTTCTAATTCCGCAACTGTATACTTCGGTGCCGCACCCAACACGCGTGTAATTAAATCTTTATCTAAACCGTTACGCATTTCGTATTTCCTTTAACCATTCTGATTTTTTACATATTCGCATTCATCGTGTAATGAACCATCAACCCATACCTTACCCGATTTTGATATTCCTTTCAATGTATAACCGTTACGCTCTGCGATTTTGCATGACGCAATATTATCAACATCTATACCCAATACAACCTGTTTTAATTTCAGCCTATCAAACGCTAATTCTTCTATATATGGCAAAAACCTGTCGATTAATCCCTGACCACGCACACTTGAAATTAACCAATAGTCAATATGTGCAGATTTTTTTTCTTGCTCTATTGAAGCAAACCCGATTTCACCAACGATTTTATCCTTAATCACTATATAGTACATATACATGTTATCGCATTTATACGCACGTTCCAATCCTTTAAAAACGACATCCCAAGACTTTATTTTTTCGCCACGCAACCAAAACCGCATATTTTCCGCATCACCGACAAATACATCGTACAACGCCATCGCAATATCATGCGTTGGCACTAAATGACGCAAAGCAAAAGGCGGCACGACTATATCCGCCGGTAACGGTAACATGTCTAAATACCTTGTTTTTTGATTATTGTGATTTTATACTAAATATATGCAAAATCAAGAAATACGAACTTTTGGCCGGCGACATGGTAAAAAACTTTCCGCACGCAAGTTGTGGTTAATGGATAATATTTTGCCGGCAATTTCGCCCAAAAACATAAAAAAAGCCGGTAATTTGATTTTAGAAATCGGGTTCGGCAACGGCGAACATGTGCGCGACTTGGCACACAACTATCCCGATTCGCTTGTTGTTGGCGCGGAACCATTTGCAAATGGGGTTGCCGCCCTGCTGTCCGCTATGTGTGATGAAAAAACGAACGAAATACTGCCCGAATACAAAAATATCTTTATTTGGCCGGACGATGTGCGTGATTACCTGCGTAACACCGATTCGCTTTTTTCACAAATTTGGGTATTGCACCCGGACCCCTGGCCAAAGGCGCGACATGAAAAACGCAGGTTGCTTTCTGCCGATTTTCTGACTATGTTATCAACCCATTTGTCGCGTGGCGGACAAATTATAATCGGCACCGACCACTGGGAATATTTCGATTGGATTTGTGAACAAATCAAAACCACAAAATTAAAATATTCAACCCCCGACCTGGAAACAATACATACACGATATCAGGAAAAAAACAAGGCCGGAACGACTGCCCCAAAATACATAATTATTAAAAAATAAAAAACGCGCTATGTGCACATTTTCGCCATATACGATGATTTTTAATTATTAATCCAAAACAACATTTTTGGTATCATATTAAAACGCAATTGTTCGGTTAAACGATAAACCTGGTCTGCGCGCGCATAGTTTTTCCCCAACATAAAATGCAATACCCCATGCCAATCGCCCATATTGGTATTCAGCATCGCATATACGCGTCCAACAAAGTCAGATTTATCACCATCATCATGAGATAAAAATAAAGTTAACGAATCGGCATGCACAGATTGCAAATTTTGAAAAACATCGCCCCATTCATCAAAATCTATTTCGTTTATATCCAAACCAATGGATAATGTTTTATTAAAGAATAAATCATCGCGAACATATGATAATTCCGATGTTAATCGCTTCAAATTATCAAAACGAACAAATATAATCGCCCCGCTTGCGCCGTCATGAAACGAAGTACTTATACGCGATGCCAAATTCGACATAGCATCATCATCGGGCGCATTATCCAGCATAAATCGCGATATTATTTTTATATTGGTATTTTCAATCCACGGCCAAAGTTCCGCAACCGCCCCCGGCACCACCGACATTGCCCGGAATTTATTGGTGATGGCCATACCGGCCGCCGCCGCCAAATCCGCCCCAACGCATTTAGTATCGCACCATAGCCCTGTATTATCTTTGATTTCGTTAAAAATATCGTTTTCATAAATCATTATACTTTTTACTTTATCATAAATATGATACAATAAAAGGCAAATGATGAATAAATTAAATAACATTTTAATCGGATTATTATGGTTGCTGGCCGTAACATTGGGGACGACATTTTGGTTTAACACAATGTTCGGATTCAATATATTTTCGGTTCAGCATTGGCAACACCTGGCCTATATCCAGGCTACGGGGCAATCTGTCAAACCGGCATTTTATATTTCAATTGTTGTTGCCGTATTGATTGCTATTTTCGGTCTGTATAAATTATTACAGCCACGGTTCCGCCAAATAACAATGCCTATTTTTGACCGAACCAAATCGGCACCCGTACAAAAAGCGGACACAGTTACAGTTGTTCAACAAACAGAAAAACCGATCCAGGCAATGCCAAACCAAGCACATACGCAACAGCCTGTAACAGAACAACCTCATACTGTGGAAACCCATACCAATTTTGATACACAAAGCAGTCGTCCACCACGATTAAATATTACGACCGTTACACGCACCACCAATGTACCACGCGTACCATTGGCACCGGCATCACAAACACGCACAAATCCAGAAACAGAATATGCAGAAATACGTAATATATTTGAATCTGCGGGATATGTGTTCAAAGGAACCCCAAAAATCAAAAATGTTCAGACCGCTGTGGTCGCCATCGGCACAGGCGAAGTTTTATGGATTGGTGCTGTTGGTATAAAAAATACCGATATGCAACGCGCTGTACAAACATTGGCTGGCATATTTACTGACACATTGGAAGATATTGAAATACACATTAACGCATTTGTCGTTTCCGCACCTGATGCGGCGGATGCCACCCCGGACATTTTACAATTTGCAACTGTCGAAGATTTGCGTAATTATATCAATGGTGTACCGAACACACCGCCGGACGCAGATGAAACTGAAAATTTTGATGCGTATTCTGGATATATTGGAACTGTTATGGATTATGTGGGGAAAATATAATGCAAATGAACCAATCGGTTGCTGAAAGACGAATAGCAGATCTGGGCATGGATGATTTGCCACTGGTTCAAATTCGCCCTGTCCCGCACCAGATATCACCAGACTGGTTTAAAAAATATCGCGATTTAGTTCGTGAATTTGCAATGTCTTTGAACGACAGTATCCAGGAACTGGCTTTTATGAACTTGCCGTCTGATGATTTTATAGATTTAATTACGGGACGGCGTATACCGGAAAATCTTTCTGTGCGTTTTCGCACACCACTGGTTTGGGGTGGCCAGATGGAAATAGACAATATGTTTATGTGCATGACATTTCCACATTCGTATAATATGGACAGATTTATTATCGAACAATCTGGCAATGATGCTATTTGGATGCCAAATCCTGCCAAAAAGATTTATTTGCCTGCTCATATGATGAACGGTGGCGATGGTGGTAATGCGACATCTGACCGATTAAGTCAATTGGCTGCACAAATTGCATCATCACGCGGAATGGAATAGAAACATGAATACAAATGAATTTTTATCTTCTTTGAAATCACGTGGCGCAATTGTTTATCCGCCAAATTCATCGCGCGATGTTACATTGGCTAACAATGCATTACAATCACGGCGATGTGCAATGTTTCCGGCAATTTTTAACGAATTGTATAAATCGGTATCTGCCATTAACCTGGGGAACGGGTATATTTTTGGGCCGCTTGAATGTGCGCGTGGCACACGTTTTCCGATACCATCGATTGTTGAAATAAACCTGGATATGGCGGGTAACGATGTTCTGCGCGGGAAAACAATATTTGGTCGAAACGATTTATTTTGGTTTGCATTTGATGCATTTGGCACGTTCTATATGCTGGATAACCTGAACTTGCGCATTTTACGCAAATATGATGATCCATATCGTGCGATGTCCGATTGTTTAATAGCAGGGAAAGTTTTAACATGAAAAAAATATCGGTATCTTTATCGGGTCACCAAACAAGTATCTCACTGGAATCAGAATTCATAGATGCGTTAAACCAGATTGCCAAACGGGACAATGTTTCGGTTGCATCAATTATACAAAATATTGACGCACAACGCACACCAAATACTAATCTTTCGTCCGCGGTGCGTTCGTACATATTACGCCGATACATGAAAGAATCAAAATTATAATCATCATCCAATCACGACCAATCTTGCGATAAAGTGTGTCATGTGCACCCCAAACAGTACCATCCAAAACACCCGTCTGACCGATCGGCAACGCCGACAATATTTCACCATTTGATAATACAAACGCGCTTATGCCCGAATAGTTTGCACGAATAATTGGCAATCCTGATTCAATGGCATAACGCCGAACCATATCCAGATGCTGATATGTACCCGGTGTTTTACCAAACCAAGTATCATTTGTAATATTTATTATCGCGTTTGGTTTTAAGTCTGCGCGTGGCACCAATGAGTCAGAAAATATAATCTCGTAACATATCGCCGGTGCAAAAACAAAATCGGAATTTTCCATATTAATCGATATAAGTTCCGCACCATCCCCATGGCTCAGATGTGCCGGCGACGGCATAAATCCTAACGGACTGTATTCACCAAACGGAACAAGGTGTGATTTGCTGTATACAGTGGAAATCGTGCCATCTGGCAATGCAACAATCATCGAATTATATGGTTGCCCATCACTGAACGATGTTGCCCCAATAACAACATTGGTCTTTAATGCAGATGCCAATGGCATATCATCGCCATCTGTAACTGTATACGGGTATGTTGTTTCTGGAAACACAACCAGGTCTGGTTTATCGCCGCCATCTGATGCCGCCAATTGAAAAAGGCGAACCAGATTTTCTTCGGCGCGTTTCAATGCATCCGCACGCGAATAAACCATCTTTTGTGATTGTGATTGTGCGGGCTGCACAATACGAATCATCGCCGTTGTACCAACATCATTTGACGCGTTGTTAATATTGTGTATACCGCAAAATCCGCCACACAGCGCGATTATTACAAAGAATAAAAACGCAAACCAATGGCGTAGCGATTTAACATTTCGTAACAATTCAACAACCGATGTTATTAATCCGATAATAATAAATGTTAATCCCAATGCGCCCCATACCGACATAGAATTAGCCAACCAAGGAAACGGCATCGTGATATTTGCGACTGGGTTCCATGGAAAACCTGTAAAAGCCCATTCACGCAACCATAAAACCAAAGTCCAAATACCCGCGAACATAAATGGTCGCCCAGAACCAGTCCGCATACGGCTAATGGCAACAAAAGGTACAGAAAACACCAACGCGCCCGCAATCCCAAGCCCAAACAATGCCGGCACCGTCCATATTGCGAACTGTTTTGCCAATTCCGGCACAACATATATCGAATGCAGTGTCCACCAAAACATGGCTATTGCATACATCGCCCCAAACGGCGCAACACGCAACAATTCGCGCAAAATATCACCACGATTTTCACGCCGAACCGTCAACCAATATGCCCCCGCAACCCCCAATACTGTTGCCCACCAATAATAAAAAGGCGCATACCCAAACGCCGCTATGCCGCCAAACAGTGCATATAGCGCGTATTGCCAAAAACTATTTTCACGTATTTTTAATTTTTTGAAAAATGCAATTGTATGCGAACCCGGACAACATTCGCCATTTTTACATGCAATAAATTCTTCATCAGCGTACGGATTTTTATATCCTAATTTTTTCATAATGGCAATCTCTTTTGATTCCATAACTTTTGCTTCATCATCAGATATATGGTCATACCCGCGCAAATGCAACATACCATGTACAACCATATGGGCGGTGTGTTCTGCAACACTTATACCCGCCGCCGCCGCTTCGCGTTTTACGGTATCAAGCGATATATAAATATCACCCAACAACAAATCGTCCCCCAGTTCAAACGACAAAACATTTGTTGGTTTATCTATGCCACGATATTTTTTATTCAGTTTATGTATCTCTTTATCATTAGTCAGTGTAATTGACACCTCGGCATCTTTATTTTTTGGTCCCGCCGTATTTGCGATGCGCGCAAAATCTATATTATATTTTTCCCAACGGTTATCATTATAATTAACATAAACTTGCATATTATTTCTCTCCCTATGTGCACCTAGGCTTGGTGTCCAGCGTTTATAATATTTTGTATTTTATTATTATTTTTTACTTTCGACTTCATACGTTCAGATGCTTTATTAAACGCAATCATCTTGGTTTCCGATTCGTTTTTTATAATTTCATCTGGATTATCTGGCGACAAACGCGAAACGATAAAATCTTTAACTGTGCCATTTTTTGCCTTTGCAGCGTTTTTCAGATTTAACGCATAATCAACTACATCATCGCCATATACAAAATGACCGTTTTTCATTATGACATTTATATTGATTTCAGAAAACACATCCCGATCCAATGCCAAGAAATCATCTGCACTTATTTTACCGATATAATACATAGCACACCACCAACGCCGCTTATTTGTTCCACTGCGCCATTTGGAATTAATTTCTGTACCAGCAATAAATGAATCTACTATTTTTTGTGTATCGTCACCCGCACTACTTAATCTGTGCACAATACCCGGCATAATTTTTTCATTTGGTTTACCCTTGTTCACTTTTTTGTCCGCCAACAAAGACGGTGTTTGATATCCGGCAAAAAACAGCCCTAACACCTGATTATCGGTCATAAATGAAAAATTATATTTATTCAATTCGTTTCTTAATTTATAAAGACATTCGCCACGATATAAACAATGTTGTTTTACTTGGTCCCAAACTTCTTCATCAGAAAAATTTTCGGCAATTTTTTTATACTTACCTGTACATGGATATTGCTTACCATTTTGATAAACCCACGTCAGTCCAGGCCCATATGTTGCCCTGGTTTCTTTGGCATGAACAGTTGGTTTATCGCGATATGTTTCAAATTCCAATAATCCAGCAACAATTTCATTCCAATTTTCATCCACAAAATCTTTGGCAAAAGACTCATTTTCTGGACTGTATAATTTTTGAATGTCCAGTGTTTGTTCTTCGTCTTTTTCCTGGGGTTCATTTTCATCGGCGTTTTCTTTTGCAACGGCCTTTTGGGCCCTTTCAAATTTACCCTTTATATTATCTGAAATTTTATCTTTATTTATGCCTATTTCTGCACCGCCAATTACGGTCAACAACATCAAGTACCAAGTTAAATAAGCCGCCAAGCGTGGGTTTTTCTTGGTGAATTTAGATATTACTTTATCATTACCTTTCTTATTCTGAGCCACTTTTTGGTTTTTGTATTTTTGTTGTGTGGCATTAAGTATTCGATTATCAAACATAAATCCATCAAATCCACTGACAAATAATTGAGAAAGTTTCAATATAACTACGGCGCTTATATCGACAGTATCTGCCATAACACGACCACCGACACGTGCGATTTTCTTTGTAACACGCACCACCCTTTGGCGACCTTTGCCACTTTTTTCAATTGGTTGTTTTGCAATATGTTTCAGCTTTGTAAAATGTCGCCCTGCTCGAAACATAATTTTATCTATGCCTGCATCCGCCAAATCCACAATTTTATCTGCCGCTTTTGTCATATTGCACTTTCCTTTTATTTTATTTCTTTCCGAACCCATTTTTCTTGGCTATCTTAGAACGCGTCTGCGCATAGTTTGGCGCGACAAACGGATAGTCGTGTGGTAATCCCCATTTTTCACGATACTGTTCAGGGGTCAAATTATATTTGCGTTTAATATACCGGCGCAACATAATGTGCCATGTGCCATCTTCCAAACACATAATTTTATCCGGACGCACAGATTTTGCTATTTCCGATTCGCTTGCCGCCGACCCTAACAAAGTTGTCCGTGCCTGGGCCACCGCCGCCGCCATAGTAAGTTTCGGATTCGCCGCCATTGCCGCCGCCGCCAGGTTTGCAACCGCCAAAGCAACTTCGGCATCTTTTGCATTATTTACCAATTGATAACCTCTTTTTTATGTACTACAATCATTATACCACAAATAAAGTTGAAGTAAAATATAAGTAAAATAAAAATAAATGAGCAACGACAACCGTCCTTTGGCTGACTTGATGCGCCCGAATACCATTGACGAAGTATTGGGACAGACCGCGTTATTGGGTGAAAATGGTCTGGTTCGGCGCATGGTTGAAAACCAGAAATTATCAAATCTGATATTATGGGGGCCGCCGGGATGTGGCAAAACAACAATCGCGCGCGCATTGGCGAATTCGGTTGATATGGACTTTGTCCCGATGTCCGCAGTGTTTTCCGGCACGGCTGATATTAAAAAGGCGGTCGAGGCGGCAAAACTTCGCAAACAAATTGGTCGCGGCACATTATTATTCATAGATGAAATTCATCGCTTTAATAAAACGCAACAGGATACATTGTTGCCATATCTGGAAGATGGCACCGTGGTATTCATTGGTGCGACAACCGAAAACCCGTCATTTAATTTGAACAACGCGTTGTTGTCGCGGTGTCATGTTGGCGTACTGGAACCGTTATGCACAGACGATTTAATCGAATTGATGAATCGCACTGAAAAATTCACAGGTAAAAAATTACCGCTGGATACGGCGGCACGCGCGCACCTGGCACAAATGGCGGATGGTGATGCGCGATTTTTACTTAATACGCTGGAATATTTATTAAACGCGAATTTCAAAAAAGATTTATCACCCGACGAACTGGACAGTGCAATTCAGAAACGTGCCCCGCTTTCGGACAAGACCGGCGACGAACATTATAATTTAATTTCCGCGGTACATAAATCACTACGTGCGTCCGACACCGATGCGGCGCTGTATTGGGTTGCGCGCATGATGACGGGGGGTCAAGACCCAATGTACATATTCCGCCGTTTAACACGATTCGCGATGGAGGATGTCGGGCTTGCCGACCCGAACGCAATACAAATGGCGATCGCAACATGGAACGCATATGAACGCATGGGCAGTCCCGAAGGCGACATTGCATTGGCGGAATTGGTTGTATACCTGGGGACGGCACCAAAGAGCAATCGCTTGGACAAAGCAATTCACGCCGCATACGCCGCCGCGATTGAGACTGGTTCACTGATGCCACCAAAGAATATTTTAAACGCCCCAACCCGCATGATGAAAAATATGGGATATGGCGCGGGATATGTTTACGAGCCAGATACCGAAAGTGGTTTTTCGGGGCAAAATTGTTTTCCAGAAAAAATGGGACGGCGCACTTTTTATACGCCTGTTGAGCGCGGATTCGAACGCGAAATTAAAAAGCGATTAGATTATTGGAACAATTTGCGCGAAAAAATTAATAAAAAATCAGAATAAAATATTTACCTTGGCGCCGACACGAAGTTCATCGTCTTCGAATTCGTAATCCAGATGACCAATATATTGCGTGCGACCAAATTGGCATACCATTTTAAGATTTATCCATTCCTGGTTATAATGTGGATTGGTTGATTTACGCAGCGTCAGCCCCGCTCCCGCGCGCCAATTTTCATCCAGACGAAAATAAGATTCCGGTATAAAATCAATATATGACATACCACGCAATTTATCGAAAATCCAACTGGACTTAATCGTTGCAGCCAAAGATACGCCCGCCCATTGACGACCAAAACGCAACCCGGCATAGTATGTTGAATCGGCAAACCACGGTGTACGCACATGCGATGACCCACCAAATTTAAATCCGAACAAGACATCGGAAATTAAACGCGCATCGTTATCGCCCGCACGCGCCATACGGTAAAGTCCACCCAAATCGATACTGGAAAAACCATCTTCGTCATCGACAAAATCCACCTGGTAATGAACACGGCCAGTCACATATAAACGGTCATTAAGTCCGTACGATAACGCCTGACCCAGGCGCAGTACATCGCGACCATACGAAAGATCTGTTTCAGACAGTATCATATTATCGGGTACCAAGAATAATGGATCCGATGTATCAGTTACCAAATCAAAATCTGCACGCGCAACGATTGGGGCGCACATACACATAAAACCAAAAAAAATGCCGAAAAGACGTTTCATATAAATCACCATTTTATGCGAACAACCGAACAAAAGTTCGGCTGTTCACACTGTTTTTATTCCTAGAACTGGAATATGGCCTGTAAACCAATTGATGTTTCGCGATAATGGCTGATTTTGGATTCGCCGCCATGTATCCATTCATAGACATATGTTCCTGGGTTGGCTGCATCTTCGGCACCCCACCACCAGAATCCAAGTTTTTTATCATCAGCGCTGTCATACAAAGATGTCTTTGCATAAAGATTCAATGCGAACCAATCATTCGGCTGCCAACCAATTGCACCCTTGATCGACAACTGGTTATGCCAATCGTAATGCCCAAAGATACCTTCGACATTTAATGTCCAATCTTCGTCCAATACGCTGAACACGCCCAAACCGCCCTCTACATAGAACGCATGTTTTGCATCATCTTTGTATGCGATAAACACACCTTCTTCGCGACCCGCGGCATTATTACCCTTGATCCCGTTACCATACGCGGTTCCATCAAAGTCAACATACCAACCACGTGCCAAACCATAGATTGTCGAACGAGATACCTTGTACCCGGCCTTTAAATCCAAAATGAAATTATTGGCAATGTCTTTCTGGTGTTGGAAATATCCGGACAGTGTTGCAATCCAATCGGCATTATCAACAAAGCGCCATTGTGCCCCAAGTCCAAACATGTTCAGACCATTGTCGTCCATTTTATCATCAGGCGATGCCGACCAATCAAATTTATATTTGTTCATTTCATAACGCAACATACCCAAAATCGCGATACGATCAGTGATACCATAACTGAAATCTTCTTTTATCGCGAATTGCTTCATATCCCATTTAGCCTTGGTATCACTTAAATTAAAGAGATATTTGCTGTTATCAATTGTTGTAAAATCGATATCATACGAACCCATATTGTAACCGAAATCGGTTATCGAACCAAACTTGCCCTTTAACGGCTGAAAGAACGGATGCGCCAAATAATATTTACGTTTCAATTCAGTGCGAACCGTTTCTGAACGTGTCGTACGCACACTTTTTGACGCGTCACTGGACGAATATTGTTTATACAGCGCACTGCGGTTAGCAGGTTGTGTATAGTACATATTTTTACCATCCTGGACTTCGTATGTTTTTGTAGTTGTGCGTGTCTGATACTTTGCATAATCAACATTTTCACGGGTACGCGTCGCCGGACCATTTGTTAAATCCGCACTTGACCCCGCACGTGTTCCCCAATTTGTTGCAGAATGCGCCGGCATCGCAACCGCCAATGCCACCGCTGCCCCCAATAAAGATAATTGTTTTTTCATAATATATTACTCCTTTTAATCAAGATTATATCATAAAATTACGCATAAAAAAAGCACAAACACAAAAAACAAATCGGACAATAAACCAAATCAGAGTTCAAAGTGGGAAGTTCAAAGTGCAAATAATGTGTGCTGGCATTCGCCAGCACTACCTTATTACATTTGAACTTTGAACTTTCTATAATATATGTCGTTTATTATTTGCATCGGGTGTACTTAATACCCCATCTGATTCCATACGTTCAATCAGTGTCGCCGCCTTGTTATATCCAATACCCAATCTGCGTTGCAGGTATGAAATACTGGTTTTTTTATCACGCCGAACAATCTCTACTGCCTGGTTATACAAATCATCGTTTTTCCCACCGGACGCGGTGCCACCACCAAACGCACCGGCGCCAATGCCGCCCGCATCATCACCCGCATCGGTAACACCGGCATCGTATTCAGGTTCGCCCTGGGTACGCAAATAGTCACCGATTCTTTTTAATTCTTCTTCGTCAATTAATGCGGCGTGTATACGAACAGGTGCTTTGCCACCCTCGCTGAAAAGCATATCGCCACGACCCAGCAATTGTTCCGCCCCCGTGGTTCCCAATGTAGTCATAGAATCTATACGGCTGCTGGCCTGGAACGACAAACGGGTCGGGAAATTAGCCTTTATCACACCAGTAATAACATCTGCTGATGGTCGCTGGGTCGCCATAATAAGGTGAATACCGGCTGCACGTGCCTTCTGCGCAATGCGTTGGACACACGCTTCTACATCCTTGCGCGCGACAGACATCAAATCGGCAACTTCGTCAATAATAATGACAATGTACGGCATATCGGACAAATCAACTTCTTGGGTTTCGAACAGTAATTCACCCGTTACTTCGTCTGTACCAACGGGAACCTGACGCGTTAATGTTTCGCCAGCATCGCGCTTTTTAGCAACCGCCGCATTATACTGCTCTATATTCTGGGCATTTAATAATTGCAATTGTTTATACCGGTCGTCCATTTCACGCACCGCCCATTTAAGCGCATTAACCGCCGCAACCGGATCCAATTTTACAATCGGGGTAATAAGGTGCGGAATATCATCCCAGAAGCCAAAATCAACCCCCTTTGGATCAATGATAACCAATTTACATTTGTCCGGCGTAAAGTGATACACGATTGATGTAATAATCGATTGAACAAATACAGATTTACCGGACCCAGTACGCCCTGCAACCAACATATGTGGCATTTTTGCCAAATCAAAATACATTGGTTCACCACCAATATTCACACCCAATCCCAATGGTATTTTATATTTAGAATTAACAAATATATCATTTTCAACCAAATCACGATAACGCACAACATGTGGTTTTACATTTGCGACTTCGACCCCGATATAGTTCGAACAGGGCAGTGGTGCAATACGAATACTGGCGGTCGCCATAGCACGCGTCATATCCTTGACCGTATCAGAAATTTTTGAAATACGCATACCTGCATCGGGCAAGAATTCATACAATGTAACAATTGGACCAGGCTTAATATTTTCAACTTTGCCATATACACCATATTCGGCAAAGTGCGTTTCCAGCATAGCCGCCTGGCGCTTCAGTTCTGGTGTAACCACATTTTTACCGAAATTAGATGCTTCTAATAACATTGGATCGGGCAATTCATATTCATCGACCCCCCGTTTAACAGTCGCACGTTTTTTAACTGTGCGAGGTTTTCTTTTTGGTGCTTCAACCTCTTCTTCTGCCTCTTCTTCCTCCTCCTCGACCTCTTCTTCCTCTTCTGCATCTGATTCAGCCGGATGTATTAAATGGAACGCCGACAAGACCCAACGAATACTGCGCCAACATGACATTAATACCGACATAACATGCGACCATTTTATATGTAACAATATACCCGCCATAAATATAAATGCCCCCAAACACAACATACCCAAAATCACGCACCAATTACCAATTAGACCAGAAACATCCGCCGCAACAATTGCCCCAAACAATCCACCGAATGTTGCATTTGGTGCAATCAATCCAAAAGCGCTTGTCCCCAAACATACCGCGATAAATCCACGCAAAATATTATATTCTGGCGCATATTCAGATTCCCAATTCATTGCCATAGACACGCCCCACCGCATTATGCCCAATATTAAAAATGCCGCCGGCACCCAACCGATAATATAACGCACAAACCCGACAGCATTTCCAAGGAAAGATTGATTACCAAACGAACTGGCACATGCAAAACCGTCTAAATATGAATTGTGGAAAATCAGCGCCAACAGCAGCAGCGCCCCACCCGACAACACCACAACACCGCATACGCGCCGCAACAAAGATTTCAACGCGCCGGAAACACTGTCCGGTAAAAATTTAGATTCTGATTTCATACGATGCATTTTATCATAAAAAAGCGAAAAGTGTTAGCGCGATTTAAAAAAAATAGAACCGCCAAATTGGCGGTCTTTTTATTTTCGTTTAAAAGCAAAATATTTAACCAAATCTGCGGCGACCATACCAATAAACGCGCCCAATATAACATCGGTGGGCCAATGCGCACCAACCGCAACACGCGACACAGCGACAACAATCGCCAAAGTCCAAGTTATCGGTTTGATTTTTGGTGCCAACATCCCCGCCATAATTAAACCTGCAAAAGTTGCCGTTGTATGTCCAGACGGCATAGAATTAAACGCCCACTCGGTTGAAAACGGACGAAACCCGGTTATCCCCAATGCTTCGAAAAATATCGGACGAAAACGACCAACACAAATTTTAATAATCTTCGCAACTATCCCAGCCGACAGAACCGATGAAAAAATCAAAAACGCATAGTTCGTTCTGACCTTGGACATAAAATCTTTGACAATCGCAGCGAAACTGAATTGCTTTTTCACATTTTTATATTTTATACCTGAATTGATTGATTTTTTTGCATAGACCAACAACAGCAAAATACCTGTTAAAATCAACCAAACCCGGACATCGAAAATATAGTCCAACACGCGCCACGCATTACAATCCAACCGGCGCAATAAAATATACAGTGGTTTATCAAACCACAACATACCCATTGCGACAACAACCGCGGTTATAATCGCGCCCCACGCCAACCATTGTTTTTTCAATTTATTATCAGATGTTAAAAACATTAATAACCCCTATTCTGCAATTAAACGATTATATACTTTTTTATCGGTCAATATTTTGACCGCCACCGCAGTTGCGACCTTATCTTCGTCTGCGCCACTGGTAATAGTTGGGCACCCGCGGCGAATATCATCAACAGGAACTTCTGTCATTTTATTAAAATCGGTGGCATTAAAATAATTATTTATAACGTTCAGGAAAAATGCATTCTGCTGTTGCGATGTGCGAATATTAGATAAACACACAATCGGGAAAATTCCACGACCATCGATATCGCGCCCAGAACCAGTCTTTACCGATTTGTTCATCAATTCCAGCGCACCGCCATTTTCCAAATCGATACGCGTTGCAATGCGTGCCAAACCCGCCGTTGGTGTTCCCACCAACACACCACGCATATTCTCATAAAACGCGGCGGCGATTGCTTCGGCTGTTCCGCGTGTCGTATCAGACATTAAAACCACAACCGGTGCATCTGTTACCGCATTTGAACCCGGAACAACCTCTACTTCCTCGGTCGCAGTTTGTGCGATTCGCATAATTGGTTCTTGACCGATGAAAAGCCCCGCCAACTTTGCCGCCGCCCGTTCATCATCGCCGGTTGCCGCACGCAAATCCAAAATTACACCCTGTAAATCTGGGTGCTTTGCCAACGCTTCGTTTACAATGGACACCGCACCATCGGACACATCGTGTAAAACAATTTCCAATATACCGCCAAATTCGTCATCACCTGCACGATAAACAACATCTGCATCCGCCAAAACGATTGTCGCACGGCGCAGAACGACATCACGATTTCCCGATGGCGTTACTAATTTTATTTTTGATGTTCCGGAATTAAAGCCAGACATCACTGCTTCTAATTCCAGATCCGACATTTCAGAAACGCGCACACCATTTATTTCAGAAATTAAATCACCTTCGCGAATACCTGCGGCATCGGCGGGCGATCCTTTGAATACGCCGTGAATACGGAAATTTCCGCGTTCATCACGCGTCCCGTTAAGTCCGACACTGGTAAGAATACGACCGTCTTCGGTTACTTCTGCTTTCTTTGAAAAGATATACCGCCCGCGTTCATCAACACCACGCATTAATGCATCCACAACCATTTGATATGTTTCGCTTTCGCTTGCGGCATGCAAATATGGGTCATTCGCACGCAACTTCAACACCAATGCGGTTGTAATTTCACCGAATCCGTTCCAATCGCGTGCGCTTGGGCGCGGATAGTTTGCAATAATCGAATCGCCCCAAACCAGCACAACGCGTTCATCGGTTGCCGCGATATGTGCATTTTTATTCAAGTTTTCCAAACTTTCGATTGCAACATTTATATTTTTGCCGCCCCACTTTACCGAATCCAACTTTTCATAAATATCGGCAAAGGTATTTGACATATCGAACACCCGCAGTCCATCTTGGATCGGTTCATCTTCGAAAAACAAACTTTCGGCACAATACGAAGATACAGGGAACAAAATTGCACACAGCGCGAACAGTTTCGCAATAATTTGAACTTTGAACTTTGAACTTTTAATTTTCATTTTTCGTCCCTCCGCCGTGTGCGTTATCTGTTTAATATTTTGTTTCACGCAAATTAAAGTGATACAAAATAACATTAGAAATATAGATACTGGTCAATGTTCCCATCACAATCGAAAATGTCATCGCGATTGAAAATTCACGCAGCATTTGATTTCCAAAAATATAAATACCAATCAATGCCAATATAGTTGAAACACTGGTTCGCAATGTGCGCGATAACATTTCATTTACCGATAAATCAATCAAATCACCCATTGGCATTTTGTGATATTTTTTAATATTTTCATCGATACGGTCATAGTTTACAACCTTATCATTAATGGAATATCCGACCCCCATAAGGATAACTGCAATCGCTGTCTGATTGAATTCCAATCCCATAATGGAAAAGAAACCAAACATTAACACAAAGTCCAACAACAGCGATATAAACGACCCCACTGCATATCCACCACGATAACGAATCCAGATATACACAGACATCAAAATAAACGAAACCAAAATCGCCCAAATACCGCCACGAATCAATTCGCCACCGATTTTTGGTCCGACAATCTGCACCTGGGAATAAGTTACATTATCGCCAAGTATATTTTTGATTTCGCGCACGCGTTCATTTTGCATTGCATCGGTCGCCCCCTTTGGCAACCCGACACGAATAAGAACCGACCCACCATCAATCTGTTGTAATTCTGGTGAAAACTGTGCTAATTCGCTGCGCATTTTGTCGACAGTATATTCGGCGGTAACTGGTGTAACCTCCATCGAAATACCACCGGCAAAATCAATGCCGTAATTCAGTCCACGGAACAACAACGACAAAATTGATAACACAATTAACGCACCGGAAATCCAGTATGATAATTTACGATATTTCATAAAATGCAGTTTCATTTTTTTCCCCTTTGCATTTCTTATTTAATTCCTAGATAAATATTTTTCTGCTTGCATAGCCGATTTTTCTGTTTTTACCGCCCATGTACCAATCAATCAAAACCTTGGACAGTAAAATACATGTGAACAGTGTTGTCATAACACCAATCGACAATGTAACCGCAAATCCACGAATCGGACCCGCACCAAATTGGAACAGAATCAACGCACATATAAGGTTAGTTAATTCACCGTCCAACACAGCCTTGTTCGAACGATGGAATCCCAAATCCACCGCACGCAATGTTGGTGTTCCGGCACGAATTTCATCACGAATTCTTTCGAACGGTAAAATATTCGCATCAACCGCCATACCCAATGTCAACACGATACCGGCGATACCAGGCAATGTCATTGTTGCACCGAACAATGCCGACATACCGACAATCATCATAAGGTTGACTAACAACACCACATCCGCGATTACGCCAAAACTGCCATATACCATTAACATATACAACACAATGAATAACAAACCGACTGCGGCACCTAATGTACCAGATGCGATTGTATCCGCCCCCAACCCGGCACCCACAGTGCGTTCTTCGATAACGGTTAACGGCGCAGGCAACGCCCCCGACCGCAGAAGCACCGCCAAGTCTTTTGCACCCTGTAATGTAAATCCGCCAGATATTTGACCACGGCCACCCGGAATTGGTTCACGAATATTTGGCGCAGACAAAACTTTACCGTCCAGCACAATTGCAAAACGTTCGTTAACATGTTCGGTTGTTAATTTGGCAAATTTACGTGCACCAGCGGCATCAAACACAGTTGTTACAACCGGCATATTATTTTGGTCAAAATCCGCCTGGGAATCCTTCAAAGATTCGCCAGAAACTTCGACCCGCGAATAAACCGGCACCGTTTGCCACGGCATATCCATATATGGTAAAAATTCAGTTCCACTGGGGGCACGTCCTGATTCCATTTGTTCGGGCGACACATTTTCATTTACCAAATGGAAAGTCATTTTTGCCGTTTGACCAATCAATTCCTTAATATGTTCAGGATTATCAACCCCCGGCAATTGCACCAGGATATATTTTCCACCCTGGGATTGAATTGATGGTTCTTTGGTCCCCAGCGCATCAATACGCCGGCGTACAATTTCGATACTGCGCGCCAAGGCATCTTGGATCATTTCTTCGCGCTGTTTATCCGAATAAGATATTTTTATAACATCGCCATTTGATTCAACATCAACAGTATTACCCAAAACGCTGCGCAGACGTCCCTTGGCCCGGGAAACATCGTCCGATTCGCGAACCTTGAACGAAATCACGCCATCGGCATTACGCAAATCAGCAAAACGAATAACCCCTTTGTTTCTGTCAATCAATGCAGAACGCACTTCGTCATACAATTGATTTGTTTTATCTTTGAACATGGCGGTTGTATCAACTTCTAATAACAATTGCGCCCCGCCCTTTAAATCCAGTCCCAATGGCACCGGTTTAATCCATTTTGGGAAATATGACGATGCCCCAGACCAAAAAGTCGGCACCGCCAGCAGCACCCCAAATACCGCAACAAAAATAATTGCTAATTTTTTTAACATACCGTTCACCCCTTTACTTTTCTACATTTGCAACCGCATTTTTTGCGACGGTAACAACGACCCCTTTGGCAATTTCGACATCAATTGTCGCATCGCCAATACTTTTAATAGTGCCATAGATACCAGCCGCCAAAACACGATTACCAATCTGCAGCGAATCCAACATTTTTTGATATTCCGCCATACGCCGCTTATTTGGACGAACGATTAATAAGTATATTACACCAAAGATTACGATTAAATACAGCACCATCCCCCACACGTTCCCCGTCTGGGCCGCATTATTCACGCTATCCACTGTTGCCTGTTCCTTTACTTTTCTCCTTAG
>CAMVKK010000005.1 GCA_947168075.1 uncultured Alphaproteobacteria bacterium
TTTTTGGGCATTTAACCCAAAAATCTATCAAAAGAATTTTTGGTTGGGTCATTTTACTAAACCGTTTTTTGATATCATTTTATGTTCTGCCAACAGTTTTTTATAGATATCCACCTCTAAAACTTTGTCAGATCTTTTAGCCAATTTCGCTATAAAATCAAAGGGCAACCCAAAAGATGTCTGTAAATCAAAGATTTGTTTGCCTGTAACAGTTTGAGTATTTCTAGATATTTTGTTAAAATATCTTACTCCTTGATTAAGTGTTTTTTGGAAGTTACTCACTTCCCCATTTAACACATCCAAAGTTCTTTTTGAATTTATTCCAACAACCGGATAATCCAAATTCAATTGAACAATCGCGATATTGGCTATATCTTCAAATTTCAATTTGCTTTCAGTATGTATTGCGGATTCGGTCATTGCACGACGAATAAGTTTTCTTGGAATATAACTTTGTCCGTCTTTCCCAGGGAAAACCCCTTCTGAAACAATCAAAGTTGCTGCCCTAATATGATCTGCGATTATACGTTTTGCTCGTGTTGTTTCAGCAGAATTACCATTTATTTCTGTATTTAACATTGTCATATACGGTGAAAAAATCTCTGTATCATAAACACTTTCTTTACCATTTAATGCCATGGTCAATCGTTCAAATCCTGCACCCGTATCTACACTTTTAAAGGGTAATGTTTCCAAAGAACCATCAACCTTTCTATTATATTGCATAAAAACGCCAGCATTCCAAATTTCCATATATCTGTGTTTTGTATCAAAATCTCCTGTTTCATGATAACTTGGAATATTTTGGTTTTCTGTATCAAAAAATACTTCTGTGCATGGTCCACAAGGTCCTGTATCTCCTGCAGACCAAAAATTATCATTTTTTAAAATCACTATATGACTTTCGGGCAACCCAACTTGTTTCCAGAAACCGGCAGATTCTGTATCAGCAGGAATACCTAAGGATTTGTTTCCACCATAAACAGTGGCATACAATCTATCTTTAGCAAATTGATAATGATTAACCAACAAATCATATGCTAATTCAATAGATTTTTGTTTGAAATAATTATTAATAGACCAACTGCCCAACATTTCAAACATCGTTAGATGATGCATATCCCCAACATCATCGATATCTATAGTTCTTATACAAGGTTGCACATTACATAAATCACTTTGTGGTGGTGTTTTTTGACCAGAAAAATAAGCCTTCATTGGTGCCATCCCAGCATTAATAAACAACAACGATGGATCATCCTTGGGGATTATCGATGCACCAGATATCTTTAAATGGTTATGACTTTGCATATAATCAAGAAAGATTTTTTTTACATCTTGCGGGGACACAGGGCTCATTTGTACAACCTTTGTATTAATCTCTCATGCTCCCCCACATATATTATCCCTTTGATTGTATAAGGAAAAAGCCAATTTGCAAGCGTTTTATATTGTTAAACAGGTCTGATAAAATTACAAACGACATCATATCGTTTTTATTGTATATCAGGATGATACAATTCAACACAAAATGTTATCTGCAGACAAAACGTAACGATTTCACTGTGTTGAGAATGCTTCAAATCTGCCCTCATATTCGCCATGCGCGCCGTTGGTGCTTTGGCGCATCCCTTCGTCCAAACAGTTAAAATCAAAAACACCCACACAAGCGGGTGTTTTAAGATTTTAATTTTAATACCTGGCGGAGTTGTAATATATAACGGTATTATATATGATAATTACGGGGTATGTACAGGGAATTTTTACGAAAAACGACTAGTTTTACCGTGATTCGTACCGCTGCAATGCTGGGAATCCGCCACATCCACCCCTAATTCCCTATTCAAAAAACAGGGAATTATCTGGGAATAGCAATGATGCACAGAAACGCGCATACCGATTGGCAGATAACAAGATTTCCGAAAACGGTGGTTGGAACGTTGAACTGCTTAGTTTGGAAATTAAGGATATTGAAAAAATCTGTGTTGATGATTTCGATGTACATATAATCGGATTTAACGATGCCGAGTTAGACAGCATATACAGCATTACCGATGAAAAACCGATAAACGCCAAGGCTAATGCTGTGCCGTTTGTGCCACTTGACGAGGTAATTTCCACCCAAGGCGATATTTGGCAATTGGGCAAACAACGCATTATTTGTGGCGACAGTCTGAATATTGACACCTTTGAAAAACTGTTCGGCGTTACCTGGACATCGCATACATGAACCCAGACAAGATAAATCACATCTTGTCTGGGAAATTAAAAATCAATGTTAATGATTTGTTTCAGATTGCGCGGGAGAATCAGGTTACAATATTATAAGCATATTGTTTTTAGTATTGAACATAGTATCAATTGAAACACCAAAAAAACAGGCATTCCAAGCAAAGGAATAAAAAACGTTTTGCTTTTATATACTGGGACAAGAATATATCCTAACCACATTAACAATCCAAGCACTCCAAGTATACACAACACATCATAATGTGCCATGCATACCTGTTGTGAGTGTCCTGTTAAATAAGAACATGAATTCAACCATATTCCACCATTTTTTGCTATTCTATCAAAATATGCTAAATCACATAAAAATATGTAAAAAAGCCCAGACAAGAATATTGCCACAGTATACAATAATGGATATATTTTTTGTTTCATGCCTAATATTTTACATTGATAATTAAATCATGTCCATTATTTTCAAACCATTTTGTAAAATCGTCCATAGAAGATGTTAAATCTATACATCCTGCAGAACCCGGTACAGATCCACCATGAATAGAAAATCCACTACGCCCATATGTGTTTGTGTTTTTTGATGCATCCAACCATACGCGCGAATTGCCCCAAGAATCGGTGCCACCGCGCCAAGTTCCAAATCCGATAGCAGAACGTTGTCTATCTCCCCAACTAATATCTTTATAGAATTGCAATTCGCTTTGTCTTGCTACATATATTCCTGCTGGGATAGTTCCTTTATCTTTTAAATTTTGATATTCTGGACTTTGGTAACCAGGTTTTCCAGATACTGCATTCCATGATGCAACAACTTTGCCATTTTGATATATTGTTAATGTTTTGCCATCAAATTTAGCATATTGACCTTCTTTTATATCAACAGGTTTGTCAAAAGTTGGTGTTTTTTCTGACTGAGGTTCTTTGTCATTTTTCGGTACTTCTGGCTTTTGGCCTTTATAAACCTTGCTGGAAATTGGTTTGCCGTTATCGTCCAGCTTTACTTCTTCAACCCAACAACGACAATTAGGATGAACAGGAACATCTGGAATATCATCTTTGTCTTCAAATACTTCACCATTATGTGATGCACAATCATCGCAAATAAGTTCATCGTCTTCACTGTGCCAAATCCAAATCTTTTTTGCCTCGGTGTGCTCTTCATCATCGTCATCTGGAATGTTTAGTGTATAAACAATCAATTTTTCATTTTGTATATCACCCCAAGGCATTAAAACACGAACATCTATTTCTTCGTCGATTTCCACAAATTGTGAATAATCGACCAAAATATCGTTTTCTGCTTCCGCTTCTGCCTCGGCTTCTTGAATTGCATTTTGTATGTCATCGTCAAATTTTTTTTGTGCATCCAGAAACTGTTCGTAGGTCATATCGTATTTGGGTTCAATATATTGACCAGTTGCATCTTGCTGCAATTCGCCAGGAAACAGTTTTTCCAGATATTCATTTGCTTTTACAAATTCGGCGCTGTTTTTATTCCAATACTTATTAGATTGTAATAAATCGCGTAAAAATTTTGGTGTTTGCATTATAACTCCTTTGGTTAAATAAAAAAGTCCGCACGTGGCGGGGTAAAAAAAAAGACGACAAAATGTCGTCTACTAAATCGCGTTCATTATATCACAAATAGCACAAAAAATCAATAAAAACTGGCATCGGGATTTTTGGCAAGGTATATAGTTGCGGTGAACTTGGGCGGCTTGGCCACAAATGGCAACATACGCCGGTAATGTCGTCCACAAAAACCGCCGGAAACGTGGCAAAAAAGAACATCCCGCGGAATTACCACGGGATGCCCGATTTTACTGGCGGAGACGAAGGGATTCGAACCCTTGATACCCTTGCGAGTATACTACATTTCCAATGTAGCGCACTAGACCAACTATGCGACGTCTCCGGATACCTTTGAATATTGTATTATTCTGCGTCAGATCCCGGCGAATCAACCGCGACATCGTCTGCAACATCTTCGCCCGCATCCATTGTTTCGTCAACCAATGTATTTTCCAATTCCGCGTCAATTTCGCGCAACATTGGATCTTCGGTTCCAACTTCCAGTGTTTCTTCGCTGGCCTCGGCAATCGGGGTTTCTTTGTACGACTGAATAAATTCATGACGAACATTTTGGACATCTAATTTACCGCTGGCGATTTCGCGCAACGCAACAACCGTAGGTTTGTCGTCCGCTTTATCCACCACCGGTTCTGCCCCACCGTTCAAGTCACGTACGCGCTGCGATGCCAGCATCCCCAGTTCATAGCGGCTTTCTACGTATGGCAAAGTATCAGAATTTGTTGTTCGGGCCATAATTAAATCCTTTGTTGAAATCATTTAAAGTCAGGTTATAATGCCCCAAGGACATTAAAAATGCAAGCAGAAAATAATAAAAATAATATAAAAACGGTTACATTCGGTTGTCGGCTTAATTCGATTGAATCCGAAAAGATTGCCGAAATGTTGGCAAACGCAGTACCGCGCGCGGTAATCGTGAACACTTGTGCCGTCACCGGCGAAGCCGAACGCCAATCTGCACAATATGTTCGCCGGGTTGCCCGCGAAAATCCAAACACCCCTATTCTGATTACAGGGTGTGCCGCAACACATGATGCAACGGTATTTGCGAAAATACCAAATGCCCGCGTAATTCCTAATAACGAAAAGATGAACCCTGATGCATACATCCATGCGGTTACAAGCTTTGATTTTAGCGCGCCAATCGAACTTTGTGTTTCCAACCCTGATGCACCTATGTCCAAACAGTTTGTTCGGATTCAGAACGGATGTAACCACGATTGCACATATTGCATAACCCGCATTCTGCGCGGTTCATCGGTGTCGCACGAATACGCCGACATTTTGGCGGATGTGCGCGCCGCGGTTGCAAACGGATACAGCGAAATTGTTCTGACGGGGGTGGACAGTGCATCATACCATAAAATTTACGACGGTCGCCCGTTTTTACTGTCTGATTTATGCCACAAATTATTGGCGGACGAACCCGGCATTCGGCGGCTGAGGCTGTCATCAATCGATCCGGCATCGCCTGAAATTTATAAAATCATTGATTTAATTCATGAAAATCCGCGTATGATGCCGCATTTGCACCTTTCTATGCAGTCGGGTTCAGACCCAGTTTTACGCGCCATGCGCCGGCGACACACCGCGGCAACCGTTCGCGATATTGTTGCGCGCGCCACCGGCATTACGTTCAGTTGGGATATCATTTGCGGCTTTCCCGGCGAAGATGATGAATTATTCAATGAAACAATGCAATTGATTGCCGAAACAAAACCGATACGGATTCATGCGTTTCCATTTTCACCCCGCCCCGGCACGCCTGCTGCAACAATGCCAAATCAAGTGGCTAAAACGGTCGCCAAACAGCGTGTAAAACGCGTTACAAACGCGGCAATGTGTAACCGCAAAGAATTTATGACCGTGCATTTAGGACAAAAAACATCTGTTTTAGTAGAAAATGATAATAATGGGCGCACCCCGCACGACATTTCGGTTAAAATTTTAGGCGATACGATTCCAAATCGAACCATTTGCAATTGCAAAATTATCGGTATCGATGGGGAATATTTCGTTGTTACAACGGAATAAAAATTTATAAAAAATCGTTGCCATTGTATAATCAATATTGCTATCATGAAACTATGAAGATGCTTAATTTATTATTTCCTGGGCTGTTATTAATTTCCACCATGGCGAATGCCGCCACGCAGGCAAAAGATGCCGAGTTCACGACAAAAGCCAAATCTGCGTTTTTGATGGATTACGATTCGGGTACTGAAATAGTCGCGAAAAATGCAGATGTGTTAATGCCGCCATCATCAATGATTAAATTAATGACTTTGGTGGTGCTGTTCGATGAAATCAAAAACGGCAATTTAACAATGGACAGTAAATTGCCTGTGTCTGAAAATGCAGATTATAAAAATCCACTTTGGTACCCGGCCAGTAAAATTTGTTTAAGCGCGGGTCAAGAAATAACCGTGCGCGATGCCATATTGGGACTTATTGTGCTTTCGGGCGGTGACGCATCGGTTGTTGTTGCGGAAAAGTTAGCGGGGTCTGAAAACGCTTTTACCGCAAAAATGACCACCAAAGCCCGCTCTATCGGCATGGAACAATCGACTTTTGGCAACGCGAGTGGTTTACCAGACCCAAATAATTTAATGACATCACGCGAATTGGCAACATTGGCAACACATATTATTGCGGACTATCCCGACATATATCCAATGTTTGCGACCAAACGCTTCGAATTTGGTGATTATAAATCGGATTGGTGCCGCGATTGGGGACGCACGCACACCGTGAATTATAACAAATTGCTGTTCACTATGCCGGGGGCGGACGGACTAAAAACAGGACACACCGACAGCGGCGGTTATGGTATGGTCGCCAGCAGCATTGTCGGCGGTCGCCGATTGATTGGTGTTATTAACGGATTTAACGGGCGTGGTCATGATGCGTTGGCGGCTGAAATGAAAAAATTATTAAATTACGGTTACACAAGCACCCTGCACAAGGTGTACTATCGCCCCGGCGACACAGTTGTTGCGATTCCTGTGTGGTATGGTCGCGCGTCAACGGTTAATGCCACCGTGGAAAAGCCGTTTGCGGTAACATTACCAAAACCGGTTCCTGTATCGTCTATCCGGATTCTGGCGCGGTTTAATGACCCGGCGGCGGCACCGGTTGCGGTTGGCGACAAATTGGGCGAAATCATCGCCGAACACGACGGTCGTGTGATTGCGCATGCGCCATTGATCGCCGCCGAAAATGTCAAAAAAGTTCGGTTGTTTAAACGATTGATTCGAAATATTTCTGTTATGTTTGGGGGAAAATGATATGGCACCAAAAAAATCATCTAAAGCGGCATATACATTTCCTGCACCAATTGATAATGACGAAGTTGTCGGGCACACAGATGTATGGAATCACTTTATGGACGCGTGGAATGCGCGCGATGTGCATCCGATGCACCCGGTTTGGATGCTGACCGGCCCCCGCGGCATTGGCAAGGCTACATTAGCATATAAAATTGCAAAAACCGTTTATGGCAATGTTGGCGATTTCTTTATTATTGATATGGCGCACAACATTGATGACCACGGCAAAGCCAAAACCGATGGCAAGATTATTTCTGTGCATACTGTGCGTGGGGTTATTGAGCGGATGCAGTTATCATCTATGTCGGGGCGTTGGCGTGTAATTATTATCGATTCTGTTGATGAATTGTCGCCCGCGGCATCAAATGCGTTGCTTAAATTATTAGAAGAGCCACCCGCACAAACCCTGTTTTTGCTGATTGTGCACCAATTAACCAGTGTTTTACCAACTGTGCGTTCACGCGCACGCGTGGAAAAAATGCGACCATTAACCATTGACCAGTTGCGCGAACTGTGCGCGCGTTTTATTCCAGATACGGAAATAAGCGCTGAAACATTGCGGTTATCTAACGGCAGTTTTGGTCGTGTTGCGAACCTTAAAACACTTGGTGGCGATGCGATATATGACGAATTAATCGCGACATTGGAAAATCCTAAATCAAACTCTTCCGATTTATTGGCAATCGCGCGGAAAATTGCACCAGATAATGCGCTTTACGGAATTTTATTAGATGCGATTGCGCGATTTGGACTGGCGGAATTATATCCGATGGCAACGGCACAAATTGCGGATATTGCGCGCGTTAACCTGGAACCGGAAACGGCTATATTTTCTATACTGAACGAGATAAAAAAATGTTTACAGACACACACTGCCATTTAACAGACGATTATTGCGCGAATGATAAACTGGACGCGGTTATTGCGCGGGCGCATGACGCTGGTGTTACCCGTTTGATTTGTGCGACTTCGGACGCAAACGATATTTTGCCCGCAATAAAAATTGCCGAAACGCACGACAATATATTCGTAACCGCGGGAATTCACCCCGAATATGCCGGTATGAATCCACACGAATATATTACACCGGACGTGTTGGCGCATCCGCGCGTGGTTGGAATTGGCGAAATTGGTTTGGACTATCACGAAAGAAATGATAACCGCGATGCGCAAATCAAATTATTTTCGGAACAGTTGGAAATTGCGCGCCAATCAGGATTACCGGTGGCAATCCACGCCCGTGATGCGGACGATGACGCCGCGGCAATACTGACCGGGGTACGCGGAGTTATGCACTGTTTCACATCGGGTTGGAATTTGGCAAAAACTATGCTGGACCGCGGATTTTATTTTTCTGCATCGGGTATTTTGACATTTAAGAACGCGGCGGAAATTCGTGAAACATTTGCGAAAATACCGATGGACCGCATTGTTATTGAAACAGATTCGCCGTTCTGTGCGCCGGTGCCATACCGCGGAAAAACGTGCGAGCCATTTATGGTTATGGAAACAGCACGCGTGTTGGCGGAAATTAAAAATTTGCAATTGGATGAATTGGAAACTATACTGGAACAGAATACATTAAACCTGTATCCGAAAATAAAGCAATAAAATGACACGCAGTTTGATAAAATTTGGTCAAGTCACTGAAAACCGCAAAGCGCGGTTTAATTACTCTATTGAAGACACAATAGAGGCTGGCATTTCATTGACCGGCGCGGAAATCAAATCTGTGCGTTATGGTTTAGTAACAATTGTTGACGGATTCGTGCAAAAAAGAGGCGGCAATCTGTTCCTGGCGGGGGTTGAAATTCAACGGTTACCAACCGCGGCACGGATTATAAATTTTGACGAACGCCGCCCGCGTCAGTTATTGCTGCACAGATCCCAAATCAACCGTATGATTGGTCAGTTACAAGAAAAAGGCGCAACTATATTCCCATTGAAACTGTATTTCAACAACCGCGGTAAATTAAAGGTGTTATTGGGCATTGGTCACGGTAAGCAACGCACAGACAAACGCGAAACGATTAAAACCCGCGAATGGGAACGCAATAAATCACGGATAATGAAAGGCAAATAAAAAAAACAAAAAACCACCGCGAATGCGGTGGTTTTTTCTTCTTTTCCCCGTCTATTAACGAGAATAGAATTCGACAACCAGTTCTGGGAACATCTGAACCGGATATGGAACATCTGCAAATGACGGAACGCGTACAAATGTCGCGGTGAAATTCGCGCTGTCCACATTGATATAGTCCGGTGTTTCACGATCGCCCGCTTCCAATGCCAAAACGACCAACGGCATTTGTTTTGCTTTTTCACTGACCGTGATAACATCGCCTGGTTTAACCTGGTACGAAGCGATTTTAACGCGTTTATCGTTAACTTTGATATGCCCGTGGCTGACCAACTGACGTGCCGAGAACACTGTCGGTGCCAATTTAGAACGATATACAACCGCATCCAAACGGCGTTCCAGCAAACCAATCAAATTATCCGGGGTATCGCCACGCATATTGTCGGCTTCGGCATAGTATGCATGGAACTTCTTTTCGCCAATATTGCCATAGTAACCCTTTAATGTCTGTTTTGCACGCATCTGCTTTGCATAATCAGACGAATTACCACCGCGAGCGGTTGGACCATGCTGACCCGGTTTATATTTACGTTTGTTAAATGGCGATTTCGCCTGGCCCCACAGGTTAACACCCAATGAACGACCGATTTTCAATTTGCGCGTATTACGTTTTGCGCCATCTCTTGCCATAATTTTATCCTTTGTTTTGGTTTTTCGGTGCCGGATATTTAACAGAATCCTTATCATACATGGGACCAAAAGACACCATGACTTAATCAGTTCTGGTTATCCAGCGGAACGCAGTTTATACTGTTTTTATTGAAAACGCAAGGAAAATCTGCGCCTTTGTCATTAAAACTTAACCCGCGGGGCGACACGTTCGCCCTTTTCTGCTTCGAACAATTGCGCGCCAGTTATACCGAACATACGCGCGACTATGTTTGATGGGAATTGTTCCACTGCGTTGTTTAATCCCATCACAACAGTATTATAAAACTGACGCGCGGCCTGGATCTTGGTTTCTGTATCGGTCAATTCGCGCTGTAATTCCAAAAAGTTTTCATTTGCTTTCAAATTCGGATAACTTTCCGCCAACGCAAAAATGTTTTTAAGCGCGCCAGACAAAGCGTTTTCCGCCGCGCCACGTGCATCTGCGCCCTTTGCCGACATCGCCGAATTACGGGCGGCAATAACCGCGTTCAAAGTTTCTTTTTCGTGTTTTGCCGCACCAGATACTGTTTCCATTAAGTTAGGAATTAAATCATACCGGCGTTTTAATTGCGTGTCGATTGTTGCCCACGCTTCGCGTACCTGGTTCCGGCGCGCAACAAGACCGTTATAAACCATCACAAAGTATAATAAAATCACTGCTACAACTGCTATTACCGTCCACATATCGAATCCTTTTGGTTTAAGTATATTTAGATTATAATTTGTTGAATCAATTTTTTCAATTAAAAACGCCCCGTTTGGGGCGTTTTATCATTTTTTCCAGAACGCGAATCCATGACGCGATGCTTTCTGTTCGCGTTGTTTGCGCTCTTCTGCGGCGCGGCGACGTTCCGCACGCCGTTCGTGGAACAAACGTGCAGATTCTTCGTCACGTTGAACCAAAACTAATTTTGTAACAGACAATTTGCCGTTGCGCGGTTCATCTTCGAATTCAACGATATCATTTTCGTTTAAAAATCTGATACCTGCTTCCTTTAACGCGCTGGAATGAACAAATACATCATCTGTGTTTCCATCTTCGTTCGGGGTGTCTGGGGCAATAAAACCGAAACATTTTTTGCCGTTATACCATTTTACTTTTCCTTTCCGCATAATCGTATCCTTTGCTATGCTTGTTATGGTTCTGGGCTACTATCCATGAACCTGGTTTAATTGTGGCGCAATATTGAATTTATTACAAGCAAAAAAGAAAAAGCCAAATATGATTTATTTCCCGACATTACTGTTTATAATACCGTTGAACTTCCTTCATCACGAAATTAAATAACTTACCCGCGGTTGTATTAGTCGGCGCAGACCACGCAGATTTACGGTAAGGCATTGCCGCAACCAAAATAAATCGCGCCATAAAGTGAAAAATCTCGCTGGTCTGGTTCTGGGTCAGTTTAGCGGGCGAAGTAGTCAAATAAAATACCTCGTTTTCTATCGCGTTATCCAATTTGTTGGTTATTGCATCGACCATTTTTTGCGGATAATACAACGTGCAATTTTTCGGGAACCCTTCGAAAAGCGACATTCCCAAACCGCGTTCATATAAAATATTCCACCCGACACGATCAAATAAATCTTCGACACAATCGCAAATCATCAAATTATACTGCTTTATGCCGTCTTCCATATAGTCCGCCAATTTGCGTTCAATATTATCACTGGTCGCGTTACTTTGCCGGCGCGCCCGTTCATATTGCGTATGTGTCAAACGTTCAAATTCAAAGAATGTACGAACCTGGCATATAATTTCCATTGGAACAACATGTTCAGAATCGCGGCCGATATTCAAAATAACCTTTGCATCACGATAATTCCGCGGATTGTCCATATCATAAAACTTATCCCGCATAGAAATAATGCGTTCCGGCATAGTTTCACGAATGCGTTCAATAAATGTCCGCGCCTGGGGCACCAAATCAAATAAACACTTTACACGCCAAACATCTTGCAACCGCAGATGAGGCTTTTTTATTTTATCCAATTCGCGCACCAAATCCACGGCAATATCTTCGTGTCCGCGCCCAATTATACGCAAAACTGTTTCAGATGCCGCGGTAATAAACTTATTCGAAAATTCAGCGCGAACTTTATTGGCAATTGCACGACCAGATGCCGCGCGTTCGTGCGCAGATATAACGCGTTCCGCGGTTGTTGCAACATCTTCGACAAATTCACGATAATATTTACCGGTAATTTTATCCAGCGCACGCGCAATGTGTTTCTGGGCGGCGACAATAACGGTTACAATTGACGATACCGACAAATCGATTTTATGACCGGCACTGGTGGTAAAGAACTGATTACGCATTGGGTCCATATCCAAACGATGCTGAACCAAATAAGGCGACAACGGATTAATATCTGAAATCTTTATCTTTTCATCAATTCCGCAATCGTTATCGTAATCGTAACGCACAACAGGTGCCTTTGGCGCGCCCAGACATTTGCCCAAAACATGAAACACTTCGCGGAACCAATCCATACCATCGGAATACAGCGTACGCAAATATTCCGCGGCTTCGTCATTTATACGATGTTCCGCCAATGCCCGGTTTATATCTTCCAAATTTTTCCGGTCATGATCGGCGGTCATATCCGCAGCAAAAGTATCGGGGTTGGCAATCATTTCATACGCCCTATTTCATCATCGGGAACAATATTACATCAAGCAGTGTCGGTTGATCGAATATAATGCTGGCCAAACGGTCAACACCCAATCCAACACCAGAAATCGGTGGAAACCCGTGTTCCATCGCACGAACGAAGTCGTTGTCGGGGTTAAAGGCTTCTTCGTCCCCACTGGCGATATTTTTCGCCTGTTCTTCGAACGCAGCCAACTGCTGAATTGGATTCACCAATTCCGAATAGCCTTTGCATAATTCTGCGCCACATACCAATAATTGGAACATATCCAAGCACCGATCGTCCGCATCACTGTGACGCGCCAATGGTACCATATATGTTGGATAGTTGTACAGGAATGTCGGCTTAATAATACTGTCGCGAATCTTACGCTTGTACACCCAATCAACCAATGTCGGTATAGATTTCAAATCTTCCAAATCTTCAGCAGGGAACATCTTGGAATCAACCAAACGCTTTTTCAGCGCATCAACATCATCAAAATCCAAAATGTTGCAACCGAACAATTCGTTCATTTTCGCGGTGTAATCCATCATTTCATATTTAGAAAAGTCCAATTCGGTTCCCTGATATGAAATCTTTAATGTGCCACGCATGGACTGAATCAGATGTTGAATCAAACGCCATGTGAAATCTATATTCTTTTTGTAATCCCAGTATGCCGCATACCATTCAACCATTGTGAATTCCTGAAGGTGCATAGCATCCATACCTTCGTTACGGAAATCCTTGGCCACTTCAAACACGCGGTCAAAGCCCGCACCAATCGCCATTTTAAGGAACAATTCCGGGGAAATACGCAACTGAAAATCCGTATCCAACGCGTTATGATGCGTTGTGAACGGGCGCGCGGCTGCACCGGATGCAACATTTTGCAACACCGGCGTTTCAATTTCCAAAAATCCGTTATCAATCATAAATTGGCGCCATTCCTGGGTCATTTTGAAACGGCCCAACAGAACTGCACGCGATTCAGGGTTCGAAATAACGTCCAGATAGCGCTGACGATATCTGGCTTCGGTATCGGTAAGGCCATGGAACTTTTCCGGCAATGGACGCAAGGCTTTCGCCAAAATATCATAGTGCGATACACGAACCGTTAATTCACCCGCCGTAGTATGATATAATTCGCCTGTAATGCCGATAAAATCGCCCATATCGACATTTGACTTCATAAATTTATAATTTTCTTCGCCCAATTCTTCACGCGACATAGAAAATTGAATTTCGCCGTTGATGTCATAAATACGTCCGAACATTAGTTTACCTAACCAACGCAATGCCGTAACGCGTCCCGCCAATTTAACCGCGGTTCCATCCGGCAATTCGCGTGCATCAACAATTTTATGGGTACGATCAAATGTATCTTTCCATGTAACACCATCGCGGATGCGAATATTTTCCGCCTTTTGCAAGCGGGCCTCTAACTCATTGGTTGATATAGTTGTGTTTTCTGACATTGTTTTTTCCTGTTGCTATTATTTATAAAAAACAGACGCGCCGATTGGTGCGTCCGTCGTGAATATCGGTCGCACCGCGCATTATAAAGATTTTTTCATGCCTTTTTTCATACTTATCTTACCCTTGCGATGTTTGACAGTCGTGATTATGAACAAAAACAATATAAAAGTAAAGAAATATTTGATATTATTACGGATTGTTTTGTTGGACGATACGTTGTCCCGTGGTAAAATCACGTTCTCCAAAGAGCAAACTATCGTCATATGCCGTATATTGTTGAATTCCATCCGACAGATGTAATTTAGACAAAGTGTGGTCTGTGGAACTGGCACCGATATAAAAATGCCCCCCATCATGATTCAGCACATGTATCGCAGGGGTGGTTGGCTTGGTTGTTTTTGCATACAAGACATGCCCAGCAATATACAATTCACGAGCACAATCGGATGCTTCATCGGCACCATGTCCATACCCAACCGTTGTTGTTCCAAGTGGACATTCATTACGATTGCTTGTTTCACCATAACCCAACACTGTTTCTGGTGCCCAATACCCCGGTTCTACATCTATACAGCCACCAGAATTTGACAAGTGACCTTCAATAAATGGCAGCGTTCCAGCACTTTGATAAAACCGATCGTGTTCCACATCATACATTCCTGCGACCCCATTGGCATCGCGCACCGGGATTAAATCTAGCAACTTTACACCGTTGCTTATCAAAGTAAAAGCAAAGATTTTTTGTTTTCCCGCATTACCAGACTGATTATTCACCGTTCCAATTGAAATAGGACCATCTGTTAGATTTCCAACAGCCAATGGTTTTGTTTCACCGTCCAGGGTACATGTCCGTGCCCCAGCATCCAAAACAAATGTATGTTTTGCAGTATCAGCAGCACCAAATTTAGTTTCTGTATTGGAACCACCGGCCTGGCACAAGAACACATTGCCATTAGAAATACCCACCTTGAAATCAAGATTGTTTTTCTTGGCACCGGTTTGTTTTCCTTTTTCAACAGCGGTATATTGCGTTGTCAATTTCATAATTGGATTTACCAATGATGATGCAAAAACACCAGTATTTATCCATTGTTTGCCATTTGCTTCGATATAATCCAATTTTGTATATCCATTAATTGTGTCAGATGACATATATGTTCCGCCTGGACATGTTGTTTGACATTGTGTTTTTGATGTTTTGCCTGGGTCGGCATTATCAGTATAACCGACAGGACATGCGGTACATGCAGCAGCCCCAACAACATCATTGTATGTTGCACCCTGGCATTGCTGACACGATGCAATACTGACACCACGCAAACTGTCAGAATATGTACCAACTGGACATGGAACACGTTCGCCAACGTCACCAAAATTAGTCACAGATTGCCCCACGTAATGTCCAACACCAGAATCAACACACATGTTACTTAAATCGTCACCATAGGTAAATCCACTACTGTTGGCATTACTGTTGGTAAAGAATCGCCCTGTGACTGTATCATATATACCTATCTTGTCTGTACCATCTTGGCGCACTGGCAAGAAATTATGCACCAACACATTATTTTCATATAACCGTATCCAATACACACGACCCTTGAAATTATAAGACATTTCTTGGACACCGTTATCGAACAAGTGTATAGGCTTGTCTGTCACAATTCCGCCATCGTGTGCCATGTCTCTTGTATCACTGCCATCTATCAAGTATTGCCGACCATTTTTAAATTCATATGCAATATCATATACACCATTTGCCACCAATGGATGATCGGGTCCCCGCAAACGTTGACCTGTGGTAACGACCCATATTTTAAACTGATTGTCTGCCCAACCCACAGAATATCCCGCAGAGGGCGTCTGATTTCCAATTATATTAAAATTCTTGCTTGACGCGATATTTTCAGATACCCCGACACGAATTTCGCCACGAATATTGTCTGAATTGTGCACGAACCCCGTATTAATATAGGCATCACCGGGACTTTCCAAGTATTCCAACACCGTATACCCATATACCCCAGGTGTTTTGACATATGTTCCAGCGGCGCATTGAATTTGGCATTCGGTCACACTGGTTTTACCATTTGTTGTGTTGTAAACATAACCACTGGGGCATGGGGTACAAGAATTCAACATATCGTCAAAAAAGTATGCGCCAGCACAAATACACGAAACCTTGTTTTCCCAACTGGTTTCGTATTGGGTTTCAAATTGAACTGACCCGACTGGACATGCTGTTAATAATTGCGTTCCATCGAATGTATCGACCCACATGTTTGATACGGTTGGGCTGTTACTTGCAACCAGGCCAGCAAATGTCGTTGATGGTATGAAACCTGATAAATTGCTATCTCCATCAAACGTTTTATTGAACATATGTTCTGCGGGCGTAGTAATACTTGCAAATAATCCAGCCGGAATCGCTGTTAAACTGGTACAATTTGCAAATGTTTCATGAAACATATATTTTGCATTTGAACTGCCCGTCAGTCCACTGAACAAAGTGGATGACACAGATGTCAAATTAGATGCCCCATCAAACAAGGATGCAAAACTTGGAACTTGGTTCGAAGCCGACCCCAGTTGTGGAAATACCGCCCCAAGAGAACCAGATACAGATGCAATTTTTTGTTGATTGGAACTTGCACCGAATTGTATCGCCGAATTGGTAGAAGAAGCGTCAAGCCCCACACTTGCATATTCCGTTGCAGCACCGCCAATTCTAATTGTGTGCACCCCCGCAGAAGACCATCTGCATGTTACTTCAGACACAAGATTTGTGCTTTTTGTAAGAGTTTTACCAGATGTTCCCGTTCCAGATAATGTACCACCATCACCACAATCGATGTAAAAAGTACCCTTGGCCGACATCCAAATGTTGAACGAAGAATTTGCAGCAAGATTTGTGGTGGTAAGTTCGAATTTAGATTCCTGGCAATTAGAGCCATCGCCGGCAACATCGATTTCATTTTCTGTGCATACCGCCACCGCCGCGTTCGCAAAAAACGTGCAAAACAGACACGCAAAAACAGCGAGAAACAAGCGTTTCAAGGTTGTTTGGTTCTCCTTTTCCATGAACTCTTATGCAAATCGTACTAAAAATACGCGCGCGCACGCAAGATGTTTTTATATATAATTCGTATATAAATACACATCACAACAGATAAAGCACCCTTTCGGGTGCTTTTACACGGAATATTTTTCAAAAATTTTATTAAGCTGATTATTCACACGAATAATTGTTGCGCACTTTGACAGATGTTTAATCGTTGTCGCACCGATGTATGTGCAACAAGATGCTATACCCCCGTTAATATCTTGTAAAATCTTGTCCAACGAACCTGTATACGGAATTAACAATTCACGACCTTCAGATGTTTTATAATTACCCATACCACCGGCAAATTTATTGTTCGCATATTCAGACGACATTCCATAATACACCTTGAAACATTTGGTTTGAATTACATGTTTTTCATCAACAATTTCATTTGTTTCATAATGTTTTTCTATTATATCGCCCTCGGCTTCATCGGTACCCGCAAACATTCCACCAACCATAACAAAATCAGAATTCAGACACAACGCCTTGCAAATATCTCCAATATCAACAATTCCACCATCCGCACAAATATGACCACCCACAGAATGTGCAATATCTGCACACTCTAAAATCAACGACACCATTGGTGTACCGCACCCTGTTTGCTTTCGGGTCAAACATGCAGAACCACTACCTATGCCACATTTGATGATATCAGCATAATCCAATAATTTAAGACAAATGTCACCACTGGCTATATTACCCGCCATAATTACCGCATCTGGAAATTCTTGTCGAACACGCGCCAAAACATCTAATGCCTTTTGTATATAAAAATTTGGTGCATCTATACAGATATTACGCGATGTTGTCCATTGGTATTTCGATTCCAAATCTTTCAATTTTTGTATTTCGTTATCTATATTTTTTAATCCGATTGTTATAAACAAATTATCCAATGGAACACCTTGGTTTCTGCATGAATCCAGAAATTCACCGATTTCGGGAACAGTGTAATGTTTATGGATTGTGGCAAACATTCCACGTGCCAACAATTTTGATGCAATAACGAAATTTCCGACTGTCGACATATTGGCATTAAAAACCCCAAGTCCCGTGCGTGTTTGCCCATGTTTAAACTTGAATATTCGTTGCAAAGTGACATCTTTACGCGAATTCAGGTTTATACCCATTTTTGGCCGAATTAAAATATCTGAATAATCCAAAAAAACTTCGGATAGTATTTGTGTCATAAGATGTCTCCTTTGCCTTGTACCAGGACATATTATAGACAATAATAAGTTTTGGGCGCAACATTAAAATCAAAAAACCACCCTTTCGGGTGGTTTCTAAAATTCTGGTGCGAGCAAAGTACTTCGTCGGCTTTCGCCTCCTCGCCTCGCAGCTCGCCCCTTTGCCGACAGAATTAAAAAAACATCCTGACGGATGTTTTTTAAAATTCTGGTGCGAGCAAAGGGGCTCGAACCCTCGACCTCAACCTTGGCAAGGTTGCGCTCTAGCCAACTGAGCTACGCTCGCACTGCGTGGGGTATTCTGACATATCTTTTTTGACTTTGCAAGTATTTTTTATAAAAAAGAACCGCCGGTTTGGCGGTTCTGGTCATCAACCATTAAATCCATTTCCACGGTTGCAGGACTTTTAACAGGCTTACCGCAGTACGTTTATCCGCAAATGTGTGGCCACATCGCGGGCACACGATAAACGGCGCAATCAATCCCATAACGTATTTCCGCACCGTCAACCAAATATACGCACCAATGCCCCACATCGCAATCAAATATACCCACATGACATATCCGAAATATTTGTTCACTGTTTTGATAATCGTTTGAACAAACCCGATATCCGATGCCACCAATTCAGCATAAATTTTTCGCGCCGTTGGCCACGATGACGGATTCCATGGATATACATGTTTAATATCATATTTCGTAAACAGCATTGCCACCGCCGGATCAACATTGTTTTTAATTGCTTCATCAATCACCTTGTCGACTTCGGCCTTGGCAACCTTGGTCAATTCTTTTTCAACACCTACTAATTTTTGATTTACCAATTTTGCGGTATCATCAACCTTGGCAATTGCCTTGTCCGCTTTGCCGATAGTATTATCGACTTTGTCCATTGCTTTATCAACACCTGATGTTTTTACACCAAATTTCCCAGCCAGATTGCCCAGCGCACGAACCCCCGATGTGGTATCTTTGGCTTTACCGGTTGCCTCGGTCGCTTTGGCGGTGGTATCGGTTACTTTATCAACCTGGTTTTCCGCCATTTTAACCTTATCAATCACTTGTCCGATTGGTTTTTCCAGATTTATGGATTTTTTTATTCCCTGTAACATCTTGTCGTACTGGTCGGCAATATTACGTTGCAAATCATAGAAAATCGCCACAACTGTCGATTGCTTTATTGATGTGGCATATTTATCGCGCACGTGCAACGGAAACCACACAACAAATGCAATCCAGATAATTGAAAATATTGCAAATATGATTTTTACACGATTTACAAAAGATTTCTTTTTGGCAACGGTTTTTGCGCCACCCATATCAATTACTTCTATGTCTTTCTTTTTTGCCATTTTAAATCCCCCTTTGGCAACATGATATTAAAATTAGCGAATGTATTTCAAGTGATTTATTTCGTGTGTTCCAAAAATTTTTTTATCAGTTCATCATTGCAGCTGAAAAACACATCATAATTCGGAGTATTTGCGTTAACATCGATAATCTGTTCAATTGTATCGTGGTACAATTTTGCAAATTCTTTGTTTCTGAACGCGTTTATTTCACGTGTTGCCGTCATATTGTATAAGTTAGACGATTTGTCGGTTTTCAGACACGCCAAAGTATAAACAAACGATAATTTGTCCGTATCGTGCTTTGACACCGCAAGATAAATTTTATCGTCCATATTTAAATTTAAATTAGGTCTGTTTCTATCCATTTTATTTTCCTGTATAATTCTTAATAAATTCCGCTTTGAATTCTGCAAAAGTTCCATTTTCTATTGAACGGCGAATATCACGCATCAAGTCCTGATAGAACCAAAGGTTATGTTGCGTCAACAGCATCGCCCCCAAAATTTCGTTACACTTTACCAGATGGTGAATATATGCGCGACTTAATTTGCACGCCGGGCAACCACATTTATCGTCCAGTGGTGCTGTATCATCGCGGAATTTTGCATTTTTCATATTCATTGTGCCATGGCGTGTAAAAGCCTGGGCGGTGCGTCCGGCGCGTGTCGGCATAACGCAATCGAACATATCAACCCCGCGTTCAACCGCGCCCAAAATATCCAGCGGTGTTCCAACCCCCATTAAATAGCGGGGCTTGTCCGCTGGCAAATGCGGCGTTACCGTTGCAATCATATCAAACATTGTTTCTTGGGGTTCACCAACCGCCAATCCACCAATCGCATACCCATCAAATCCGATTTCGGTTAATTGCCGTGCCGATTTTGCGCGTAAATCCGGGTAATCAGCCCCTTGGACAATACCGAATATACCGTATCCATCGCGATCAATAAATGCATCTTTGCTGCGCCGCGCCCATCGCGCAACCATATCGACATTTTTTTCTGCTCTTTCGCGCGTTGTCGGCAAATGCAAGCATTCGTCCAGCACCATTGTTATATTTGAATCCAATTGATGCTGGATATGGACTGAATCTTCGGGTCGCAGGAAATGTTTTATTCCGCCGTCAATGTGCGATGTGAATTCTACGCCCTCTTCCCGCATTTTGACCAGGTTCGACAGCGACATAACCTGAAAACCGCCTGAATCGGTTAGAATTGGACCGTGCCATCCACCGAATTTGTGCAGCCCACCCATCTGTTCAACCAAATCGCCGCCCGGGCGCATCATCAAATGATATGTGTTGCCCAAAATAACCTGGGTTCCGGTATCGCGCACCATATCCATAGTTAACGCTTTGACTGTTGCCGCCGTTCCAACCGCCATAAATGCCGGCGTTTCAAAATCCCCATGCGCGGTATGAACACGTCCGCGGCGTGCATTTCCATCCGTTGCAATCAAATCAAATTTTAAAGACATTTATGAATCCTTTCTGAATAACAAACAACAATCGCCATACGAAAAGAACCGATATTTTTCATCAATTGCGTGCTGATACGCGGTTTTCATCTCGTCCAGACCCGAAAATGCAGACACCAACATAAACAGTGTGCTTTTCGGCAAATGAAAATTCGTTAACAACACATCCACCGCACCAAATTTATATCCGGGGGTGATAAATATGTCGGTTGTACAGCAAATTGGAATAATTCTTTTATTTTGCTTGTCCGCCGGCAATTTACGGTTTTCTATTGCCGCAGTTTCCAAAGTCCGCATAGATGTTGTTCCAACGGCAATTACACGTTTTGCATCGTTGATAATATCGGCTTGTTCGGGGGTTATACAACACCATTCGCTGTGCATTTTATGTTTGGACAAATCATCACTTTTAACAGGCATCCAAGTTCCCGCACCGACATGTAATGTTATTTTTACTATCTTTGCGCCACGCGATTCTATTTCACGCATTAATTCGTTGGTAAAATGCAGCCCCGCCGTTGGTGCCGCCATGGAACCAATCGGGTCTGCATAGACTGTTTGATAACGTTCACGGTCGGACAATTCTTCTTCGCGCTTCATATACGGTGGCAACGGCATTTTACCAACCGCGTTCAAAACAGCAAAAACATCATCACAATGGAAAGTTATTTTAAGTCCGCTTTCATCATCGTGTGCCACGATTTCTATTTTCGTGCCATCATCCATTGTTAACGTGTCACCGATTGCGATTTTATTAAACTTTTTGCACAGCCCCCACCACGTTTTGACATCGCTGGTTGCGGTATGCAATGTGATTTCATAAATATTTCCATCACTGTCGGTGGCATTAAATCGGGCGGGAATAACGCGTGAATTATTAAACACAACCACATCGCCGGGTTCAATATAGTCCACAAAATCGCGAATATGTTTGTCGGATACAGCGCCCCCGGAGTTCACCACCAACATACGCGACGCATCACGGTGTTCCAACGGATGTGACGCAATCAAATCAACGGGTAATTCAAAATCAAAGTCTGATGTATGTAACATTATCTTTGTTTTTGTGATGTTGGCATAACAAATTTCAACATATCTTCTTCGCGCATACCGTTTATGTAACGGACACGATGTTTTTTATTCATATCCAGGTATGTTTTATGTGACGCGTTACGGAAAGAAATCGTATCCCCCGCCCAAATACAATTGAAAGATTCATCGTCATCGTCAAAGAATAATTTTCTGTCAGCATCAAAAATTTCGCGCGATTGGTTGTGCAGCGGTTTTTGTTGTGATTTATCTTTCTTAATCAGGTTCACATATACAGCGTTTTCTGATTGTGATTTATTTTTGCAAATGACGACACCATGTTCCACCGCACACGCCGGCGCGCACAGCATTGATGCAATTGCTATTTTGGTTAATATTTTTGTTTTCATTTTATTACTCCTTACTTAAACTCTAATCCTTGATCTGTATAGTTTTCCGCCACATTTTCCCAATTTGGTTCAACCCGCACAAACAGGTGCAAGCGCGCGTTCACGCCCCATTGATCCTGGATATCATGGCGGGCGGCGGTTCCAATTTTCTTTAACTGTGCCCCACCCCGACCAATTACAATTTTTTTATGTGCATCACTTTGCACGACAATCTTTTGATATATTTCCAAAACGTCGTCGTCCGCGGTTTCAACACGTTCCGTTACGACATTTATATGATACGGCAATTCTGCATGGACATACTTATAAATCTTTTCGCGTGTCAATTCAGACAAATACAGCAAATCCGGCACGTCCGTTGCGTCCGCCGCATCAAACAAATATGGCGATTCCGGCATAACAGATGCCAACGCGTCCAACATTGACTTAATCCCATCGTTTTTAAGCGCGGAAATCATAAATATTTCGCGAAATTCCGCCATATGCGACAATTCGTCAACAATCGGCAGCAAATCCGGCTTTTTAACCGCATCAACCTTATTCAATGCGATAAACAGGTTGCCATGGTCGCGCACCCGCGCCACCAAATCACGAATTGTGTCCGTAATTCCGTGTGTTGCGTCAACCAATAACAGTATCGCATCTGCGTCCGCGGTTGCGTCCATTGCCGCCCCAACCATCGCCCTGTCCAGCCGGCGTTTTGGCTTAAAAACCCCCGGTGTATCGACAAATATTAATTGCCGCGAACCCACCATTTTCACGGCACGCAGCCGTGTTCGCGTTGTTTGGACCTTGTGCGATACGATTGACACCTTGCGCCCCATAATTTGGTTTATCAGGGTGCTTTTGCCCGCGTTTGTTGGGCCGATTATAGCTATAAAGCCAGCATACGTCTTATCTGCCATGGTTCACAGATTAGCACACAAAATCCAAATGTGAATAAAAATATTGAAAATTTGATAAAATGTGCCAAAATCGGCACAAAACAACAACCAAAGGGTATTAAAATGCAACTTACCGGACCTGAAATTAAACGCCAAATGACATTGCTTAATCCACGCAATCCAAATGGATGTCCAAATATTATAATCAAACCGTTTTTCGAAGAATGCCTGGGGTCGAACAGTTATGATTTGCACCTGGGGGATACATTAAAGGTTTATAAAAACACAATCCCATTTGGTATGAAACCAGCCATCGAATATGATGACAACAGAATATATAAATTGGCGGATTGGTTCGAAAACAGCGTTGCATTTAACAGATATCTGCAAGGCGACTGCTTGATACGATCAATTGACCCATGCAAAAATGCGAATCAGGAAATGCTAACAATTCGCATACCGAAAAACGGTTTAATGTTATCACCAATGTTCGGATATCTGGGCAGTACAGTGGAATATACCGAAACATATAACCTGTTTCCATATATTGACGGAAAATCATCGGTCGGGCGTAACTTTATATCTGTGCACGAAACAGCGGGGCGCGGTGATGATGGGTTCTGTGGTAATTGGACACTGGAAATAACGGTTAAAAATTACACTATTGTTTATCCGAATATGCGCATTGGACAAATATACTATGAAAAATTTGATGGTGCCCGCAAGCCATATCATCAAAACCAATCAAGTCATTATTGCGGTCAGCGCGAACCAACACCGGCGGCGCCGATTCCAATTGATAATTTTGTGCAAAATCATCGATAAAAGAAAACCGCCGAACGGCGGTTTTGCTTATCACCAACAACCTATAGCTTTTTTGTCCATTCGTTGTCTGGGAAATTTTTCCGCAACATATCTGCGTAACCCACAGACTGTTCCGGCAAACCAATCGCTGTATAACATTCGGTCAAACGGAATAACGCTTCGGGTGTCATAACTGTTTCCTGGGCATCTGTTACAATCGATTGAAAACGCGTAATCGCACTTGGCCAATTCTGGACCGCCATATCGTTGCGCGCCGCATACATAATTTTGCCCGCGATATAGTTTTTAAGAATAATTATTTTATTTTTCGCATTTTTGGCATATTCAGAATCCGGGAACCGTTCCACCAATTGTTGAAACTGATTCAACGCGTAAACCGACATACCGGGTTCACGGCGAACATCGCTGACCTGGCGATAATAGCACATCCCACGCAGGTATAACACATATGGCACGTCCATATGTCCCGGGTGAAAACGCATAAACCGGTCGGTAACCATCAATGCCCCCGCAAAATCATCATCCATATAGTGCGAATATGCCGCCATAATCAGCGCATCCGCGGCATACGGACTGGTTGGATGCTGTGTTTCCGCCAGCGCAAATTTTTCCGCAGCTTTATCATAATCTTTCTTATTAAACGCGGTATATGCTTCGTCATAAATTTCGGTCAGCGGCTGATCTGGGACAATTTTTTTATCCGATGCACACCCAGCCAACACGGCAAGCCCGCAAAACACCAAAAATACTTTTTTCATATCTGTTTATTCCTGTCTTGATTTTATATTACAAAGATTAGTATAATAAAACTTATGAAATTAGGCAAACATATTTTCGGTGTCGGTGTCATGACCGGCATAAGTCGTATTTTTGGTTTTGTTCGCGATATGTTAATTGCGCGCGTACTGGGCGCGGGACGATTGTCGGACATATTCTTGGCGGCATTCAAATTACCAAACCTGTTCCGTGATTTGTTGGGCGAAGGTGCACTGTCCGCGATATTTATTCCTATGTACACCGATTCAAAAAAAGAAGAACATTTTGCTAAAAATGTATTTTCTTGGCTGATGGTTGTATTACTGGGCATAACAATAGTATTTGAAATATTTATGCCATTGGTAATTTGGGTTTTGGCACCGGGATTTGACGCCGACCCGGGCAAAATGCAATTAACCGTTACAATTTCCCGTATCATGTTTGTTTATGTGATATTCGTTTGTGGTGCGGCGTTTTTATCCGCGGTTTTGAACGCGTTTTCACGATTTTTACTGGCGGCATTTATGCCGGTTATGCTGAATATCATGCTGATTGGTGCGTTATTGGTCGCTATGTATGTTGGGGCGAATGACACCGCGTTATTCATTATGGCGGGAACCGTTGTTTTATCTGGTATTTTGCAATTTGGTATTTTGTGGTTACGCGTGCGACACAAACATTTTGGGTTGCGGTTAATTGTTCCGAAATGGAATAAAAAAATAAAGGATATGTTCGCCCGTTTCGGCATCAGTATTGTCGGCAGCGGGTTTTACCAAATCACAATTATTTTGGGCACCTTGGTCGCCAGTTTTGAAAGCGGCGCGGTATCTTGGCTATATTATTGCGACAGAATTGTCCAATTACCGTTTGCTATGATTGGATTGGCGGCGGGAACTGTTTTAATGTCGTCAATTTCAAATGCCATCGCCGATAAAAATATGCGTAGTGTTTATATTCAACAAAATTCATCATTACGGCGCGGAATGATGCTTATAATTCCTTGCTTGGTCGGGTTGTTTGTGTTGGCGGAACCAATTATAAGGTATCTTTTCCAACACGGTGCATGGACTGCCGCATCGACACACGCCGTTGCAATCGCTATTATGATCCAGGTATTCGTTTTACCCGCCATGTTCATAAGCCAGATTTACAGCAAAACCCTTTACGCGACCCAGGATGTAAAGACCCCCGTCCGTACCAGTATGGTTTCATTGGGTGTCGCGTCGGTTATTTATGTTGCTTTATTTAAATTCGTTGGTTACCTGGCAATTCCAATTGGTATCGTGGTCAGTGGTTATTTGAAAAACTATTTGTTGGGGCACGCGTGCCGCACACGCGGTTTATGGAAAACAGATGGTCGCCCAATTCGCGCAACAATTGCTTTTACAGTTTTGGCGGGCGCGTTGGGTGTGGGATTATGGTTTGTGCCAATTACATCAATTTGGATGTTGGGGGCGGTGATCGGTATTTATGGCATTATCTATCTGCCGGTGGCGTATATTATCGATAGAAAAATGAAGTAATAAAATAAAGTTGCAACAGGGCTTCTTATGTGATAGAATATAATCTATAAGAATGTAAGGAGTCCTAATATGAAAAAACTTATCTCTTTGGCGGCATTGGCCGCGGTATTGGCCGGATGCACGACCAACAAACAAGAACCTGCCGCATACGGCGCTGACGGTTTCGGCGAAGAAACACTGATGGTCGAAACAGATGCACAATCGTTAAACAACACATATTTGATGGCACCTGCCCCCAGATACTATATCGGCAACGCATATAAAGTCGAAGACGTCCAATATATCCCTGCCGAAGATTTCACATATAACCAAACCGGTGTTGCAGGAATCGTTCCGTCCGAACTGAACGGCGCACAGACCAGCAACGGTGAAACATTTGACATTACACAAATGGTCGCAACAAGCAAGACTTTGCCGTTGCCGACAATCGCACGTGTAACTAACTTAGATAATGGACAATCGGTCATTGTTCGTGTAAACAATCGTGGTCCATTTGTAAATAC
>CAMVKK010000006.1 GCA_947168075.1 uncultured Alphaproteobacteria bacterium
TGGTACTTTGGCTTAAGCCACGGAAGAGTAGGTCGTCGCCAGAATAAATCCAGTTGTGATATTAAGAACCGTTTTCGCCCGCCAATTCGGCGGGTTTTGTTTTGGATAAAGGGTAAAAAACTTTAATTTTTGACTTGAATATTAGTTTTTCTTTATCTAATATTGCGGGGCAATAAAGTGAATTATATGTATAAAATGAAAAGGGTTATTATATGTTAAAAAAACACACGTTTCCAAAAGATTGGTCAAAACTAACTATGTCGGAAGTGGCGGAAAACATCCAATATTTGCAAAGACACCACAGAAAATATAAAATTACAAAAATGGACAGCAAAACAATAAAAATAGGCACTGTTGCAATATATCGTGATGCTGTACAGACCAAATATGGATTCGAACGGTTTGCGACGATACGTGGTAACACAGTGACTGCGAATAAATACCCAGATTTGTATGCTAATATAGACAAACTATATAACGATTGTGAACGTATGGTTGTACCACTTACATCAAGATTAAAAACGCGGGCGCGTGATTGGTGGGCAGATAACAGGGATGTTGCTATTGTTGCGACATCGGCATTATCAATAGTTACTCTTTTTGTAATAATGTTTGGTTATGCCAAGACCAAGGAGCAAAAAGAACAAGAAAAAATACATCAAGAACAACAACAAAAAGAAATGGCAACCCAAGAATTACAAGACAGAATTAAAAGATCACTACAAAAATCCGAGATACAACAAATAACGGACGGAACGTATATTTATGCGAATGATTCTTTAAAACAAAACACGCGATGATTTATACAAATCCCCCGCCCCGGCGGGGGTTTATATTCCAAACATATAATGGGCGATTTCGCCGATTGCGAATGCCACGATTGATATGATTGTGCAGATGATTAACATCTCGGTAAAGTGTCGGTAAAAATCGCGCCCGCGATATGATACCAAATTAAATAAATATATTATCAAAATCGCGATTAAAAATACGGAAACTATCGCGATGGTTTGGTGTTGGAATATTAAAAACGGCAATATCAACGCCGCGCATGTCGCCAGGTATGCCGCCCCAGTGCAAAATCCCGCCCAAAGCGCATGGTCGTTATTGTCCGCCCGTGTCGCCAGGTAATTTGCCGCACCCATGGAAAGCGCTGCGGTAATTGACGCAATTACGCACGAAATAATGATGATTGTTGAATCTGTAAATGCGAAATAAAGCCCGGCAATAAGCCCCAACAGGGATACTATCGCGTCCTGCATACCCAATATTATTGCCGATTTTGGATTAAAGTTATTCGCCATAATTATTATGTTACACCTATGACGATACTGGGACAATGGGCATAAATTCCGTGTTTTTTTGTTGCAAATGCGAAAAAATGTCCTAGAATACGCCGTATACGGAGAGAGCGAACATATAAAGGTAAAATAAAATGAAAAAGATTTTGGCTCTTTCCATTGTTGGAATTATGGCGGCTGCATCGGCAAATGCTGATTATTTCGAATTTCGTACAAATAATTGCGATATGAACGCTATGCGCGCTGAATTAGATCGCGCTGTGGCGGAACATCGCGCAGTTATTACAAAGGTTGTTTGCGAAGAAACAACCGCTGAACCAGTTGTTGTGGAATCAGGGAACTGCGAAGTATGTGGCGAACCGTTCGAAGAAGTTGTTAAACGTGAATACTTTGTTCGTGAAACTGTTCAGCAGTACAAGCCTGTTGTTCATTATGAACCGGCGGGAACGTATACAACTATGCGCGCCGTATGCGGCGAATTTGGTTGCGACAAATAATTATACAGCCCCGAAAAAATCGGGGCAATTTTTTTGTTCTGTGTGATACTTTTGCACTTGCAATTAATTCATATTTTTTTACAATCATTTCGCTTTGATTTAAAGGAGAACAAATGAGCAATAAATGGGTTTATACATTTGGTAATGGTGCAGCCGAGGGGCGTGCCGATATGCGTAACCTGCTGGGGGGCAAAGGTGCCAACCTGGCTGAAATGAATCTGGTTGGATTGCCGGTGCCTGCGGGTTTTACCGTCACGACCGATGTTTGTACATATTACTATGATCACAACCAAACATATCCGTCTGATTTAATGGACCAGGTGCGTAGCGGTATTTCACATATTGAAAATATTATGGGTAAAAAATTTGCAGATATGAATAACCCATTGTTGGTATCTGTGCGTTCTGGTGCGCGTGTTTCCATGCCGGGTATGATGGACACTGTTTTAAATTTAGGTTTGAATGATGAAACAGTAAAGGCGTTGGCAAAATCGGCAAACAACGAACGTTTTGCATATGATTCATATCGCCGCTTTATCATGATGTTTTCTGATGTTGTGTTGGGCGCAGATATTGATTTGTTTGAACACACATTGGAACGCATGAAGGAAGACAAAGGTTACAAAGTCGATACAGAATTGACAGCCGATGATTTGAAAGAATTGGTTGAAAAGTTCAAAGAAATCGGTGTAAAGATTGGCAAGGTTTTCCCCCAGGATCCGTGGGAACAATTGAAATTGGGTATCGGTGCCGTGTTCGGTTCGTGGATGTCCAAAAAGGCAATCACATATCGTAAATTAAATAAAATTCCGGGCGATTGGGGAACCGCCGTTAATGTCCAGGCTATGGTGTTTGGTAATTCCGGTGATGACAGTGCGACCGGCGTGTGTTTCAGTCGCGACCCGGCCACCGGTGAAAACAAATACTATGGTGAATATCTGATTAATGCCCAGGGCGAAGACGTTGTTGCCGGTATTCGTACACCACAACCGATGAGCAAGGATAATTCCGGTCGTTTGTCATTGGAAGAATCCATGCCAGATGTTTACAAACAACTGTGCGATGTTCGTGAAAAACTGGAAAAACATTACAAAGATATGCAGGATATGGAATTCACAATCGAACATGGAAAATTGTGGATGTTGCAATGCCGTAATGGTAAACGCACCGCAGCGGCGGCTGTTCGCATGGCGGTTGAAATGGTTGAAGAAGGCCTGTTGACCAAAGAAGAAGCAATTCTGCGCGTTGGTGCGGATCAGTTGAATCACTTGTTGCATCCAATGTTGGATCCAAAAGCGGAAAAGAAAGTCATCGCAACCGGCTTGCCGGCGTCCCCAGGTGCCGCGGTTGGTCAAGCGGTGTTCAATGCCGAAGATGCTGAAAAATGGGCGGCCGAAGGTAAAAAGGTTATGTTGATTCGTGTTGAAACATCACCAGAAGATATTGCCGGTATGAATGCAGCCCAGGGTGTTATTACTGCGCGTGGCGGTATGACATCGCACGCTGCCGTGGTTGCACGTGGTATGGGAACGCCATGCGTATCGGGTTCGCCGGACATTAAAATTGATTATGCGTCTAAAACACTGAAAACAACATCCGGTGCCGTTATCCACGAAGGTGATTGGGTTTCCATTGATGGTGCACGTGGCGAAATTATTGAAGGCAAAGTCCCAACCGTATCTGTCGAAATGACTGGTAATTTTGGAACATTGATGAGCTGGGTTGATGAAATTAAAACATTGACAGTCAAGGCAAACGCCGAAACGCCCAAGGATGCAAAACAAGCTCGCGACTTTGGTGCCGAAGGTATCGGTCTGGCGCGTACGGAGCATATGTTCTTTGACCCGTCCCGTATCCAGGATATGCGTGAAATGATTTTGGCAGATGATGTTGCGGGGCGTCGTGCGGCACTGGCAAAACTGTTGCCGTATCAGCGTGCGGACTTTGTCGAATTGTTCAAGATTATGGACGGTTTACCGGTCACAATTCGTTTGATTGACCCACCACTTCACGAATTCTTGCCACACACCGAAGAAGACATCGTTGCATTGGCAGCACATATCGGTAAAAGTGTTGAATTCGTGAAACAACGCAGTGAAGCATTAAAGGAACAAAACCCGATGTTGGGTCATCGTGGTTGCCGTTTGGCGATTACATATCCGGAAATCTGCGAAATGCAGACACGCGCGATTTTGTCGGCGGCGTTGGAATGTAAAAACGCTGGTGTTAATGTAAAACCTGAAATCGAAGTTCCATTGGTTGGTTCCAAGAAAGAAGTTGATATTGTCAAAGCCGTTATTGATGCCACAGCGGAAAGTTTATTCGCAGAAACCGGCGACCATATCGATTACACAGTTGGTTCCATGATTGAATTGCCACGTGCGGCGGTACTGGCAAATGAAATTGCGGAATCTTGTGAATTCTTTGAATTCGGAACAAACGATTTAACGCAAACCACATTGGGTATGAGCCGTGATGACACGGGTAAAATACTGGATGAATATCGCGCACGCGGTGTTTATGTCGCGGATCCGTTTGCATCTGTTGACCAATTGGGTGTTGGGTTGTTAATCAAAGATGCAGTTCAAAAAGCACGTGCGACCAAGGGTGAAAACATCCACCTTGGGGTATGCGGTGAACACGGTGGCGACCCAGAATCAATTGAATTCTTTCATAAATGCGGATTCAATTCTGTATCGTGCAGTCCGTTCCGCGTGCCAATTGCACGTCTGGCGGCGGCCCAGGCAGCGGTTAAGTTCCCGCGCAAGTAAAGTGAAAACAAAAACGTCCCACATGGGACGTTTTTTATGTGTTAATCAATATTAATTATTTCTGTTTTTCCAAAACCATTTTTATTCTTGCAACGGCGCGCTTTGCCAATAATATTTTTTTGAAACGTTTGGCGATTTCGTTGCCCCGTTTATTTGTTGTTGCAATGTTTTCATAATATTCTGAATTCATATTTTTATATTTATAAATTTCCATATATGTATCAAAAAAATGAATATGCACACAATCGTTTGGAAACTGTTTATTATACGCAGTATAAAATTTGTAACTGGAATCCGGCGCCACAGTATAAGATGGCGATTTTATAAGTTTATAAATATCATTTGTGTTTTGAATCATATCAAGTACCTTTTTGCACAAGAAAAGGTACCACATATGCGAACCTTGTCAACGATTAAAAGCCGTAATTTACGCCAATGCCAACAAAATTAAATCCGTGATTTACAGGGGTAAAATCGCCATTTGAAAAATGGACGGTAAATAATTCGCCACGCCAATGTTCACTAATGTTTTTGCCAATAAATATTTTAGCGCCAAAGAATAAACGGCTGGAAACCCAACGGTCGCGATGGTTGCGGTAATATGGGCCAATGCCGACCCCCGCATAAAAGCCCCTGTATTGTAATGGCGCAATATCCCACGATGCGCCCATTCCAAAGAAAGATAAACCACGCCCAGATTCATATCCGAAATTCTGTATCGCAGAAATATTTATACGACCCGGCATACGCAAAATGTTCATCGGCTGGGCATATGATAACATAAAGAAAGTCTGGGGCGAAAAGTCCCAATCGGGAACCCACGCCAATTTACCAATATGACCAGACCCAGTGCTTTGGGCAATATGTATCGTTATTGAATTTATGTCATTTGCATCAAACATTGGATTTTGTGCCGCAAAAATATTTGTGGATGCGCATAATACTGTTATGGCAAATAATAATTTTTTCATTACATACCCCTGTGTGCGGTATTATTATAATTATTAAAATTTTTTGTGCAATTGTGTTTTGACAAATCTGTGTAATTTATGTTGACGGGAAGGCTAATTATTCCTATGATTTGCTTGTTTAAAACCAAAAGGGGAAAATATGCAAAAAAAATTAATAATCAGTTTGGCTGCCATTATGGCGGTTTCGTCTGCAAATGCGGGTTGGTTGGATTTCTTGGGACTGAACAAGGATGCCGAACCGACGACACTGGCCGAGGCGTGCAACAAGGATGAAATCAGCAAGGTTTGTCCGGAAATATTGCTGGGTGAAAAAACAATTCCAACATGCTTGGCGGACAATGTAAAATCGCTGTCGAAAAAATGTTCTAAATTCGTTAAAAAATCTATCAAAGAACAGGCAGCCGAAGTAACCGGTGTTGTTGACGCGGTAAAGGGTGGTGCGGACGACACTGTTAATGAACAGGCTAATGTGGTTTCTGAACAGAAAGCCGCCGCCAAGGCGACAGCCAAAGAATTCAAAGATGCAGCAAAACAAGTTAAACAAGATGCCAAAGAAACAGGCGCTGCGTTCAAAGGTATGTTCAAGGCTGAATAATAACTAAAACAAAAAATCTAATCCCGCATCATGCGGGATTTTTTTATAAAGATTGCAAAAATATGCTTTACCCTGACCAATAGTTTATGGCATAATTCAGCGAAAGGATGAGAATTTTTAAGCCAGCATTTTTGTTGATGGCGCTGTTCGTTGGTGCATCTTTTGCCGCCGACGGGGTTGTTGTGTCGCGCGCAGTCCCAAGTAATTTAACCAGTTCCAGAAGTTCCGGCGGCGATGAAAATGTCGCGCGTAATACAGCAAATACCACATCGCGTGCAACGGTAAATCGTACAACTGTATCGCGTGCCACACTGAATACAAAGACAGATGGTCGTAGCGATGATGTATCGCGTGTAACATCGGGGCGTTCTGTCGTTTCGCGTGGGGCGGATTCGTCATCGCGCAGTACAACAAATGCCAATCGTACAACTGTATCGCGTGCAACCACGACAAATGCATCACGTAATACCACATCACGCGCAGCCACAACGGCACCAAAAACTGCAACGGTAACACGTGCTGCAACCACCGGGGCAAAGTCATCATCGGCTGCGTCACGGCGCAATGCCACGGCTTCACGGGCGGGGACCAGTTCCCGCGCAGCATCAATTACGGTTGGAACACGTGGACAATCGGTGTCTGTTGCGAATACAAATGTGTCAAATATATCGGGACGCATGTCTTCGGCGACAATAGGCAGCCAAAGTCAGATTGCCGAGACCCGAGAACAGTTAGAACGTTCGGCTGAATTACATACCTCGTGCCAGGTTCGATATAACGAATGTATGGATCAGTTTTGTGCGGTTTTGGACGAAAGTCAAGGGCGGTGCAGTTGCAGTGCTAATTTGTCCCGCTATTCAAAATCAGAAAAGGCAGTAACCGAGGCAAACGAAAAATTGTTAGAGGTTGCCCAGGCAATACGTTATGTCGGGCTGTCTGCCGATGAAATTCGCGCCATTTTATCCGAAACCGAAGCCGAAGAAGTTATGCGTGATACCAAAGATACATCTGCAACGCATAATATGTTGTTGCAAATAGAGGAAATGATCAAAGATCCGACTGCGCGCACAAACAATTATGTTTCAGAAATGGAATTTGGTTTGGATATGGATTTGTCGTTCTCGTCTGATCCGCTGGATATATTTAATTTGGATTTTCTGCATCTTGGAACAAACAGCAGCAGCATATCAAATATGCGCGGTGCTGAATTATACAAAACCGCAAAAAAGCGTTGCGCCACAATTTTAAATCAGTGCAAGGATGCCGGGGCGACCCAAGATCAGATTGTTGGTAATTATGATATGGCAATTGACAGAGATTGTATTGCATACGAAGCAGATTTAAATCAACGTAATGAAACATTGTTATCAAATGTACGCAGTGCAAATTTGATTTTGCAAAAGGCACGTTTAGCGGTGATGCAGAATAAAAATCAATATGATGCGTTGGGCTGTGTTGCTGCGCTGGAAAATTGTATGAAGGATGATATGGTCTGTGGCGATGACTATCTGCAATGCGTTGACCCGACCAAGACCTATGTTGATGCCGATGGGGCGATTATAATGGGTCAGGATATAACCGTGATTCAATCATTTATGTCTGAATATAATAACGCGGTATTGGATCAAACATTTTTGCAAAGTGCATATAATACAAAAATTGATCCAAAAACGTGCACCGGTGATGGAAAATGTGTTGTTAAATACTTGTTAAAGAAAATTGGAACCCAGCAAAAAACTACGGACGAAGGTTTGTGCCGCGCGGTATTGGATAAATGTCAACTTTACACTTACGATAGTAACAGAAAATACAAACCATATAACGATATTGTTGTGAATTACCTGCAACGCGCAATGGCAAACATTAAATCTGCGCAACAGCGTATAATATCAGAATATGCATCAAATTGCGTTACGGATGTTTCCGCGTGTTATACTCAACAGATTTCCCAGATTGGTTCTTTGTCGTCATATACAAACAAATCCGATGTGTACAGCATTATGCGTGGTGCATGCCGCAGCGTTGCGTTAACATGCGGATTGGTAATATTTACCGGCAAGCCGGCAATCGATCCAAATCAAGAATTGACGGTTGGTACACAAACATATAATGTATCCGATTGCAAATACATAACGGATTCGTCAATTGCATACGGTTCATCGGCATATAACAATGCGATAATAAATTGTATATCTGATATGTTCTATGATTCATTGTTGAATGATACTGGAACCGATAGTTATGATTATGGCGAGATAGACAGTGATGGTTGCCGAACCGGGTATTTGATGACGGATAATAAATGTACTGCGATTACGTACAGCATAACCTATGAATTGGGTGGTGGTAATTTTGGCGCTTCGCATCCGGAAAGTGTCAGTTATGACCAGTTGTTCGAAGTTTCTGCGCCAAGTTTGGATGGTTTTGTGTTCGCGGGTTGGAACATCGATGGAATGGATACCACAATGCATAAAATCGGCGGCGCCGCAAGTTATGATCGTTCTGTATCTGGAACCACTGCTTCAAAATTCAAAAACCTTTTGTCAACGGCGGGTGCGGTAACATTTACCGCCCATTGGCGTGATATTAGTGATTTGGTAAACGCGGTATATGATGCTTCTTGTACAGGATTAATCCCAAAGGTCAATGGTGGTTGTATCGCCAACGGATACAGATGTGAAACAGGATACGAATCAACAGTGTCAGGTACATGCGAATATATTTCAATTAATACTGGTGGGAACGGCGGCAGTAACGGTGATAATGCCGGTGGCAGCAGCGGTGACAATACCGGTGAAAACAGCGGCGGCGATACCGGCGGTGGCGGGGAAGTTATTACATGTAACAGCGGCACAGAAATATCTGACAGCAATTGCATCGGGTTGAATAGCCCCTCAGGATGTGTCAGAAAAGGGTGCAAATGCATGACAGGATATCACCTAGAAAATAATAATTGCGCTGTTGATTTGACACCACAGATTAGTAACTATACATTATCTTATAGTTGTGGCGAATATGGCGGAACGCCCCCAGACCCAAAAACGAATATCGCGGTTGGTGATAAATTCAGTGTTGCCGGTCTGGGCGGGTGTACACAGCCCAGTGGATATACTGATGGTGTATTTTTGGGTTGGCAATTCGAGGATGATACCAATACATTCTATCATCGACCGGAATATCGTGAATTTACCTGGGAATGGACTCGCAACAGAACCATGGTGCCGAAATATTCCATTATCCAGGATGCTTCATGTACCACTCATGACAATATTGGCACAAATGGTGGGTGTGTTAAAAGCGGTTATCGTTGTATTCCAGGGTTCACCGTGTATCAAACACGTTGGGACGAAGCAAATAGTCCTGACAAATTTTATTGCGCAGCAAGTTGTACCGGTAATGCCGCATCACGGACCGAAAATTCTGGTCGGATGTATACAGATGTCTGTACAAATGCTATCAATGCCAATAATATGGCGGATGGTTGTTCCGCACTGTTTTGTAACTGTGTTGGTATGGATGTTTTGGTAACATTTGATGAAACCACCGGTGGCGGTACATGCAGAAAACGTTCCGGTACGTGTCCAATTAACAGCGGCACAGATTGGCGTTGTACTGGTTTCGGAATACAAAAGGGTATAGAACCATCATCGGGTTTTGGTGGGTGTGTTGCCGTAAATTGTGGTTGCAATGATGGGTTTTTGCCGAAAATGGTTGGTAATGAGGCGCGTTGCATCGACCCGTGCGAGAGTATAAGCAATTCCCAACCCAGCAGCGAATGTGTCATAGGAACCGAACCTGGTTGTGCCGCCCAGGGGTGTAAATGTGATTCTGGGATGCGACTTAATGATGATAAGAATGCGTGTGTCCTTGCATGTGACCAATATACAATGACATATACCACAGATTGTACCAGGTTTGATGCATCAAACGGTTGTGCAAAGGCTTTGTGTAAATGCAATGATGGTCTTAGCGCAACAGAGGATGGTAATTGTGTATCTTCCACAACTCATACGGTTACATATGCATGTGGTGATGGCTCATCGGGAACACCAGACCAGACAAGTCAGACTGTTCAATATGGTGTCAATTGGTCTTTACCAACAAGTTACGCTGGGTGTAGTCGAGAAGCCGGCAAGAGATTTGATGGGTGGAGTTGCCAAGTGTCGGGTACAAATAGCAAAATGGACTTTTGGTTGGATCCTGATAATAATATGTTTTATTGCACAAATAATCGAAACGATGGTTGTGTTCAAGGTGTAGAGACGTATCTGACTAAATATCTTTGGAATAATGATATTGAATGCAGCGCAACCTTTTATGAAGGCGGTTGGTCTTGTTCAAGTGTTTCATCGCATGTATCAGCAACTCAGGAAGAATGCCCAACGCATGCAAGTGATTATAGTGGGATGCTTGGCGGATGTATCAAGGGTGGCTGTCGTTGTCCCGATGATATGTATTATAGCCCGAGTAGCAAAAAGTGTATTTTACCTTCATGTGATGATGGTTCCGAAATCAGCAAAGATTGTTTTGACGAAAACGATATAAATTGTTTGAACCAATACTGTAAATGTACTGGCGATTTGGTGCCGAATTCGGATGGTACCGCATGTGTGGCGAATTAGAACACTTGATTTACATCAATAGTGGTATCGTTGTTATTTCTGTGTGGGGTCGGGTGATCACGGGTTTATGTTAGTATCTGAACTTTGGCTTTACAGATTGTACGAAAAATGTTATAATAAATACAGACTATCATAGTGGTATGTAGCCGTACATACCTGAACAGGGCGGATTTATTGGAAAGGAATCCGCAGGAGAGTGATAAATGAAAAGACGTGATATTGCTTCGGTTGCGAAAAATGCGGTTGGAACTGTGTTCTTGCTGGCGGGGGCGTTTTTTGTGTGTTCTACGTTTTTATCAATGCGGGCTGTGTTGGCGGATCCAATTGCACCGGCAATTACACCGGTTCAGACCAATGCTTCGCCGCGTGCAAATTCGACCAATCGTGCATCGGGACGTACTGTAAATCGTGGCGTTGATGCGTCAACTGTGGCGCGGACAACAAACCGTGTTGCCGGTACAACAAACGCATCGCGCGGGGTTGTATCGCGTGCAACAACAAATAATGCTGCATCACGCGCAACGGGTGCAAACACATCACGCAGTGTTGTATCGCGCGGAACAACAACACGTGCAAATTCGCGTAATGTGGTTGCGCGTACCGCAACAAATCAATCGCGTATATCGCACCAGGGGCCTGCTATCCAGGGGGCGTATAATAAAGTGCGTGCAAATTCATACACATATTTGTCCAGTAAATTATACACAGGCAACTATTCCACTATTGTTGATTCATCAACGGGGCTGATTTCTGCGGATGCGTATAATAACTGTATGGAATCATACTATGCGTGTATGGATGAAATTTGCACTGCGCGTAATACAGCGCAACGCAGATGCGCATGTGCGGGTCGTGTGCGTGCTTTTGCCGAGGCTGAAACCGCGTTAGAGTCCGCAAACGAAGAATTGATAAAGGTCGCGGGTGAATTGGCATTGCTGGTCGCGAACAAGGGTAAAGATGTTTCCGATGCGTTCCAATTAACCGATGCTGAAAAAGTTATGAACTGCGTTTCATGGCAGGAAACCAAAACAAAATATGGCGCAAATTCCGATGAGGTAAAAGATTGGTGTGCGGAACACATGATTTATGGCGAAAATGGAACCAAGATAGCATGCGAACCAAAATACTGTAAATCATCTGGTAATAATTTCGGATTTGATATTTCTAATATCGAGGGGTCTTCGTCCGATATATTGGCATCGCTGCAATCGTGGGCTGATGCCAAGGAACAGACGATAACAATCCTTAAAAACGATAATGATGCCATTTTGGATGCAACAAGTATATTGAATACCACTATTAACGGTCTGTCGGGTATTGATGGCGCGTTCGCGTCCAGTGATGAAATCAAGGATTCGTTGGCGGAAACATGGGGATATGAACTGTTTGAATATGCGCATAATAACGTGTGTTCGCGCGTGTTGGATACATGTTTTAACGGAATTTACGAAGCGTGCGGAACACCGCCGTCGGGGGGGCGTAAATGCACAAATGGCGCATCCCAGTGTCCGTACAATTATAACAGTAAAATCACTGTTAATAATTCCGGAACATATGAATTAAACTTTGTTACACCGAATACAGGTTATACGACATCTAATTCGGCGACATGTTTTGGTTATACAACATCATCGGGTGACCCGTATTCATCACTGCGTGGACCGGTTGCCGATGCCCGTCGCAGTATTATGCAAAAATATGCGCTGGATGCGAACGCCGACTGTGATGCGTATGGCGAACAGTTGCGTAAAACCGCACAAAACATTGGCTATCAAAAGGCTGCCGCGAAACAGGCGTTGCAACAGAAACGTTTGCAATTCGCAAACGAAGAACGCGACAGTGTCCGCAGTGCCGCTATTGCCGCCGGCAGTAATTTTGATGAGTGTATAAGCGAGATCCTGGATTGTTATGAAACCCAGGCATCAAATACAACATCTTCGGGTGCAAAATGGACAGATGCGCGTATCAAAACATACTGTGCGCAAATCGCAAATGTTCCGCATTGCTATGAAACGATGATTTGTAACCCGTCAACGGCGCAGTTCACCGCGGTCATTGATAAACAGGACAATGCAAGTTGCACCAACAGCCAGGATTATACCGAAAACACATGCCGCAATATCGTAACACTGAACGAAATATTGCGTGGAACCGGGGTGACCGGGGCAACAATTGCAGCGGGTGGTACGGGTAATTCGGCTGCGATGCGCGAACAATGCCTTTTGGATAATGGGGTCGAGGCTATTCGTACTTGGACGCGTGGGGATGACTGAGACAGGGCACAATAGTAAACAAAAAACCGCCCGTTTGGGCGGTTTTTTGTTTGATTTGCAGAAATAAATAATAAAAAACTTGACTTTTGGTATAAAAAACATACAATTTGCATAAACTTTTCGACAAAAGTGCATAAAAATAACAAAAAATAAACAAAAAGAGCAAGAATATGAGCGATTTTGCAATCTTTCAAACCGGTGGCAAACAATATCGCGTCCAAAAAGGCGATGTGATTAAGGTTGAAAAACTTAATGCCGACGGCAAAATTGAATTTGACCAGGTTTTAATGCTGGGCGAAAAAATCGGCACACCAACAATCGATGGTGCAAAAGTTGTTGCCGAAGTGGTTGAACAGAAACGCGCTGACAAAATTTTGGTGTTCAAGAAAAAACGTCGCCAAAATTATCGCCGGACACGGGGTCATCGTCAGTTCATTACTGTTTTGAAAATAACAGATATCAAGGGCTAAGGAGTTTGAACTATGGCACATAAGAAAGCAGGTACGTCAACCAGTAACGGACGCGATTCAGCCGGACGCAGACTTGGTATTAAAAAGTCTGGGGGCAGCCACGTTATCCCAGGTAACATCATTATCCGTCAACGCGGTACTGCCGTGCATCCGGGTTTGAATGTTGGTATGGGCAAAGATCACACTATTTTCGCGAAAATCGCGGGTGTTGTGAAATTCAAACGCGGTCTGGGCGACCGAAAGACTGTGTCGGTTGAACCAGAAAGTACCGAAGCAAAATAATTAAATCCCGCCATCGCGGGATTTTTTATTATCAATTTTTGAGCCCTTTTGCAAAAATGTCCTTTACTTGATTATGCAATTTGTGGCATAATTGCGTAAAAGGATGAGGAAACTTAAGCCAGTATTTTTATTGTTGGCGTTGCTCAGCGGCGCCGCTTTTGCGGCCGAGGTGGGTGTTTCGTCGCGTGCGACCACTGCGGCGGGTGACGATGTTGCGCGTGCGGCGACAACGCGTACAACGGCAAATCGTGTAACCGCTTCGCGTAATGTGCCAAATGCAACAAGTGCCACCGGGGTTACAACGCGTGCAACGGTATCTCGTGCAACTGTATCCCGCGGAACAGATGCTGCGGCAAATTCCAATACAACTCGTTCAACTGTATCGCGTTCTACGACGGCGGGTGCATCGCGTGGCACAGTAAGCCGTGCAACCACAAATAATACGGCAAAAACCACAAATGCGACACGTGCGCCCGCGGGTGATATCAATTCAAATCCGGCTGTACGGCGTGCTGGTGTAACACTGCGCCCAAGTTTTGCGGACTATGGTGGTCGTGCAACGATTGCCGGGACCGGGACGATGACGGGGTCAAATGTTCGTAACGATATCCAGAAAATATCTGGTCGTGCGGCGAAAAATGTAACAGCAACCGCGGAATCGATTGTTGGCACCCGTGAAACATTAGAACGTACGGCAGAATTGAACAAGTCGTGCCAGGAACAGTACACTGAATGTATGGATCAGTTCTGTGCGGTTATTGATGCGAACCAAAAACGTTGCAGTTGCAGTTCAAATCTGTCGCGCTATACCAAGGTGGAAAAGGCTGTAACCGAGGCTAATAACAAGTTGAACGAAGTTGCCCAAGCAATACGTTATATCGGGCTTTCTGCAGATGAAATTCGTGCAATTATGAGTGAGACCGAGGCAGAAGAAGCCCTGCGCGATAACAAGGATACATCGACAACGCGTAATATGCTGAAACAAATTGAATCGATGATCAAAGATCCAACCAGCACTACGAACAATTATGTGTCCGAAATGGATTTTGGATTGGATATGGATTTGACATTCTCGTCTGATCCAGTTGATATATTTAATCTGGACTTTTTGAACCTGGGGACAAATAACAGCAGTATATCGAACCTGCGTGGTACTGAACTTTATCGCACGGCCAAGAAACGTTGTAACACTATATTGACACGGTGCAAAGAAGCCGGCGCGACCCAGGATCAAATTATCGGTAATTATGATTTGGCGATTGATAAAGATTGTATTGATTACGAAGCCGGTCTGAAAAAGATGAACGAAACATTACTGTCGAACGTGAAAAGCGCGAATTTGATGCTGCAAAAGGCGCGTTTGGCGGTTGCCCAGAACAAGAATCAATACGATGCGTTGGGTTGTGTTGCTGCGCTGGAAAATTGTATGAAAGATGATATGGTCTGTGGCGATGATTACCTGCAATGCGTAGACCCGACCAAGGCGTATATTGATGAAAGTGGCGAAGTAGTAATGGGTCAAGATATAACTGTGATTCAGTCGTTTATGACTAAGTATAACAACGCAGTATTGGATAAATCTTATTTGCAAAGTGCATATGATACTCGGATTGGTGTAAATTCTTGTGCAGGCGATGGAAAGTGTGTTGTAAAATACTTGTTACAGAAAATTGGCACGAAACAGAAAGTGGTGGACGAAGGGTTGTGTCGTGCTGTGCTGGATAAGTGCCAGAGTTATACGTACGACAAAGATGGTAAATATAAACCATATAACGACATTGTCATAAATTACCTGCAACGCGCTATGGTTAGCATCAAGGCGGCGCAGCAACGTATAATTTCCGACTATGCGTCCAGTTGTATTACCGATGTTGCGGCGTGTTACAGCCAGCAGGTTACCCAGGTAAGTGGTTTAACATCGTCTGCGAACAAGACCGATGTAAAGGCGGTTATGCGTGGCGCATGCCGCAGTATTGCGTTAACATGCGGTTTGGCAATATTTACTGGTCAGCCGGATATTGATCCTAATAAAGAACTTATAACAAGTGCGGGTAAGAGATACACAGTATCCGATTGTAAATATATTACAGGGTCGGATGTAACAAGTGTACCTGAATATGGCACACCGACATATAATAATGCGATAATCAATTGCGTATCTGATATGTTCTATGATTCATTGTTAAGCACCTTGGACAGCGGCAGCAGCAGTAGCAGCAGCGGCGGCAGCAGCAGTGGCGGTACGACAACGACGACATACACAGTTACATTTTCTTGTGGTGAGAATGGTTCTAGTCAATCATGGAGTCAAACTAATATTACGGCAAATACGTCTGTTATGTTGCCAGCGGATCCGACAACCACGGGCAAATGCACCAAGCCCGATGGCAAGAGTTTTATCGGTTGGTCTGTCAATGGTGGCGCGGCTCAAATGTCGGGTAATATAACGGTTACAGGTAATACAAATGTTGTTGCACAGTGGGGCACCGGTTCGTACAAGATTACGTATAAATGCGGCGAAGGTGCGACGGGTTCGGATTGGACACAAGAGAATGTGGTATCGCCACTTACATTGCCGGCGGATCCGACAACGGATGCAAACAGACATTGTACTGCTCCAACGAGCAAGAAGTTTGGCGGATGGAAAGTTGGCACTAATGATGTGGCGCAACAAGCGGGAACCCAAGTGCAACTTACGGCGGATACGATAATTACCGCTGTATGGGGCAATGGCGAATACTCATACAGTTACGATTGTAATAATAATGGGGCTGGTGGCAGTGCACCAACTGCGCCAAATAACGGCAAGGTAACATTTGGTAATACAATCGCTTTGTCGGCAAATGAGGGGTCTTGTAATCCACCGGTGGCTGGTAAGATATTTGGAAACGCGTGGTTGGACAACAATAACGCTGAAAAAACCGGTACGGTTACATGGAACTATACACAAAATCAGGTGTTTAAAGCAAAGTGGATTGATGCCGACGAATATACGGTGCAATACAATATGAATAAACCGTCAAATACGCGCGGAACCGTTGAGGGGACTATGGCGGATAGTACATACAGGGTTGGCGTGGCACAAAACCTGACACACCATGGGTATTCGTTACAGGGTTACAGGTTTAATGGGTGGAAGGACAGCAATGGAAACGCGTATGCGGACGATGCATCTTTCAATCTGACCCAGACACCAGAGAACAATCGTGTTGTGCTGTATGCCCAGTGGACGCCAGAAACGTACAATGTAACATATTCCTGTGGCAGCGGATCTGATGTGGGCGGAACTGCACCAACTGGTGGCACGGTGACATACGATACATCATATACATTGGCAACGAATACATGTACCAAAACGGGATATACGTCGGACAAAATGTCGTGGACGGGAACATGGTCAAGCAACGGAACCAGCGGCAGCATAGTGAAGTCGCCTGGTAATACGATTAGTCCGTGGGAAATTGCCGCAAATGTTCAGTTTGTTGCAACTTGGGCGGGTGTAGGTGAGTATATTTGTGGTGCAGGTCAATATTTACCGGCTAATGCCACGGCTTGTGCGCCGTGCCCGGCGGGTAATTGGTGTGTAGGTGGAACGTATCGGTCGGGTAGTTCCGATCAAGGTATATCCGGGGTATGTACAAACGCGACATTTGATTGTAGCGGAACGGAGGTTAAAACGAATTCTAATCAATGTCCAGATGGAGGCCAAATAGATCACGCAACAAGCACAAAACAGGCGTATACCCAAACTTGTCATTACACTGGTACAGACGGTACTGGGAAGACTTCGAAAAATGATTGTACTGGTTCTGCGCCACATAACAATAAATCATGGGGAGATTGTTATGTAACAGGTTGCGCAAAAGGATATTCAAAGAATGAAGAGATAAATGCCACTTCTTGTGTTGTTAATAATGTGCAGTGTTATGCGACTAAGTACTTACCGGCTGGGGGCACCGATTCATCAGATTGTACTGCATGCCCGGCAAATTCTTATTGTCCCGGTAGTGGTGATGACGGCTTTTTGGCGAACAATTCAAGTGATCAGGGGTTATATCCATGTCCACAAGATTACCCGTACAGTAATGGTGGTACAGCATATCGGCAGGCTGATTGTTATAAGGGCTGTTCGGGAAATGTAGTTGCCCATGCTACATCGTATACAGAAAACGGTCGCGCATACTATAATAATACATGCTGTGCTGAAACATGTGACACTGGCTATACACCGTCCAGTTGCGCATGTGTACCAGATGATACTACGTACGCGCTATCATACAAATGTTCGGATGATGATCAAACTACAGTTTATACCCAAAATGTTGACAAAAATGCTGCTACACTTACTTTAGTGAATAACAAAAAGAGTGATAATACGCTGTATTGTGATACTGGTTCTTATGGTATATTTATGGGGTGGAAAATGTCTGGTGATAACAGGTTGTATTTGCCCGGACATACATATACACTAAGTATGGGGGGAAACAGAACAGCAACGGCATTATTGTCGGTTAAATCGGATCCAACTTGTACTTCTGGGACTGGTGGCGATTTGTCAAATGGGTATTGTATTGGAATCGGCTGGCGTTGTTTGCCGGGATACAGAAAATTGGGTGGCAGATGCGTGCCTGGGTGTAATGGGAATGGATCTGGTGATTCAACAAATGTTTGTATTAATCCAGGTCAGATCAAGATAGGTGATGAATCCGGTAAACAGTGTTCCACATATTATTGTAATTGTGCATCTGATGCCACACCTAAATTCATTGATGTAGCCAATAAAAGTGATGCAGACGAAGAGAATGATGTTTTAGGTATTGGATACTGTGTGGGGGGAACAGTACCAGTAGATGCATATACGATATCTTATTCGTGTGGATTGGGAACAGGAACCCCGCCGACAAGTCATACCAATATACCAGAAGGTGAAACGATATATTTAAAGGCAAATGATTCATGTGTTCGCGATGGTTATTCGTTTAACGGTTGGAATACCCAATCTGATGGAAACGGTGTTCATTATGGAGCCGGTGGTGGGGTCTCTTATAGTGTGCAGGGCAATGCGACACTTTACGCGGAATGGGCATTGAACCCAGAATATACTATAACGTACAGTTGTAACGGCGGCACAGGAACCCCGCCAACCGGATTTAGCGGAAGAGAGGGTGAAACAAAAACACTGTCTGGCACTGCCGGTACATGCAGCAAGACAGACTATGAATTCCTTGGGTGGGGCACGAGTAGTAATACGACGGATATAATTACGTCTTACACGATTGGTAATTCTGATGCAACTTTGTACGCAGTTTGGCGCTTTGTTGGTGGCAGCGGTGGCGGGAATGCATATATTTGTGAATTTAGAATAGATGCCGGCAGTTATGGCGATAGTTATGATCATGTTTATGTATGCGAGGATCCTGAAAACAGTTCGCGCAAAAAGATTTATTCTGATCAAAATTGTACGGACGAAATAACCCAATTGTCTGAATTGCCAGAAGGTATGGCATACATTTCCCCAATGGGCACAGGTGTTACGTGTGCGGATGGTTCTGGAACGATAATACCTTATTCTATGGCGGATAAAACCGCTTGTTGGGAATGTAACTATAATTGGGTTGCTTATCAGGATGAGGGGGACTAATAATTAGTGTTCCGGCAGTACCGGTGGAAATGGCGAGGCTGGCGGTATATGTACGGATTTCGATAATCCTCTTTAGTTAAAAATTGATTATAAAAACATAAACTAAGTGCCGGCAAATACCGGCACTTAGTCTATTTATGTATTATCTCGTATTTATCCGATCTTTTCCATAAATGCTTTGTGATTTGCCAGTTCGTCATCGTGCGGGGTAAATGTGCGGTGCGGAAAGTCGCCGCCAATCTTTGGATGCATCAAAAATGCATCGTGCTGTTTCGCAATTACATCGTGAATGTCCGGCGCGGGCGCTGTGTTTTCCAATTCCAGAAAAACCTTTGCCAAAATTTCTGCGTCAATTAATGCGCCGTGCGCGTCTGCACGCGTGGTCAGCGAAATGCCAAACCATTTCGCCAGTGCGTCCAGCGAATAACTTTTCGGACCAAAAACGCGATTGCGCGCGATTACAATCGAATCCAATTGCTGGGCGCGCGGAATTAGTGGCAATCCCAACATTTCCAATTCGTGATTCATAAATTTAAAGTCAAAGTCTAAGCCATTGTGTGCAACAATCGGCGCATCGCCAATAAATTCCAGAAATCGTGGCGCAATTATCGACATTTTTGGTTTGTCTTCTAGAAACGCATTGGAAATTTTATGCACCATATACGAATCGGGTGGGATTATTTTGCCGTCCGGATTAATATATTCGTGAAAAGTGTTATCAGTAATTTTGCCGTCTGCTATTTCAACCGCGCCGATTTCAATGCACCGGTCGCCGCGCATATATTCCAGTCCCGTCGTTTCAATATCAAAGCAAATAACCCTTTTCATTCCCCGTTCCCATAAAATAAATGTGTTTTATTATCAAAGTTTAGTGTATTATAAAGAAATGATGGAATCAATGCTAGCAAATCTTAACGATGAACAATTGGATGCGGTAAAGACTACCGAAGGGCCGGTTTTGGTGCTGTCGGGGGCGGGAACCGGGAAAACACGCGTTTTAACAACCCGGGTTGCGTATATTCTGAATAACGGCCTGGCAATGCCGTGGCAGGTTTTGGCATTGACATTTACCAACAAGGCCGCAAACGAAATGAAATCACGTATTGCAGATTTTGCGGAAAGTGGCGCGGGGTGGTACGCACACGATTTATGGTGTGGGACATTTCATTCGGTGTGTTTGCGTATTCTGCGCGCGAATGCCGCCGCGGCTGGATTGCGACCTGATTTTATTATTTATGGCGAAGATGACCAGAAATCTGTGGTTAAATCTGTGCTGGCCGACATGGGGCAATCGACAAAAACGCCCGGCGACTATGTCGAACAATTTTCAGCGATAAAAGACCGGGGGCTGGCGGCGTTTGATAATCGGGATAAAACATATGTCGCATATAACGCAGAATTGGCCCGTGTGGGGGCAATTGATTTTGGTGATATAATCCTTTATGTTTTGCGATTGTTCAATGCACAACCCGAAATTTTGGCGCGTTATCAACATCAATTTAAATATATCTTGGTCGATGAGTTCCAAGATACCAATGCAGCGCAAATGCAGTTGCTGGAAATGCTGACACGTGGGGTGGAAAATCCGAACATTTGTTGTGTTGGTGATGATGACCAGTCGATTTATTCTTGGCGTGGCGCAGAAATTAAAAATATTTTGGATTTTGATAAAAAATTCCCGGGTACAAAAATTATTCGTCTGGAAACAAATTACCGCAGTACGCAAAATATACTTGGGGCGGCGAATTCATTAATTCGGCGCAATAATGGTCGGTTGGGTAAAGATTTACGCAGTGTGCAATCAGATGTGTCCGGAGAACCAGTATATGTTTTAACTGTGCCGTCTGATTTGGACGAGGTGCGCGTTATTGCCGATGCGATTATGCGAGAGGGTAATTTTGCAAAGCATGCGATTTTAATTCGTGCGGGCAGTGTGTCGCGACTGTTCGAAGAAGAATTTTCACGCCGCGCAATACCATATCGCTTAATCGGTGCGACCAAGTTCTATGACAGGGCGGAAATACGCGATGCGATTGCTTATTTGCGGCTGTTGGTGTATCCGTTTGATGATATTTCTTTGCTGCGAATTATCGGAAAGCCGCGCCGCGGATTTGGTGCGTCCGCGATTGATAAATTGCGGGCGACGGGAACTAATCTGATGTCGGCATTGCGAACGGCGGAATTAAGTGCGAAACAACGTGCATCGGCGGATGCTTTTTTAGACGCGTTTAATTTTAACTGGATTGATATGTCGCCACGGGATGCGGCACAAACACTTTTGGAAAATTCGGGATATCTTCAAATGTGGCGCGATTCCAAGGATTCGGACAGTGCCGAACGATTGGACAATGTGCGCGAATTGATAACAGATGTGATTGCAAAATATGATTCGGTGCCTGAATTTTTGGAACAGGCGGCCCTGATGACAACCGATGATGACGAAGATGATAAAATCGGTGCCGATAAAAATGCGGTCAGTATTATGACAATTCATGCCGCCAAAGGATTGGAATTTGACACGGTATTTATGCCCGCCTGGGAAGAGGGCGTTTTTCCAAATGAAAAATCTGTTGACGAAGGCGGGTTAGAGGAAGAACGGCGTTTAGCCTATGTGGCAATTACGCGTGCGCGCCGGCGGGCGATAATTTCAAATGCTATGACGCGTATGGTGTTTGGTTCGCGTCAGTATAATCCGCCATCACGATTTATATCTGAAATGGATGAACGCTATTTGGATTTCCAGGGCGGGGCGCGTCCACAGCGCACGTCTTATGCGCCAACACCACGGCGTGTGGCACCGCGTATCACACCGACAACAATGGTTGGTAAATTAGTTTCACACAATGAACTGGGGCATGGAACAGTAATTGCGGAAAACGGCGATGTGTTAACTGTGGCGTTTGGAAAGCATGGTATGAAAAACGTTATGAAATCTTTCGTTACGGTTTTATAAAATTATTTTTTGCTGTTGGCGATTGTTTTGGCCCATGATTTTGCCTGGGCAAAAGTGTCTTTGGCCAATGTTTTTATTGATTCACCAAAATCTTTTCCGAACGAATCGTCAACGGATGCGCCACCACCGACTTTCTTGGCGAATTCATCGGCGCGATTTGCCAGGTACCACACCAATAACCCCGTCAACAGTGCCGGAATAAATCCATCATTTTCCAGTGTTGGTATCTCGGACGCTAAATTCGTTCCAATCACGCCGTATAATAATGCCGCGCATATCGCAATTACAATCGACAGTGATACAAAATATATCGCTGCATTTATAAAGCGGTTAATTTGTGCGTCCAGTTTTACAGAATCAACATTAAATAATTTCAAAAATCCGTTAAATATATTTCCCGCCAACCCCTTGTACGAAGTGGGTGTAATAGTTTCCGCCAATGCGGTGAACGGCAGCAACAATATGCCCAAAAATAAGTCCATTATTACCCCCAGTGCCATTAATGCGAACTTCCACGCATTCCACGCAAAGACAACAATAAATACCGCACCAATAATAAAACTGAACGCGCTGTGGCCAATGCCGGCAATCATCCATTTCCAGCCCACTGCAATCCCGGTGGTGAAAAATCCAGAAAGCCGTGTCGGAACACACATTAAATCGGCGGCGGCATTTGCATCAATTAACATATCTTTTGATGTAGTTGCAATTATATATTCGTGAATTGCGTTGCATGTATCCGGCAGATTCGCGCCTGAAATATATGCAACCGCGTTTAATATTAAATCTGATAAATATGTTCCAATGGATACGATTGGTCCCATTGCCCACATAAATAACCGTGCAGGCCCCAATTCCAATACAGCAATCCAAATAATAATCCATATCGCTTTTTTGCCTAAATCCATAATGAATTTTTGGATGTTGCCGCCACCCTTTTGCATAAAGTTGTATGATTCAAACATTATCCAAAAAAGGTACATTACAATTATAAATATCACCATAAAACTAACCAGTGATGTATCCAATATTTTTGCAACATGCATCAGACCGTTCATCATCGCGATACCAACGCGCGCCTCAATCGGCACATAGTCGCGAACCAGTTGTTTTTCAAAACCGTCCTGGAATTGTGTTAAATCTGTTTTGGTCGATTTAGTAAAAGCATCCATATTTTCCGCGGTCGCCCATGAACCATAGTCGCCAATACTGCCCGGCATATTTGTTTCGCCAATAGCAGAAAAAGATAATGTCACACACACAATGGCGATAAATATTTTTGATAAAAATCGTTTTATGTGTTTCATCATTTCTTGCCGATTGCCGATGTTATTTTTTCCGTTATCTGTATTGGCGCGTTCCAAATATCTTTACCCAATTGCTTTATGTTGCCACCAAAGTCAAAACTTTCGCCACCATCGGTTGGTGTTAATATTTTATCAATCTTTGGCGAAATCACCCAGTAATATAATGCAAACAGTCCAATCATAAACATCATAAATCCCCACCCGTCGCCCATAAAGTCAAATGCGCCCGGATACCGGCGTTCAATTGTTGCCCGGTGCGCGGTAAAGCAATTTTTAAATTTATCTTTATCCATTTCGCCGTTTACCAATGCCACGCGTTCACATTCACTGAAAGTATTTATGACGGATAGCGTTTGTGCATCGGTGGTTTCAATCGTTTGATTCATCATCGGTGGCAATATAGCGCTGAATCCATCAATGGGTCCCGGGAAAAATGCGTCGGCGGCATATGATACGGTTGCATATAAAATTACAATCTTTAATGATATGCCGACAATTTTTACCGCGGACGATACCAGTGTATTTAACGCATTGGTTGTTAATTTAGATGCAACTTTCCACACCGGTTCAAATGCGTATGCCGCAATGAAAAATGGCAGGAATATTATGATGAATATCAATTTCATAATCACACTTAATACCTGGAAAAATAAATTAAACCCGATAATCAAAAACATTATTACCAGTGCCAATCCTGCAACCCACGTAATTGCGCCGCCGCCCATACCCATCCATGCATAGTTCATTAATGAAAATCCGCCACCGGCACCCGCCAACATAACGGCGTTCAGATTTCCAATCGAACACATAAACGGTTGCAATACAGGTGATAAAACATCATCTGATTTTTCCACTGTTTCCATTGCGCCGCACTTTGTTGCGCTGGATACGCCCGATGCCACCATCCCCAGTTCGGCACCAACAAACATTACCGGGGTAACAGTGATTTTTGTAACATAACGCAACGCCGTGGTGCCACCC
>CAMVKK010000007.1 GCA_947168075.1 uncultured Alphaproteobacteria bacterium
GAGATAGTTCAGTTTTTAGAATCAGATGATTTGATTGCCGTTTCCAACTTCAAATCAGTTGTATTGGCATTCAAATGTTGACCATTATCAAGTGTATTTTCAATAAACCATGACACTTGCATACTGTCAGTTGCTTGGTATGCCAATGTGAACGATTGTGCAAATTCACTAAAACGGTCATGCATTTCTTTATACCCAGCCAACAAAGCATTTGCGACCGCTTGACCTTGTGTGGTTGATATTTGGGTATGAACATCTTTTAAACCGTTCTGTGCGTGATAAATATACTTTGCGCCAACCCCCCATGACCAGCGATCATTAACCTGATAAAATGCGTTTGCCCCCAAATCAAATTCTGTTGTAGATTTTAAATCAACAGAAATTTTGTCCGGCATATTAAATGGTGCCCCTGTTACAGGCATACCACCAACTTTAAATTTCGTTACATCAATTTCGTTATTGTGGTTACCCCATGTGCGTAACAATTCAACAAAACCACTGGTTGTCCAACGATTCCAAATCTTACCGAATTTGGTTCCAACGTGATATCCCCAACGGCCATTGGAATAATTGTCGTATACAAACGTATCACCGGCACCCTTGTTCATTAAAGAACCCTTCATCTTCTGGATACCGCCCATGTGCAGGTCGCCATAGATATCCCATACCCATCCATCGCCACTGTTTATTATGCGATATGTCGTGCCCAAACGACCCAGATGAAATCCATAACGGTGAATGTCACGATTGTGTGTATAGCCCAATTGACCATGGATCGCCCAACGATCGGTAATACCATAGCCTAATTCCAGTGTAGGACGCCAAATCGGAAATTCCTTTGCCCCGTCATGGAATAATTTCTTTTGTGCGTCATTACTGTCTGTAACCTTGTACATTACACCAAACCCAACCCTGCTGTACAATTCGCCATGGGTTGGCAAATACAATGGATTTTCCAAATTGCTTAATGAGCCCGCAACATACGGAGTATCCGCCAACGCTGGTGTTACGGCAATGACCGCCAACACTGCAATTTTCAAAGTTTTTTTCATCTATAAAACTCCTTCGTATTTTTGATGAAACACACCGACCCCCATTATTGGCAAGACCAGCGAACCATACCAACACCGAAATCCAATCGGTGACCAATTTTTACAATACGGTTATGCACACTCTGCTACATTATAGGAATAATGTCAAAAAAAACTTTGTCTTGACATAGTACTTGAATATGGTTATGCCGCGCGCTATAATTAATGTGAAGAAAACAAGAACAACTAAACAAAGGGGGATGCCATGCAAGCAAATATGAATAACAACATGGCCACTGTTGCCAAAACCCGACGCGGAAAAAAGAAAAAATCGATTATATCCAAAGAAAATCGGAATAAAATCCTGCGCGCATATATTGCGCTGTACAGTGCGTTTTTGCTTAAAAACCTTATGTCTGGTATGAAACTGGGCGCGGCATCGTATGGTGCGTTACAGTTATTAAATGCAAAAATCGCAACAATGGACAAACAAAATCCGGTTACGAAATTGTTAAAACGTATGCATAAATATCATACCAAGGTTATGTCCAAACGAATAATGACCAGTCCATATCGTGATGCGATTCCGAATATACGACCCGAAGCGCGTGCGAAACTTGCTGCGTTCGTGTCTAAGAAGTTTAATACTGCGAACGCGACATTGAATGCTATGTCGGCGTTGTATAAACAGAAAGCGCAAATGGTGGTCAAACCGAAAATCGTTGCGAACAAACAAAAGGCTGGCAACAAACCGGTCCAGGATCAACAAAAACTTATACTTATTATACGTATGAAGCAAATGCAGTTACAGAATCACCGGCAACACGCCGCATAATGAACAAAAAACCGCCAAAACGGCGGTTTTATTTTTAGCATTTTGCCTTGATTTGACAAAAAAACAGTTTAGGATTTAGATATATAGTCGAAAAAAGGAGTTCTTTGATGAAAATAGAAATTAAAAAACCACAAAATGTTATTATCGCTGCTGGTATTTTATTATTGGTTATTATTATTGCGTTATGTTCGACATCTGGCTGGCGCGCGCGTCATTCGTTAAAAAGCGAATGCGGTACGGGTATGGATTGCGTATGTTTTTCAAACTTTGTCGACAATCGTTTAAGTTCAAAACAGGTTCGTGCGTTTCTTAAATACTTAAATTCTGTAAAACGCCGTCCGAATACTAATATTTTGGAATTCACAGACGAAGTTTCAGCCCAAGGTATTACCCAGGCGGTTAATCTTTGTCGTCCAACCCCGGTTCAACCACAACAACCGGCAGATAAACAAGCAAAGAAAAAATAAAAACACCGCCCAAACGGGCGGTTTTTTATTTATGCTTATACGCAACAACCAACGGCACTAATTTATCAGCCGCCGCCCCAATCCACACACGCGGGATTACGATGCTGTTGCCCTGTCCCGCCGACATTTTTGGTTGTGCTTCGCCATTTTTTGCATTGATAATTTGCGGCAAATTAATCGTAATTTTTTCCGCCGACCCGGGCACCAAGAAACTAATTTCATCACCGGCGCGAATTTCATTTCGTAATTCAAATGTAATCTTGTCATTATCCACCGCCGTAACCACACCCGCCGCATGATAATCGGATGTTGACCGCGCAGATTGATAATTATGTGCGTCCGGCGTTACCGGGCCGTCAAAAAATGCCGTTGTGTACCCACGCGTCTCTAACTTATTCAAATCGTCCATAAACGGCGCTGGGTCAAAATGTTCGGAATCGCGCGCATACGCATCCATCGCGGTGCGATACGCATGCACAACCGATGCGACATAGTATTCGGAACGATTGCGACCCTCGATTTTCAATGAATCAGGGTGCGATTCCAATACTTCCCCCAGCCGCGGCATTAAACATAAATCTTTACTGTTTAAAATATATGCGCCGTGTTCGTCTTCGTCAATTGGCATCTCGATACCGGTGTCGTGTTCGCGCAGAATCACATCATAATTCCACCGGCACAACTGCGCACACGCCCCACGATTTGCTGGCCGCCCCGTAATGAAGTTCGACAGCAAACACCGACCCGAATATGCCATACACATTGCGCCATGAACAAAAATCTCTAACTTAATATCCGGACACGCGGCGCGTATAGTTTTGAAATCTGCGTGCGTTACTTCGCGCGCCAAAACGCAAAGCGATGCCCCCGCGTTCTGCCAGAATTTTACCGAGCGGGCCGAGCAAATATTTGCCTGGGTCGAAATATGAATTGGAATATCGGGGTGATTTTCCCGCACCCACATAACAACACCCGGGTCGGCAACAATCAGCGCATCGGGTTTCAGATAATTTATAACTTCACTGACCCGCCCCAGGTTCGCATATTCGCCATCGTGCGCAAACAGGTTAAACGCCAAATAAACCTTTTTCCCCGCCGCGTGCGCCAAATCAATACCCGTCTTTACTTCTTCGGTGGTGATTTTCGCCCGCGCACGCATAGAAAACCCGGGCAAACCGGCATAGATAGCATCCGCGCCATAAAGAATCGCGGTCTTGAAAGCGTCCAGTGTTCCACCCGGCGCCAATAATTCAGGTAATTTTTTCATAATATATATTTTTAATGGTTATTTTTTAAAAGCAAGTAATTTATGAATTTTTGTGCTTGATATTTAGAAAACAACAATGTAATATACGCGTTGCGTTGAACGCCAGTTTAGCTCAGTTGGTAGAGCATCTGATTTGTAATCAGAGGGTCGTTGGTTCAAGTCCGACAACTGGCACCAGAATTAAAAACCGCCCGATTGGGCGGTTGTTTTTTACCTGTGCGCGGCAATCGCATCACGAATTTCCGCCGCGTGTAATCCCATAAGTTTATTATTATATTCATTAAACAACGCATCCGATGTGTTATATCGTGGCGCACGCGCCAACATCTGCGCCTGGACTTCGTACGCACCGCGCAGAATCGTTTTAATATCGCGTGTTGTTTCGCGTGGTTTCAATACAGTCGTTTCGTCTGGTTGCAAATATTTAACCTCGTTCGTTTGACCGCGTTGATAGAATATTCCCCCCAACCCATTGCTATAATCAATACAATGTGATTTTACATAGTCATTATTATACAATGGGATATCTGTGAACGGCTTGAATATCGGTTGATACACGATAATTTTATCCTGCGCAGGATAAATATTACCAAACACCGGTCCGCGGGCGCGTTCTTTGCCACGGTTCCAATGATCAATCATAACATTTGGTGCATCAACGGTTTGAATTGTTGTCGCGTGCGGAAACCCAAGTTTAGGCGAAACCAGAAAATGCGCCGATGCATTTGTGAATACATAGTTATCAATAATGAACTGGAACGATTGCGCCGCCGATTTGAAATATGCTGTATCGGTATCAGGGAAAGCCAAACGCACATCTGGCAACGGTTTGATTTTTTCGATTATCAACATACGGTCGGTCAAACCAGTACGTTGAGAAATAAAAGTATGTGGTGCTTCTTGGCGCAACCCGTTTTGTAAATAAACCATCGACAGCCGCAGCCCCAAGCGCACTTTGTCGAACCAATCCAGCAGCAAACTTATTTCGCGTGCCGTAACCGGCTTGTCCGCCAATATATTCAGTAAAATCGGCTTTACCGCTCCCTCTAACGCCGAAAACTTTTCATTACACGCCTCGCACGCGGGCATGGTAAAGTTCATATATGAAATTCTTGGTTTCAATTCGCCGTCTTTTAACACCTTGACCATCGGCATTTTGCCGCGTCCCGTATATTTAATCAGCCATTGTGGAATAATGTGTTCCCGGTTTTTATCAACCGGCGGCTTTCCACAAAAAACACAAAACTTTGACATCGTTTATATTTCCTTTATTACCCGTTTAATTGTTGCACAAATTTTATTGTTGTCAAGAATACAAAACAAGAAAATAAAAACCGCCCCAACGGGCGTTTTTTTATCTGGTATTATCTTTATTCATTTGTTCGATATGTAATTTAATCCACGCTTCGGCTTCGCGCTCGCATATTGCCATTACTTCGGGGTCTAATTCGGTTGCACGCTTCTTCACCATCAATGGAATTTTAGTGTCCGGAAAAATTTCCCCCTTGTACGAAACAAGACCATTGGAAATTTTCAATTTTCCAATTTTGTACACCATATAAACCACAAATTTATCGCTTGTCGGTCCATGTAACTTTTCTTTGTACATACAGACCTTGATAGATTTGGCTTTTTTTATGATGCTTTCTATTTCTTGTTTCTTACTATCGACCATTTTGAAACCTATTCGGCTTTATTTTCCATCGCGGCATCAATTGCATCTTTGACCTTGGCTGCGGTTTCTATTTGCAGCAACTGATTTTCCAGCGCGGTGCGTTCAGACGATTTATAACCTGTTTCCACGGGTTGTTTATCTTCGGCTTTTGCATCAGGCTTTGGTGCATCACCGGTTTTGTCTGTCTTTTTATCAGACACAGCCGGATTAATCAAATTTTTATATATTTCCATCGCTTCGCGTGTCCCCGCCATATCGCGCGCCAGCAACTTGTTTTCCGACCCCGGGATAAACCATTCGTCCAACTTTACGGCGGTTACCTGCATAATTGGACGGGTGCGCGCCATATCCAGCCACCGCGGCAAACGCGATACATCGGAATAGTACCACAACATTCCCCAATAAACGATACCCATAACAACGACACCGCGGACGATACCAAATATTACCCCCAGTGTATGGTCGGTAACGTTCATAATACTGCCCTGGATACGTTCGCGCAACTTTTGATTAAAGAACCCAACCGTAATCAAAATCACAAAGAACACCACGAAATATGACGCAACCAGCGTACCAACCGTTGATTCAGATAATTTAAACCAACTTTGCAGCCAACCATCCAAGATTGGTGATGCAAATCGCGCAGCAACCGCCGCAATCACCCACGACAGTGTTGCGATTGTTTCGTATACACCACCGCGTATTGTTGCCCATATTGTGGACGCCAATACTACGATGATGTATATATAATCCAATGCAGTTAAATCGAACATTGTTTTGTATCCCGATTATTTTTTGTTGTCTTTCTTTAACAGGACAAATCCCAATCCCGCGACCAAAGCAACCAATAAAGCATAGAACCAAACGGATGAACCGCCGTTGTTCACTTTATTTTTTTTTTGCTTCATCCTTGGATGCTACTTTGTATTCAGAAATTGCGTTCACACGATCGGCGTGTTCTTGTTTAAATTTTTCTGCATCCTTTTCCAACGCCTTTTTATTTTCGGCGGCGGCGGCTTTATCTTCATCAGTCAAATCAACTTCGACTGCTTCACGCAAATCTTTCTGCATAAAGTCGGCATATCCCTGGAAGCACTTTTCACCAACGACAATCACCGGCACGCCACCCGATTCATATTCGCACTTTTTTAATACGTCTTCAAACATTGGACGGTTTGCTTCTTCGAAAACATTAACCTCGGTTACCGCCAACTGTGGATATTCATAAATCAGTGTACTGGAAATAAATTCACGCGCATGATGGCAATGCGGACATGTCGGCGAATAATAAACAGTAATATTTGCCGCAGACGCAACCCCCATAAACGCAACGCCACAAGCGGCAGACAGAATTGATAATGTTTTCATGTGTATTTTCTCCTTGGTTAGTAATTCGATTATAGAAAATATATTTTATTTGTCGCAAGTGCTTTTTACAAAATGTGCAAACTTTTTTCAAATGTGGTATAATGGATAATAATTCAGGGAGTCAAAGATGAAAATAGCAATAATTGGTATTGGCACAGTTGGTTCGGCTGTGGCGACAGCGGTAAAAAATACGGGGCTTGCGCACGAAATTGTTTTATATGATACCGATGGTATTCGTGCACGCGCCGCCGCCGAAGACCTGGGGCACGCAGCCGCGTTTTCATATGATATAAAAATAACCGCGGCAAATAACTATCGCGCAATCCGTGGTTCCGATATAGTAATTATTTCCGCCGGCGCAAATCAAAAGCCTGGTGAATCCCGCACCGATTTATTGAATAAAAATGCCGCCGTTATTCGCGATATCGTGCCACGTGTTATGGCAAATGTTGATAATAAAAATGTAAAATTGGTCATCGTTACAAACCCGCTGGACGTGATGGTTATGTTGGCGCAAAAACTTTCGCGGTTGCCGGCGGCGCGCGTGATTGGAACGGGGACAATGTTGGATTCGGCGCGTCTGCGTGTGATTTTGTCGCGGACACTTGCCGTATCGCCACAATCAATAAACGCCTATGTCCTGGGCGAACACGGCGACAGCAGTGTTATCGCATGGACCCCGGCAACGGTTGGCGCAATTGCATTGGACGATTTTTGCAAACAGACAAAGACACCATTAACCGCGAACACTCGCGCAACAATCGAGCATCGCGTGCGTGGTGCGGCATATGAAATTATTCGTGGTCGTGGCGCAACTTGGGACGGTATTGCCGGCGCAGTGGCTGATTTAATTCGCAGTATTGCAAACGATGAAAATCGCATTTTGACGGTATCCACCGTTGATGGCGTTGGCGCAAAATCGGTTGCAATGTCGTTGCCACGCGTAGTTGGAATAAATGGCGCAACCAAGACATTGGTGCCGAAACTGGATAAAACCGAATCCGCCGCCCTGCGTAAAAGCGCGAATATAATTCGCAAAAATTACAAAAGTTGTTAGTGATTAGTGATAGTGGTTAGGGGATTGACACACTCTGAACTTTGCACACCGACCACATCTCGGCGCTTTGCCATCCACCTCTGGAAAGGGGAACTTTGCCCCACGCTAAGCACCGCATATAACCTACAACTAACCACTAACACTAATCACTAACCACTCTTTGGCAATACAATCATATTTATATCATAAAAATCGAATGCTATGATTTCGGCATATATGGGGGGAATCATGCTAGATAAAGTCGAATACACACCTTTTCCGGACGGCAACGGTTTTTATGCATACTGTGACGGACGGCCAATCGGCAAAATAACATTCGTTCGCACCGGCCCAAATATAGTCATCATAGACCATACCGAGGTTGACGATGATTATCGCAACAATGACATAGAATTAAATTTAGTTCGCCAGGTATGTGATTTTGCGCGACAGCAACACCGCCGTGTTTTACCGATATGCCCAACCGCCCGGACTATGTTTGGTCAGTATCCAGAATTTGACGATGTTCGAATGTTCCGCACGCGATAAAAAACGGGGCATCCGCCCCGTTTTTTAATACGACTTTGCGACAAATACATATGTCGGGTCGGCATCATCCAGGCACCTGCGCGAAATCTTGTGTTTTTCCACCATTGCATCAAATTTTTCATTTGTTGTTAAATCATATTTGATACGGAAAAATCCAATTTTTCCGTTCGATAAAGCCTTGTCCAATTCCGCCAAGTCTGCGACATTGTGAATCATTGACTTGTTGCGTTTTTCCGCCGCCGCCAACATATCTGCCTGCATTTGCGCCAACATATCGTTCGCGCCCGCGACCAATTCCGATGCGGGAATCGTTTTCTTGGAATCTTTACCAATATCACGACGCGTGACCGTAACCGAATCAGATTCCATTTCGCGCGCGCCAATTTCAACACGTAATGGCACACCACGTTTAATCCATTTCCACATTTTGTCGGGCGCACGCATATCGGAATCATCGACCAAGACGCGAATACCCTTTTTCTGTAATTTTTTCGCCAGCGCATGTCCATAGGCGTTCAAATCATCCGCCGTTTCATCACGCGTAATTGGAATAATCACAACCTGGTACGGGGCAACCGCCGGCGGCAAAACCAAACCATCATCATCGCTGTGTGTCATGAACAACCCACCCATCATACGCGTTGATGTCCCCCACGATGTTGTCCATGCGTGTTCCAGTTTGCCACTGGTCCCCAAAAATTGAATTCCGAACGATTTTGCAAAATGTTGACCTAAATCATGCGATGTTCCGGCCTGTAATGCTTTACCGTCCTGCATAATTTGTTCAACCGTGTATGTGTGATCTGCACCGGCAAATCTTTCTTCGGGTGTTTTTTCGCCCATAATGCATGGAATTGCCAAAACATTACGCATATATTCGCCGTATACTTTGTGCATTTTGCGCGCGTCGGCATTTGCTTCTTCGTGTGTAGCGAAAACATTATGCCCTTCTTGCCAATTAAATTCAGATGTGCGCAGGAACATACGCGGACGCATTTCCCAGCGCATAACATTAACCCACTGATTTAATTTCAACGGCAAATCACGATACGATTGAACCCAACGCGACATTGCTTCGCCAATAATAGTTTCAGATGTCGGGCGAATAACATATGGTTCCGTCAATTCGGCTTCGGGATCAGGTTGTAATTTCCCGTCAATCTTTTTAAGGCGATAGTGTGTAACAACCGCCGCTTCCTTGGCAAAACCGGCGACATGTTCCGCTTCGCGATTGAAATAGTCAATTGGTATCAACAACGGGAAATTTGCGTTTAAAACACCGCTTGCCTTGATGCGCCGATCCATTTCATCGCGCATTAATTCCCATATAGCCCAACCGTATGGTTTAATTGTCATACAACCACGTACAGGTGCATTTTCCGCCAAATCAGCGGCAACAATCAGGTTTTGATACCACTGGCTAAAATCTTCTGCGCGGGTTGGTGTAATTGCTGTTTTCATCTTTTTATCTCTTACTTTGTTGCATTTTTATCTTTTAATTCCATATATTTTTCGGAAACCATGTTCCCAAGCGTTGCCGCCATTTCTTTTCTGTTTTTGCCCGCCAACGGCGGTGGTGGCAAAACCGTAATTTCAATCATCATTCCACCCAACATCATAACGTGATACAGTTGCCCAAACGCACTGCGTTCGCGTTCCGCCAATGGACCCATATCCATTTTTTTATTATCAAAATAAGCAAAGTGATTTGCCATATCTTCGGGCGAAATTACATCACCATTGCGATAGCGGTAATTCACAACAACCGGCTGGACGGTTATGTTGGTACCCTCTGCTATACTGAACAGTGTGCTTTTAAACGGCTTTACATAGGCACCGTTTGTGGTTGTCCCTTCGGGAAAGACAAACAGCGGGTATTTTATTTTTGCCAATGTTTTGCCCATGGTGTCCAGCGCACTTTTCGCGGACGATGGATTGCGGTCAACAAACACCACACCAAATTTTTTTGAAACCCAACCAACAATAGGCCATTTGGCAACCAAACTGCCCCCGAAAGCAACCGGAAACATTGCGATTTCGAACACCGAAATATGATTAGACACAACCAACAATGGTCGTTGTTTGGTCAATTTGCCGTGCACGCGAATTTTCACACTGGATATGACCTTTAAAAACCACATAAACACGCGCATATATGCGACCGATGCGCGACGTGGTAAAATCGCGATTATTGGCATCTGAATCACAACCAGTGTCCAAAACAGCCCCATCCGGATTCCGCCGGTAATTGTATTAAAAATATTTTGCTTACGTGGTTTTGTCATTGTTCTTGCTCTTTTTCAACAGTATCTTCGAAATATTCGGCATCCGCCGCGTCTTCGCGCAACAAGAATTTCACAAACGACCCCAAAACTTTCAGTGGCCCACGCACCGGGAAAAGCACGATTTTACCGATTGTTTTAACAGTGCCTTCGTCAATATCAACAGATAAATCCTTTAATGCATTTTCGCTGCCCAGGAAATGTTTTTGATATGTCGCGCTTATATTTTTTGTCTGTAATGTAACGAATACATCGTATGTATTAAATCCTTTATCGATGAACACGCCGTTACCAAAGTCCGCGCCAACGCGCAAATACCCCTTAACCAGCGGGGGCATTTGACGAAACGCTTCATCTTCGTCCACAAAAACGCGTGGCATAATATTCATACGCGCCAACGCCGGATTCACACTTTCATCAAAATTTTCAGTCAGCACAGTCGCACGCAAACGCGCGGGTGCCAAACGGTTATAGTACAGGTACGAAATCGCATGTGCCGACAGTCCCGGTTTTTGCCCAACCCACGATGCAACACCGAACAACACGCGCACTTTGCGCCGCAGAACATATTCCGACAACCCCGCCCACAGCAAGCGCATAACCAACGCATTATCACGATACCGCGGGTCAACGCACGCACGCGACATTTCGGCGATATTGCCACGAACCTTTTTGATTTTTGAAATATTAAATTCAGTTTCCGTATAGAAAGACCCCATTTTTTCGGCTGCATCCCGGTCAATTATACGATAGCACCCAACAACAACGCCATTATGAAACACCGCCATATATTCTGCAAAACGATCATAAGAATCATATTCTTCGCGCAGCGCCCGTTGTTCTTCGGTTGCGGATGCGCCCTCTTCTTCACAAAAAACGACATAGCGCAACGCGCGCACCATGCGGCGCTCTTCTTTATTTCTGGTTAAACGAACTTCGTAATCACGAACCTTGATAGCCATAGAAAATCCTTATGTTCATATTCCTATTGAATACAGACTAGCAAAAACCGCCCCCGTTTTCAATTATTTTTATTTGTTTTGATGTATGGGCGGGTTTATTTCAATTTATCGGACAATTCTGCAATTGCGATGGCATACCAATTGGAATTATTCCACTTTTTAATCCGATAAAAATTAGGATATGTCAAATATGCCACGATAACCGGCATCGGCGCAACATCTGTATCCGGCGAAGCATTTGCATTGGCATTTTCACGCGCCGCATCAATCGCCGCTACATCCGCGACCAGCCCCGCCATCATATCCCCGGTCGGAATTACTGTACCATCTGGATTTAACACACCCATTGCCGCCCAATCAGACAGTGACTTTTTCACATCACCCTTTAATAGCGATGCATCAAAATCCGCCGGCAAAATAACCTGACGCGCGATACGTTCGTTTGGATTCCAACCTAACTTATGCAGATAATTTCCGGCACTGAACATAGCATCGCCAACACTGCCGATAATATCAATACTGTTGTCGCCATTACCATCAACCCCGTATTGCGCCAGTGTTGTTGGTATAAACTGGAAATGTCCCATGGCACCCGCCCAACTGCCGTGAATATTATTTATGTCCAATTTATTTTTATCGGCAATTTTCATTAAAGCGATTAATTGATTTGTAAAAAATTTCTCGCGCCGTCCATCATACATCAATGAAAGAAAAGCATTTACCAATTTATGCCGCGATTTAACCGCACCATAGTTAGATTCCATACCCCAAAAAGCCAAAATTACATGTGGTGGCACACTGTACGCATTTTCAACCCGCGACAGTAATGTAGGGTATTTTACACGCATTTTTTTGCCATCTGAGATACGTGTTTGCGTAACAGTGCGGTCCAGGTATTGTTCCAATGTTAATTTGAATTCTGATTGATTTTTATCGCTTTTAACGACCGCCGGCACAAATAGTGGTGAACGTAATGTATCTTCGATAATTTCAGCGGATATGTTTTCAGATGCCGCACGAACCCGCACATTGTTTAATACAGATTCCCAACGCACCATATCAAACGAACCGCCATCTTCTGCGCGCACAGCAAACGGCAAAAAAAACGCCAATGCCAAAAAAGTGCGAAAAGCGTTTTTAATCATTCCCCCGTTTCCTCATACTATTTAGAATGAATATTTGAAACCAATGTGCAAACCAAATGATTGCCATACGGCTTCTTTTAACGATTCTGTGATAACCTCTGTATGTGCAGGTGTTGTTTCGATAATCGGCAATCCGTTATCGTCTAAGATATACTGACCGTTTTCATCGACCCAGAATGCGCTGTATTGCGCCACATATAATTCGCCGCCGATTTTACCAACGTGGAAATAGTTTGTATCCGCCTTTAACGCCAACTGCAACCGATTAGACAAACGCAAATCGTATTCCATTTCCATCGTGTATGTATATGCGCCATTGGAACCTTCGTCCAGGAAACTTGGGTTCTGTTGCCAATCATCACGATTAGGCCAAATACCTTCGGATGAATATTTCGGCAAACCGACCTGGAAATAAAACCGCAATTTATCAGACAAAGTCATTTGCTTTTCGATTTCCAGCCCCAGATAAAATCCGGACCATGTTGTATTATAAATATGCGTTGTTCCGTCAATACGAATCGGACCATCGCCACCGATAATAACACACTCGCCACCACTGACGCCCCACGGTCTGTCCCCCATATCTTCGGTATATTCAGTGGTTGTAATATATTGTCCTAATTGATTAAATCCAGACCCCGGTGCGGTGGTAACCATAATATCTTCGGGCGACAGACACACCTGGTACCAATCGGACGGTGCGGTTTGATTAATCGGTAAAGTATAGTAATAACCTTCCTCGTCCCCGTAAACATAGTCGCCCCATTCCGACATCATCGGCAAATAAACACCCGGGTTCGGATATAAATGGTCCGACATTTTAAGGTTATGCTTAAATATTTCATACCCAATTGATGGCGACAATTTCCATCCGGCAATATCCCAAATATGATGCGCACCAATACCGAATTTAAAATGATTTGTGCGTCCTGATTCATCACCCATAGAAACCGTGAAAATACCGTATGCCGGGTCAACCCAATCATATGGTTCCAAATCATAATCCATGGATAATCCGCCGGATTGCATATCACCATATGTATAATCAGCATACGCAAACATATCAAAATTGCGCAGTGTGAAATTGTGGCGCGCACCGACATTGATTTCATTGAAAATCATATCGTCCCATTCCAGGACCGAATTGACACCTGTTTTAAATTGAAAGTCTGCAAACCGGCGGGAATATCCGGCATATACGCTGGTTGCGGGTTCTTTTTCGAACGCCATTGCAATACCATTTGCGGTAAATGTCCCGTTTGCTGCACCGACATATCCGCCATTATTAATTAATACCGCACTTGAATCATATAATACAGGTGCTTTTACCCGTGGAACTTGGTAAGTATATGTATTTTGCCCAACAATCTGTTTACTGCCGGACTTTCCGACATATTTTGAATATCCCATATTGGCATAATCGCCATACGCGGCACGATTTGCGGTTGTTGTTGTATCGGTTTGATAATATGACGGCACCCCTTCGTTTGCTGCGAATGCTGCAAACGGTGCCAAAAACGCCGCTAAAATTGCGATTTCCCCTGCCCTCATACCATAAAACTTTGTTTCTATTATATCTTAAAAAGCGACCATAAAAAAGACTTTTCATTTATAACTTGCGAACCAATTTTGTGGCATTAAAATAGACGCACTATGACTATTCCGCATAATATCTATATCCATGTCCCGTTTTGTATGTCAAAATGCAACTATTGCGCGTTTTTCAGCCGCGCCTGTGCCACACCCGATTGGCGGGCATATACAGACGGCATTTTGAACGAAATTGATTATTGGGCAAACAAACTTGGCAAAATTGATATTCCAACGATATTTTTTGGTGGCGGAACACCATCGCTGATGCCAACAAGTTATTTTTCGGAAATTATGATAAAAATCCGCACCCGATTTAATGTATTACCAAACACAGAAATCACAATCGAATCAAATCCGGGAACATTGGATTCGGCGCGCCTGGACGAATTTATTGATGCGGGAGTTAATCGTTTATCAATCGGGGTCCAGTCGTTAAACGATGACGAATTACGATTTTTGGGGCGGCGGCACAACGCATCAGATGCGTTGCGGTTAATTGATTCGGCACAATCACGCGATATTCGTGTATCTGCGGACTTTATATATGGTTTGCCAAATCATAATGCGAAAACAGTTGAACAATTATGCCGTGATATAAACAAAATTGGTTTGAGCCACTGTTCAATGTATGAATTAACGATTGAACCGAATACACCATTTGGCAAAATGAACCTTGATATGCCATCAAATGATGAAATGGCTGAAATGTATGGCACAATTAGCAACACATTGAATTTGCCACGATACGAAGTTTCAAACTATGCCGCCCCGGGTTATGAATGCCGACACAATCAAAATATATGGGACGGCGGCGCATACATTGGAATCGGGCGCGGTGCGGCGGGTCGCGTGTTTATTGATAATATTTGGTATGAACAACTGGGCGATGGCGCGCGTTTTGAACCAATTGACGCGCACGATCGCGCGGTTGAAAAGATTATAACGGGGTTGCGAACTGTGCGTGGATTAACACTTGCGCCGGATGTGGAAAATGCGCTAAATATAGAATACGCGAAATCGCGTCCCGAATTGTTGGAAATTGTGAACGGGCGAATCCGCACAACCACGGCGGGAATGCTGATTTTGGACGATATAGTATTAAACTTGGTAAAATAGGAACTGATATGGAACACAGGTTTTTGAACTTATTGGGAATTGTGGCCATTGCGGTTACGATTATTTGTGCGTACTTTATATCAAAGGGGAAATATATGGATGCTGGAATAAAATTGGAAAATATGGATTTATCGATTAACCCGGGCGATGATTTTTACGAATACGCGACACGCGGTTGGGCGGAACGGCATCCGATGCCGAACGACTATGCCCGATATGGGGTATTTGATGTTTTAAATAACACCAACCAGGAACGCGTTCGTGAAATTGCGGAAAACGACGATGGCAAAATCGGAAAACTTTATCGTGTTGCCATGAACGCAGACAAATTAAACGCGGACAAAACGACACCTGTTGCATCATATTTATCGGAAATAGATTCATTAAAATCCCCGGCGGATTTACCGACTTACCTTGGCAAGATGCATACTTTTTCATCTGCATTTTGGGGTGATGGCGTGGGACTGGATGAAATGGACAGCGAACACTACCTTTATAACATTGGTCAGGGTGGCATTGGTCTTTCGCGTGATTACTTTTTCGACACGGATGAAAAGTCTGTTAAAACCCGCGCCGAATATAAAAAGTTCATTACCAAACAGATGAAAAATTATGGAATAAAAGTCGACGCAGATAAACTTTATAAACTGGAAGAACGCATGGCAAAATCGTTCTATCCAAAGGAAAAATTGCGCGACCCGCGTGCGAACTATCATAAAATGACGCTGGACCAGGTGCGCGAAAAGTTCCCGCAATTTGATTGGGACGCATATCTTTCTGCGCGTGGCGCAACGGCGGCGACAAACATAAATATTAATCAGCCCGAAGCAATATCGGAATCAATCGCGATAATGCACGACACAGATTTTGAATTAATCAAAACATATTTGAAATATCGAATTGTCGGTTCATCTGAATCATTATTGGACGATGTAACATACGATAACGCATTTGATTTTTACAATCGCTTTTTGGCGGGTCAACCGGAACCAAAGCCTCGTTGGAAACGCGCAGTTGCGATGATTGACGGTTCGTTGGGCGAAGAAATTGGCCACCTGTACGTAAAAAAATATTTTTCACCTGCGGCGAAATCGCGCATGGAAAAATTAGTAAAAAACCTGCAACGCGCATTGGGAATGCGTATTAAAAACCTTGAATGGATGAGTGCGGATACCAAACAGCGCGCGCTGGAAAAACTGTCAACTTTCCACGCGAAAATCGGGTATCCAGATAAATGGCGCGACTATTCCAAATTACACATTGACGAAAATGCGACACTGTGGGACAACATGGTTAATGTGTCGCGGTTCGAAGATGAATTCTGGCTGGAAAAAATCGGCAAAGAAAAAGACCCGTCAATTTGGTATATGAACGCGCACGAAATCAACGCATATTACGACCCATCCACGAACGAGATTTGTTTCCCCGCGGGAATATTACAGTATCCGTTCTTTGACATGGCGGCGGACGATGCGTTTAACTATGGTGCTATTGGCGCGATTATCGGCCACGAAATGACGCACGGATTTGATGATTCCGGGCGCCAGTTTGATGAACACGGCAATATGCGCGATTGGTGGACAGAATCAGATGCCAAACAATTTGTCGCCCGCAGTAATGTCCTGCGCGATTTCTTTAATAAAATTGAAATAGCCCCGGGCATTCACGCCAACGGCACATTTACACTGGGTGAAAATCTGGCGGATTATGGTGGTGTAACGGTCGCATACACCGCGTACAAGAATTTTGGCACACCATCGAACACGGCATTGAACCTGACCCCGGATATGCGGTTCTTTATTGCGTATGCGGGCGCATGGGCGGGTCATATTCGCGAAGATGAAAAAATCAGATTAACCAAAACCAACGAACATTCGTTGGGGCGCAATCGTGTTAACGGCATTTTGCCCCAGATTCCCGCGTGGTATGATGCGTTTGGAATCACGCCAGATGACAAAATGTACATTGCCCCCGATGAACGGGTAAAGATTTGGTAAAAAAGACCGCCGGGCGATTACTCGACCCGGCGGCGCTCCCTTCCTTTCCGTAAACCGGAAAACTGATTAAATGCCCCGAAAACCACCGCGACCACGCGCGGACGGGCAAATTATGCGGCTTTGGCAACCCCCGATTCCGCCGCACCATCGGCGGCATCCAGAATCTTTTTCGCCTCGGCAAAGACCATCGATTTAACACGCAGTGCCAAATCTTTGGTTTCCAAACTTTCAGCAGCCACTTCAAAATCGTCTGTACGAATTTGCAGCGACACATACGCCCCGACCAATGACGGACGGGCTAAATCTTCGATCGAACGTGGTGAATTGTTTTTACCAATCTGTAATTCATCCGCCAATGATATGATTTGACGGTCTGCATTGACCCAAACAGTTGTTGTTAAAACCTTGTTCAATGCAATCATAATTTCTTTTATGTTTTTTGACATGCGCGTGTCCCCCCTGTTTTTTTTGCGTTGTTAAAGTAAAATTGAATCCGATTTGTATTTACACGATGTATTTACAAAATTCGTTTTCAACTTTCCCTGTCGTTTTTGTTTTTTGCAGAAATCCGGCTTATCGGCGGTTTTCTGGGCTTTTTGAAGTTTCCTTCCTTGTCTATACAACAATCATAGAACAAAAACGAATCGCACGTCAAGAGAAAAATTAAATTATTTTCATTTTATTTAAAAATATTTTCTTTTTACTGTTTATCCCATAACATCCCATAAAATAATTATAAATTGTCATTGACAACCAAAAATCCATGTGCTAATTTTTTTTACGAAGTCCGAAAAGTCGGTACAAAAACCACAGAAAGCAAGGGACAAAATGTCATTGTTTCTCTCATCTTATGAAAATCGTTTGGATACCAAGGGACGTATTTCCGTGCCGGCACCGTTTCGGGCTTCGCTTTCATCCGAACAATTTGCGGGTGTTGTGCTTTACCGTTCTTTTACCAATAATTGTATCGAAGGTTTATCCATGTCCCGCATGGAAACGCTTGCGGCGGCGACCGACAAAATGGGTGTTTTTGATGGAACACTGGACGATTTGTCGGCAATGCTGTTCGCGGATGCGCGACCATTACAATTCGATGTAACCGGTCGCATTATGATACCGGCTGATTTATTGGAACATGCGGGCATTACCGACCGCGCCGTGTTTGTTGGTCGCGGAAACAGTTTTCAAATTTGGAATCCGGATGCATTTCGCAAAACCCAGGAAGCCGCGCTTTCCCGTCTGCGCAAAGAACGCCCGGATTTCAAGATTTCGTAATACTATCATAAAAAAACCGCCCGATTGGGCGGTTCAAATTTTTACGAAATAAATTTAATTAGTATTCGCATCGGTTGATGGCGCAATAAGGCCGTTATATACATCATCAGCCCACGTTGCGATTGCCGCCGGTGTTGGCTGGGTCGTAACATTTCCATTAACCGACATACACGTTACAATAAGCGACTTACACGCATTAACCGGAATATTCTTGTTGGTTGCACCGTCATAGCCGTTCGAATTAAGGCATGTTGTTACATCGGAAATACAATTTTCTGCATAATTAGACAATATTTCATCCTGGGCCGCCTTTATCTGAATCATAGTGCGATAAAGGTATTCCGAAACAACCTGATTATTTGGCTTATAATTACGTTTATCATCGTACGTATAGTTCTGGCACTTGTTCAGGACAGACATACACATACCGTAATTTTTGCCATCTTTGCTGTTATTATACCCGATTTTATATTGCAAGAACTTTGACATATTTGTATCGGTTTTATCTGGGTACGATGAACCCGCCAAAGTATCATTTATATATTCGGCTAAATTACCATCTTGGCTGCCGTCATAATCCCAGGCAAATTTCGAGCACCCATCGTCACTGCACCAAGTTTTATACAAACTGGTTTTGAACATACCCGGATTAGATGCCGCATAATTTAACGGTTTCCCAGGCAAGGATCCCTCGATGACTGCACCATTTACGATATATTTTCCGGTCGGGTCAAGGCAATTTTCATAGTCTGCACCGCAAACATAGTCATCCTGCATACAGGCATCCAGCGCACTGACACAACCACGCAAATCGTATTGATTCCGTTGCTGGGACACCATCAAACGCGCCTTTTGCAGAACTGTTTTTGCATTACGCACCGTTGCCGTCATTTGGCTGTTTGCATCCGACAAATTGCGTTCGTAAGCAACACACTGTTTATCAATTTCCAAATCGTACGAATTTGTAATAACAGATATATCAACACCCTGGGCGGCACAGGTATTCAAAATGCTGGCCTTGCACCGCGATACACCGGTTTTATACAATGTTTCGCCACGTTGGTTGCTGATTGATGATGTATTTGTACTTGTTGTTCCAAACAAACCAGACAAATCAAACCCGGTGCTGGAAATCGTGAAGTCCAATAAATTAGATAAATCAAATGTCAACGCCGAATCGGATGCCCCAGATGCCGCTCCGGTACGCACATCAATTATCATATCACGAACTTTATCCAGATTCGCCTTTATCTGGCTGGTATCAGTTTTTCCGCGCATGGCTTCTTCGGCCTCGGTCTCGCTGAACAAAGTCGTAATTTCGTTACCGGTTAAACCGATATATTGAATTTTTTGTGCAACATCCTGTAATTCTTCGGTTGCAGCCTTTAATGCCTCTTCGGTTTTAGCATAATTTTGGATATTTTTACTGCACGAACAACGTCCCTGGTTATCGTCCAGAACATTACAGAAATTATCCATACATGCGACATATTGCGCTTTGCAATAATCGGTTAATTGCGCCAATTCATCCATAGCGGCCGCAGTATTTGCGGCGTTTGTCGCATTTGAAACGGTTGATTCACTTGTCGTCACTGTTGCCGATGCGACACGAATTGTCGGCACACGTGAGGAAGCCGAACCACGCACACCGACACGACCGGTATAAACATTGTTTCCTTCAAATACATTTGTTGTTCCGGTTTCTGGTGTATACATTGTTGCACCGGTGTTCGCACCCGTTGTTGTCAGAACAATCGCACCCGGTGTTGTCGCCGTTCCTGCACGTGCGACATTTGCATTTTGATTATTGGTTACACGGCGTGTGGAAACACCACTGGTTGCGTTATTTGCCGCCCCGGTGCGTGAAACCGTACCACGCGACACCGTTGTACGCGATGGTGTTACCGTTGTACGCGTTGGTGCCGCGGCGGTGTTGCGCGATGTTGCGGTGCGCGCCGCAACCACACGGGAATTTGCATTTGTTGTGCGACGCTGGGTCACATTTGTTGTCGTTGCACCACTGCGTGAACTGCCGCGCACGGATGAAACGACACGCGGACTTGTCTTGGCGGGGGTTACAGGCTGCGCGACTTCTTCTTCGGCAACAACATCGTCGTCGTAAACCAACGCACCTTCGTCGTCATATTCCGCGTCCACATATTCGATTTCGTCCGCGTACAAAAACGGCGAAACCTCCGCAAAAGCGGGCATTGCCAATAAACCACCCAAAACAACAACAAGTCTTTTCATGGTGAAACCTTCCCTTCTATTATATTGTATTTTATCATATTATGCGTCCATAAACAAATAAAAAACGATTTTTTACGAGTCACCAATGAACCATTTCCTAAATTGTTAATAAACCAGGTGAAAAATCTTGTTTTATCATATAAACACGTTTATAATTTACCGCAAACTATGGGGTCTGTTCGTTGTTATTGTCAACAAAACTTTATTGGTGTTTATTAGCACTGCCATTGATTGGTTGTGCGACTGTTCCGACATCGGTTCACGATGATCGGTTAAATGGCTATGTTCCGAAAATTACGGCGGCAGACTTTGATTACGACCCGATGCAGACACCGATTGCAAAATGCTATGCAAACGAATTGTCGCGCGGAAAATACATCAGTGGCGCGACACTTATTGACGATGGCACATCCGCTTTTACTGTTCGTGGTGCATTTGCGCGTATGGCGACAAAAACGATTGACCTGCAAACATATATTTACAGCAACGATTTAACGTCCAAGGTTTTAATTGGCGAATTAAAAAATGCCGCCGACCGCGGGGTCAAGGTTCGTATATTACTGGACGATTATGGCACTAAATCCGATGTCGCCGATGTTATGTTGCTGAACCAGCACCCGAATATAGAAGTCAAAGTTTTCAACACCGTCCGCCGGCGTTCAAAACTGCTTTTTATGCCGCAATTATTTATGGACTTTAATCGCCTTAATTCGCGTATGCATAATAAGTTGTTCATTGTGGACAACATTGCATTTATTACCGGTGGTCGAAACATAGGCAGCAATTATTTCGTTCCTGAAACATCCGCCAATTTTTCCGATACAGATGTTTTGTTTATCGGCGCAATGACAAAGTATGCAACACAATCATTTGATGAATATTGGAATCATAAATTATCTATTCCGGCATCTGTTTTTCCAAAGGCTAAATCGAAACACGCCATAAAAAAATTGGAAAAGAAATTTGCTGAAATTGAAAATCGCAGTGCCGAAGATACGCGAATTTATAACACTTCGGTAATGATGACGGAACGCGCATTTAAACAAAAGAATTTTGATTTCAGTTGGGGTCGCGGAACTTTCATCGCCGACCCACCGTCCAAGGTTGAAATGGGTATGCGTGAAAAAGAAGCATACCGTGGCGAAATTATAAAAAAATTACAAGACCTGTGGTCTAAAACGCGCAAATCGGTCTATATTTCCGCGGCATATTTTGTCCCTGGTATGGGTGGTTTGGAACATATTCGTCATGAAACGCGTTCGGGTGTTCATGTTACAATCGTAACAAATTCACTGTCGTCCACCAATGCGACATCGGTTTATGCTAAGTGGGAAAAATACAGAACAGAATTATTAAAGTCCGGCGCAGACATTTACGAATTTATGTTATCGGCGGAAAATCTGCGTGCGAAAAAATATGGTCGTGCGCGCCAGGCACCCGGTTTTTCTGTTCTGCACAGTAAATCAATCGTCTTTGACGACAGTATTTCATGGATAGGCAGTTTTAATCTGGACCCGCGCAGCGCATATTTCAATACTGAAAATGTTACTATTTTCGAAAGTGCCGATTTTGCACGAAAATTACGCGATATGATTATGGAAGATACAAAAACTTCGTTGCATG
>CAMVKK010000008.1 GCA_947168075.1 uncultured Alphaproteobacteria bacterium
GGTAAAAACCATCGCAATCGCGACCTTTCTGTCGACCAACGTTTCCACGGCATCCGCCTGCACTATTTACTACGGTGCCACGCACCCACCAAAGAGGATTAAAAAAAACGCGCCGTGGCGCGTTTTTATTTCTAGAAGCGATATGAACCCGACAATCTGACTTTATGCAACTGCAGGTCATTATTATACTGATAACGATAATCCAATCCAACCTGGAAACCTGTCGCGGACAGCAATTCCACACCGCCACCGATATTTGCCCACAACGGATCGATATCTATATCATATCTGGTATAAATCTTTGCCGGACCAAATTTGAACTTCGCATAATCAGGCGTTCCAAACACATCGTATTCAATTCCCGCCGACACATATGGACGAACCTGGAACCACGATGTCGGGTATATGCGCTTTTGCGCAATCAACGAATAACCCGGTGTTAATATGAAATATCCATCGGTCTTCATACGCATATATTCGTTACCGGCGGCCTTTTCTTTGACCGTGTATCCAAAATTATATCCGATACGCGCATAAAGATTGCCGACAATGTACTGATTCAACCAATCGTGCAATAAGCCCCATTCGGAAATGATACTGAACGCCTGACCCGAACCACCAATATGATCAACAAAAGTTTGATCACGTGATACGTCCAACAAATGTAAATCCAAAAATCCATTTCCATACAAACGCGCCTTGGTCCCCAGGATTTTCATCAAGTATGCGCCAACACCAATATTCGTATCTGCAACATCAAAACGAACATTTCCGGTTACAAATTCGCCTGGTTTATAACTTAAATCGATTTTTTCAGAATCGTCCCCAGACATATGTGAAACACGACCCGCAATACCTAATATCAACGTGGATGATTCTTGCCAATCGTACCCACCAACGATGCTGAAACGGTCACCATTTGCACGTTTATTATCACGCATATTCTGATAGAACACACCATAGTCCACATCAATCCATGCTTTTTTCAAACTGCGATGGCGATTCCAAATAAATTCATCCAACATATGATCTTCGAAATCGCGGAACGATGTGTGTTCATCCAATGCAACACTGCCCGCCATTAATTCTATTTCGCGCGGTTGCACCAAGCGACTGAACCGTGCCAACGCGGTACCATCACGACTAATCAAATACTGCTCCATACGATCATACAATTCAGTTGCCAATTCTTCTAAGTTTGTTCCAGCAAACGAAACTGGAATTGCTTCTATTGGTGTATGATTATAGAACCCGGCATCAATTAAACCACCGGCAATCATTTCATCCAATGCACCCGCTCCGTCATGTTCTCCGCCGGTATGGTCATCAACACGATCAACGATGGGTTGGATTCGAAACACTTCAACGGGTCCACCAAAACGCGAATCAAACACGATATAAATACTGTCGGTAACACCATCTTCGTTAATATCACGTATGGTCAAATATGCCGGCAATCCAGATTCTGTCTGGTCTGCGCCAGCGTTTTCTGCAATAGAACTGTCGAAATATTTAAAGCATCTTGTCCCATCCGCATTGCAGAAATTAACATAAAGGTTGCGAATCTTGTCCGACAATTCCGACAATCCACCCGCACCATCCGCATGTAATAACCATATTGCAGTTCCAGAATCAACCATATCAAATATATCTATACCAATTTGCGGATTGACCAACGGGTTATTAGACAGTTCAGAACCTACACTGGACACATCGTAAATAAACCTGCCGTCAACAGAAATCAATGGCGCCGCATCGGTTGTCGCATTTGTTATACGACCAAAGGTATTATCGTCCGCCAGTGATACAGTTGACCAATAATTATATGTTGTTGCATCTATTGTTACGCCCGGATTCGGTAATACAACCGCGTGCAACATACTGTTATTATCATATGTATAATTGCCGCCTATATGCATATGTTCCAATCCGACAAAATCAACACCACCGGAAACATTGCCAGTAACATTGACATCTAACCAGTTAGTTGTTGGGTTTGCCTGAATCCGTAAATCGTTTGCCACGACATTACCATTAACAGTAACATCGCTGGATTTGATAGTCATTACAGACGATGCCGATTGATTAATTCCGGCAACGGTTACACTGTCCGCAGTTAATACATAATTTGCCGGCGTTATACTAACATCGCCCGCCCCTAATGCCCCTGTATAATTTTGATATAATTTACCCGCCGCAGTTAACGCACCAGTTAATGTCATATTGTTGGACGTAATTTTTGTTGTTCCCGCAGTATTCGCCAAAGATGTCGCGGTCATAGTGCCCCCAGTCGTGTTCAGAACTAAATTGCCTGAATTTTCTATAATGCCCAAAGTCAAATCATTTGCGGTATTCAATGTAAGATTTGCCGCATTTGATATTGTTCCGCCAACAACTATTGTATCTGTATTAACCGTAGCAGTGCCGGCGTTACCAGTTATTCCACCTGCAAATGTTGCGGTATCTGTAATATTATAAATTACATTATTTCCATCGACAACAAATGCACCGCCATCAACCGTTAAATTATTTGCGCTCAACGTTCCAGGATTTTTCAATATCAAGACACCAACTGTACCACCTTGGTTCAAATCACCATTAGAAACAGTTATATCACCCGTTGTGGTGATATTTCCACTGGCTAATTTTGTTGTTCCCCCGGTCAATGATAATGACGATGAGTTAATCGTATTACCCTGTAACAAAACAATACCATCAGATACATCAACAGACCCCAGATTCAAAGTAGTTGTTGCAATAACATCCGTTGTTCCGCCCGTTGACTTCAAAGAATTCATTGTTATTTGTTTTCCGCTAATATCTAAATCACCCGCATTAGCCACCAAACCATTTGTTGTAACAGAATTAAATCCAGCCAGACTTAACGCACTGTTTCCATCAACGTCAATCGTATCTGTTGTTACAGTCAAACCACTGACGTTTATTACACCACCAGTTGTTGCACTGATTCCATTATTGAATACAACAGCGCCATCTGATGCAGTTATATTTAATTCAGATGTAGCAGGATTCGTTTCATCAACCGTACCATTGACACTTACAGCACCCGATACATTTACATCATTTGCAGAAACGATGTTCAATGTTATTTTATCTGGATCGGTTGCCGGATTTGTCACCTGGTTCGCCATGGATATTCCACCGGTTATATCAACATCCTGATTTGCTGTGGTGGTCTGTAACGTAAATTCATCTGTACCATTAATAATCATACCAGCCGATGGGTTCGTCCCATCATACCATATACCATTTGACACAGTGATATCACCCGTTGTAGCAGATACACTTTGCCCATGCATGATAAATTTCCCATTACCCGATAAAGATTTTAAAGTCGTGGCCCCGGAATAAATTTCAACCGTACCGCCATTTGTTGCAGTAACATCACCGGTAACATCCATTGTTGTTGAACCCGCATTACCAAAAGCAAGGTTTCCTTTGTTTGCAACCGAAATATCGCCACCGATTTCGATAATATTTGCCGCCAACGTTCCAGACCGTGCGACATCGTTTTCTTCGGCAATCACATCGTTATTGACCACTATCAAGCCACCAGATGTCAAAACGAATCTGGTTATACCGTTTGCCGCAACATTAACATTGCCCGCCGCCGTTGCCGGTGTTCCACTGAAAGTCAAATCACCATTAATCTGGGTTCCACCATTAACATTTAATCTATACGTATCCTGGCCAATATTAACAGCACCATTTGTCGTCAAAACGTCACCGGTTACTGTCATGGAACCAATCAATGCATTCAGGTTAGTTACACCGCCCGTGGCCTTTATTCCACCAATAACCAAACTGGCACCATCATGTGCATCAGACCCGCGAACATTAGTTGTTCCACCAGTTGTTTCAACAACACCATCTATTGCTATTTGACGTGCGCTTATATTTGTTGTCCCTGATGAATTGCTGACCCCGCCTGATAAATGTATTTGACCCGTGGTATCTGTTTGTGACGCAATGGTAAGATTTCCTGCATTGGAAGCACCCGTCAATTCAATTTCATTACCGTTTAACCGCATTGTACCACTATTAGAAACAGCACCTATCATTGATAATGTTCCATCCGCGACAACATTGGTCGTTGAGCCCGCTGCACCATAAATACTGGTTCCCGATTCGTCTGTACCATTTAACACAATATTTGCATCGCTGTCTTCTATTGTCGAAACATTCAGAACATTCCCACGATTTTGAATTGTCTTTGCATTAATTCCGCCGCCGGTCGTTATTGTCATATTAGCGGCTGAATTTTCCGAACCATTGGTAATATTATTTGCATTAATTGAACCGTTATTCACGACCAATTTAAACAAAGTTAATTTATTATTTTCAAATATCTGGGACAAATTGTCAGGATTTGAATTTAACACCAATGTCCCAGTTGTAAGACTGAAACCATTTGTCGCATCCATGGTGCTAAGGTCAAAGCCATTTGCCAAATTCGTCTCGTTGGCGACAATTATTTCTAAATTACCCTTGTTTACAAAAGACGCATTCGTGCCTGACCCACCTGTAATTTTTAACGAATTTAAATTAAGGGTCATTGTCCCGCTGCTCGAACCGTTTTGCATAGTTCCACCAACGACCATATCCGTACCGGTTACATTCATTGATGTTCCTATATTTTCGAAACTGCCGGTGCTGGTCATTGCGGTATTCGACACAATTGTCCTATCAACCGGTAAATTTTGCAGTCCCCCGACAGACATACTGCCGGTATTAATTTCTGTTTCAGCATTTCCATCCGCGACAAAATCGCCAGTTACAGCAAAGGCATTTGTTATATTTATCGTTGTATCACCGGCATTCGAATTAACATTACCTGTAACAGTCATTTGATTTGCATTAAAGTTAAGTCCGCTGTCACTTACTATTGAACCAGTATTAAGTGTATTAACACCCTGGACCGCCAAAGAACCAACTGCATTTATCGATCCAATTGATACACTGCTTATTGTGGAACCATTTGTTTTTGGGCCAATACCCAACGAATGCCCAGATGCAATGAATAATAAATCTGTGACAGAAACATTACCATCACTACGAATCGTATAATTATTTGCCGCAGGTATTTCCACAAAGACCTGCCCCGTGCCGGAACCACTGCTGTTTTGACCAACATACAAACTGTTGGCGGACAGACCACCCGCCCCCAACGATAAACCATTGCCGCTTATTATGCGCGCATTATCGTACGTTCCAGACGGCATAGTAAGCCCGTCCATAACATTGGTGCCAGGGTAATTTTCTGGGTCTATTATCAAAGGTTCCGCAACAGCCGCGCCGAACGGTAACATACACCATGCAAATGCAAAAAATTTCTTCATAATTTTTTCGCTTTATTATTATTATATTTGTGTTTATATTGTATCACAAATTGCCCCCTATAACAAGACGGAAAAAACAACTTGTGCTAAATATGAAAGGAGAAAAAATAATGTACACAATTAAACAAATTCATGCGCGTCAAATTATGGATAGTCGTGGTAATCCAACGATTGAATGCGATGTTACGTTATCTTCTGGCGCATTTGGTCGCGCTGCCGTGCCAAGCGGTGCATCAACCGGCTCATTCGAAGCAATTGAATTGCGCGATGGCGGCACATCATATATGGGCAAAGGTGTATTGACCGCGGTCAAAAATGTAAATGAAATAATCGCACCGGAAATTATTGGTATGGACGCAACCCATCAAACAGAAATTGATGAAAAAATGCTGGCACTGGACGGCACAGAAAATAAATCTAAACTGGGTGCAAATGCAATATTATCTGTATCGTTGGCAATCGCGCACGCAGCGGCGCATGCGAAACAAGTACCATTATACAAATACATTGCCGACATATATGGAAATCCAAATCCGTGTGTTTTGCCACGTCCAATGATGAACATTATAAATGGTGGCGCGCATGCGGATAACGGCTTGGATGCCCAGGAATTTATGATTATTCCAAACGGCGCGAAATCTGAATTTGATGCAATCCGTATGGGATCCGAAGTATTCCACCATTTAAAGTCGATATTAAAACGCGGTGGTAATTCCACTAATGTCGGTGACGAAGGCGGCTTTGCACCAAATTTCAATTCAACACACGAAGCATTGGATACAATTATGGATGCCATCGCCGATGCTGGTTACAAACCTGGTTCTGAAATATCTATCGGATTAGATGTCGCGTCATCTGAATTTTATCGTGATGGTGTATATCATTTCGAAGGCAAACAATTATCATCAGACGATATGATTGAATTCTATGAAAAATTGATTTCCGAATATCCAATAATCTCTATCGAAGACGCCCTGGCCGAAGAAGATTGGGATGCGTGGAAAAAATTAACAGACCAAATTGGCGATAAATGCCAACTGGTCGGCGATGACTTGTTTGTTACCAATCCGAAACGTCTGGAACGCGGAATTAAAAACGGTGTTGCCAATGCAATTTTGATAAAGGTTAATCAAATTGGTTCATTAACCGAAACACTACGCGCAATCAAAATGGCACAAATTGCAAAATATGGTGTGATAATTTCGCACCGCAGTGGCGAAACCGAAGATACCACCATTGCAGATTTGGCGGTGGCAACAAATGCCGGTCAAATAAAAACGGGTTCTATGTCGCGCACAGACCGCATGGCAAAATATAACCAATTGGTCAGAATAGAAGAAGAACTAGACAAATCTGCAAAATATGGTATATAAACATCATTGAAAAGGTAATCGGGGGGCGAAAGCCCCCTGTTTTTAAGATATGAATATGAACACAGTTGTTTTTATAAAATACATTTTGGCAATTGTCTTGATTGCCGCGGTTGTGTTGGCACCGGCGTATTTGGCGCAACAGACCAAGAAAAATAAGACAGATATGACCCGCATCCGTATTGGTTCATGGTTACTGGGTTGGTCCGTAATTGCATGGGTTTGGGCGTTATTTGAATCAACAAAAAAATAAAAACGGGACAAATTGTCCCGTTTTAATTGATTTCAGATGTTTGAATAAATATTATCTTCCCTCGGATCTTTTATCCTTAAACACCTCTGTTGGCTCTGACGTTATTTCAACGCCACGCATTTCCAATTCTTTAAGAATCGGGAATATGCCTAAGCCCGCACGGTTAAATTGTTTCGCTTTATCAGTCATGTTTTTACCTCTATTCAAAACATCTCTCTGACAACGCAATCATATACATATAATTGTTTTTGTCAAGTATTTTGTTCCCCTATTCTGCGCACCCGTATTCGCCACAGGCGCCATCGGAATATTCGCCAACCTCTATCGCGACCGGATTTGCTGCCGGTTCATTGGTGGTATAGTGCGTTTCCTTTACCACGCGGACGCGACGGTTTGCCGCGTTTGGCGTATTGTCGGGTGTTGGCACAGCCAAATCTTCTTCGCCCGCCGACACGGCGACAATCTGGCTGGCGGGGATACCGTATTCGATAAGCATTTTTTGCACTGCTTCGGCACGGCGACCACCCAACGCATAATTATAACTTTTGGTACCCGCGGTATCGGTATGACCCACCACAGAAACCTTGATATTCTTATTTTCCTGGGTTGCAGCCGCCAATTTTTCGATTAATTCACGATATTCCGGTTTAATTGTCGCCTTGTTAAAATCAAAGCGCACTTCGAACACTTCTTCCATAATGTGTTGTTTTGGTTCCAGTGGAATTTGCTGAACCTTAATCATTGTCTTTTCCCCGGCGGCGGCCTGTAACCGATCCAGACGCGCATTAATTGCCGCCAATTCTTCACGCATAGCCATCATCATATCGATAAATTCTTGGCGCGTAACTAAATCAGGATTTACACCCACAGATTCCTGACAACTACACTGTTCTGTACATGGCTTAACCTTACAAACCTTGTACGCGCACTGGCATTTTCCATCGGGCGCCCCTGTTTTGCTTGCACTGTATATATTCTGATTAAATGTCATCGGTTGCACCGGCACAGGATTAATCAAATGTTCCGGCACATTAACATTATTAACGATAATCACCCCTTCGCGTGTGCGTGCCGAACTGTTCATTGCGCGCATATTACGTGTTTCAGGATAATATTCTGTTGCCGTACGCGATGCAGTATTCACCGCAATTTCTGTTTTAACAGGTTCTGGGGTTTGAACTTTGGTTATGATCTTGCCCCCCTTGCAATCACGCAACGCCGCCAAAGACCGCTGAAAACGTTCGCGACATTGACGCGCAGTCGCCATTTGACCACTGGCGGTGGCGGAAAGCCAGCAATCGTATTTTGCCTGGACCTCGGCTGTTAATTCTGGTTGTAAATCACTGGCATCATTTTTCAATTGTTCCATCAACTCGTTATAAGCGGTGTACAGTTCAAACGATGTCTGATCATCATCAACCGGCCAATTTTCCAGTGTTTCAGGAAACGGCACTTCGCCCGAAAATGCAGCAACCGCTTTTTGTGCGAACAATTCGCCCATTTCTGGATAACCACTGGTGCGTGCATTATAAATTGCATACGAACGATAATTCATTGCTAATTGATTAAGGAAAGAATCCTTGTGCGGGGCAGAATACACATCCAATTGTTCAACATAGTCCACCGTCGGTGTCGCCGCGACATATGCACCATTGTCCGATGCGCCACGTGTACACGCCGCCAGTGCAACCAATGCACCCAACAACATTTGAAATTTGAACTTTGAAATTTGAACTTTCATAAACTTCCCCTTTCCTAATTCATTGCATTATACGATTTTTCCAGAATTTAGTAAAGCATAAAAATATGTTTTACTTATCCATAAATTGTGTCGCGATTGCCCCCAGCGAAGATATTCCCCCATTCAGATTTGAACCATTTTGTGTAATATTACTGACCGTTTCCATAATTTGCGAAGTGCTGGTTTTCTGACCCACATTGCCCATGGTTTTGACCAAGAATTCACCCCACATTTGTTTTTTCTTTTTATTAACCTGCACAGTAGAGCATCCATCGGCACGGTCTATTAATTTAGCCGCCATAGTTGCTTCTTTTATATTATAATCTTCGTATGTAAAATCGACCAAATCGAATATTTCATAGATATTGGAAACTGTTTTTCTTTCTTTTTCGCTGCATGTTGGCGAACCATCCGGACAATAAGTTGTCTTGGATGCTTTTGGAAAACCGTACCAAACCATTTCTTTGTCTGATTCACCTGCAAAATTATCATAACAAATGTTGGTCATATCTGTCCCGGCGGAATAGCGGACACTGGCCTCGTACCCGACACCGCCCGCACACCGTTGTTTATTAAGCCGCCGTTCAACCTCTTCTGCGGTGGCGGCACCTGTTTTTGCCCACTCTTTGATTGTATTATTTACGAATTCTATTTCCGCACTGGACGGTGTACATTCTGTATTCAAATCACGCTGTTTCGCATTAAGCGATTGGACATCCGACACCAGTGTTAAAACAGACGGCACCAAACTGGTTGTGACGCTGGACGTAGCGGATTCCTGGGTTGCAACGGGTGCGGCCTTTTTAATAGTAACCGCCGCCACCGCAGACCCCACGGTCGCGCACAGCGACAATGCAATAAATATTATACAATTTTTTTTCATCTCTCTTGTGCGCTATTATATCATAAAAAGCATACTAAATAAATATAAAAATTGCTTTTTATTATCCATCGCGCTAAACTGATTATTGATATGAGTGACAATCGTACATTTATAATCTTTTCGAAACATCGCCGTCTGCAACGTTTGTGGCAGTTCTTTTTCACAGGTTGGGGATTGGTAATGGTTGCTGCATTGGTTGCGGGCGCGCTGTTCACGCATCAATTGTTGTGGACACCAATATCTGCTGTTAATATGGCGGACATTACCACCAACCAATTTAAAATGACCGATGCATCGTTTTCTGGTATTGATCGTGATGGCAATCCGTTTCAGATTCACGCCACCACCGCACGCCAGGAATACGACCAACCCGACATTATTTTTCTTGATTCAGTCCGCGGAAAAATAACACGCAAAATTGACGGAAAACCCGAAACAAACAACATAACCGCCAATCGCGGGCGATATGACATAAAATCAAAACGCGTCACACTAAGTGGAAACGTACGTATAGAATCCACGACTGGTGACAGAGCATTAACCGATGAAATGGTGATAAAATTATGAAACAGTCTGTATTACGTGTTGAACATTTATCAAAATCGTATGGCAAGCGTATGGTTCTGCGCGATATATCGATGGTCGCACGCCAGGGCGAATCGGTGGGATTACTGGGGCCGAACGGCGCAGGTAAAACAACCGCATTCTATTGCATAACGGGCCAGTTAAATTCAACCGGCGGCCAAATATTTTTGAACAGTCAGGATATAACCCACCTGCCTTTTTATCAGCGGTCGCGTCTGCACATAGGCTATTTGCCCCAGGAAAACAGTGTTTTTCGCGGTTTGACGGTTGAACAAAATATTATGGCAATATTGGAAGTTGTCGAACCAAGCAAGAAAAAGCGTCAGCAGAAATTAGATGCATTACTGGATGAATTTGCAATATCGTCATTGCGGCGCAGCCCTGCAACGGCGCTGTCGGGTGGCGAACGCCGTCGTGTGGAAATCGCGCGCGCGTTGGCGAACGACCCGAAGTTTATTTTGCTGGACGAACCGTTTGCGGGGATTGACCCGATTGCGGTTAATGAAATTCGTTCACTGGTGTCGCAATTAAAGAATCGTGGATTGGGTGTTATTATTACCGACCACAATGTCCGTGAAACATTGGGCATTACCGACCACAGTTACGTTCTGCACGATGGCAAGATTTTGAAACACGGCACAACCGATGAAATTATCGCCGATGAAATGGTAAAGAAAGTTTACCTGGGCGAAGATTTTGTGATGTAAAAAACCGTCCCGGTTTTCACGACGACAAGGATTTCGTGAAAACCTTAATGGGACGGTTCGCTTTAGGGACACACCTAAAGAAACTTACTCTGCATCCGTGCACGCACCATACGATTTTGCAACGGCTGCATTTTCGATACATACACTGCCCGAAACCGCACACGCAGAACGCACCAGTGTTATTGTGCCGTCCAGTGTCGGCTTGTAATTAATCGCCGCCGCCGCGCACTGATTCAAATCGGTATATTCCGCGCAGGACAATTTCCACGATTTGCAATCAACCGCGGTTGCTGTTGGGATTACTGTATCCGGCAATTTAAGGTTCCATTTCACATAGAAATCTTTCAATGTATCAATCGAATGAGATTTACCGAACGCCACTGTATTCAACCCGTCACCAACGCGACAAGTGATATTGTTGCGTTCAACAAATGCAGTAATCGCGGTTGCCAAACCACCGGTACCGGCACCAATCGCCGCACCAACCGGAATGGTTGTACCATAATTCGATTTTTCGCCTTCTACTAAGATAGGCAACTTGCCAAACACGCCATCTAATTCTGCGATTTCCTCTTCTGTTTCTCTAGACGACGCACATCCACCGTCCAGATTGATACATTTCAAACCACCGGCCAAGCTGTTTGGACTACGTAACGATTTGAAACGGCAACCCAGTTTATCTAAAACACATTCCGAAAGGTCCATATTGAAATCACCTTCGTTGGCCATGTCCATAGCAACCAAATATTTGGCACACGATTTAATATCCTTCTTCTTTGCCTTTAAACACATGCCGGCAAGTTTATTATTTATGCAATCAAAATAATTCTCATCGTTTGTGCATTCCTTGTCCAGGATCTCAACGGGCCCGCGATCTTTTTCATACACGAAATTGCACGAAAGAAGCTCGTCACCAAAACAATGTTCCTTGTCTGCCTTGATTGTCTTATAATTTGTGTAAAGGTCCAAAATCGCATTGCATTGACTTTCGGTCAAATCTGCGGTTGTGATTTTTTCGCCTGCATCCAAATACCCGTTCAAAGAATAGATATTGTTACTTTTGCGCAAATCTTTGTTCAGTGTATTCAATGCAGATTTATTCGAACAATCAAATGCGCGCGCGCCATGACCCGCCAAAGCACCAATTCCGGCACCCGCCAGTGTTCCACCACCAACACCAACAACCGCTGTTGTCTTGGTATCATTCAGCAACGAAAATCCAAAAAGGTCTTTATTGCAACTGAATGTTTCGCCGGCGGCACGCCAAACCTGGGCTGGTTCATCATTACCCAACGCACCAAACAACCAACTGTTTTTGATTTGTTCATCTTTGTTATACGCCGCCACACGCAGATAGCATGTTGCCGTTGTTGCATCCCAACGTGCATAGTGTCCACGCGCACCATCAACGCCCGGATTGCCATAGTTCAAATCAACACCCTGGGGGTTAGTTTTGATTAATACGCCACCCATCTGGTTATTGTACGCGCCAACGCGATTATTATATTCATTGGTCGTTCCACCGTTATTATCAACGGCGGCAAATGACGGACCAAATGTATTAACATCCAACAACAGACAAGTATTTTCCGCCTGGTTCGGGGTGAGTCCCGTTTTCCGCAGAACGAAATTATAATATTCTGGTTGAACTTTACGCGAATTGAAATCAACCCACACATCGGCGATTGCGCGATACACAGGCTTGCAATCGCGGCGCACAGTTGTCATACATTTTTCAACCTGAACTGAACAAAGGCCCATACCGTTCATAATAGCATTACGCATATCTTCATTAAACAAATCGTTCATACCGTTTGGTGTCGCGCCATTGTTAATACACGCCAAAACATCGTTCATACAGTTATTGACCGTATATTCAGAATTACGCACACCACCGTCCGGGCATTCTGGTTCCGGCTGGGGTTCTGGCTGAGGTTGTGGTTCTGGCTGGGGTTCCGGCTGTGGTTGTGGTGCCGGTTGCTGAACATTCGTTGTAATATTCGCCGGGTTTATCGTCATAACAGGCATAGATGGCATACGCGCCGCCGCGCCCGCACGTCCAGTCGCTGCCGCACGCGGTGTTGCATCAGCAATCGCCGCATTAATAAGCACCAAAGCACCAAAACCGGCGAACATTGCGCCGAACACTTTCGTTGATTTAAACATTAAATCCCCCCATATTAGTTTCTTTAATTATACCATAAAAAAAGCCCATAAAAAAGTTTTTTTACACATAATATTGCTTAAAAGACACAAAACCTATAAAATATTGACAAAAACTATATCTTGTCTATAATATAAGTGATGTATGAACGCATACGAAATTTTTATGATTCTAATAAACACGCGATTCTTTGGACCGTGGGGTATGTTATTGCGACATGGGCAATTATGCGTTACATGTTCAATTTCAATATATTTTCAGCAATGCGTTGGCATCAATTAATGCACGCGCACCTGCACGGATTTGCCGGATTGGTGTTTGGTATTTTGATTTTGGCAATGGTTCCGTTATATGTTGCAACGACAATCGTAATCGCACGAACCAAGGCGCCACTGTTTAATTTCAAAATAAAAATTCCTGAATTTATAAAAACATTTTTTAAATGGGCATTTACACAAACCCCGATGGACAACGAACCTGTATCGGAACCAGCACCAGCCCCCGAAACAAAAAACGAATCGAAACAGGAACCGACATCCGAACCCGAAACAAAAACCGAATCGACACCCGAATCAGTACCTGTGGCTGTACCGGCTGAACTGCGTGTTGCGTACGAACGCGCACGCGACAATACTGCGTACGCACAAAAATCTGTATTTGATTTGGGTCACGTAACAAAAAAATCCAACACCACAACCGTTGAAACCCCCGAAAACACAATAACCGAATCGGAAATGCCAATCCCAACAGACTTTGACATTAACGACACCGAAAATATTATCAATAACGTTCCGGTATTTACTGACTTGGATTTTGACGAAGATGATGAGGATGACACAGACGAATCGGAACCAACCCCACAAATTAATGATATTAAAACCGCAACAGGCGACAATGATTCTGTTATAAAATATTTAACCGAACATTCCACACCATACACGGTTGAAAATGACGTGGTTATCACAGACAAATTTGCAATCGTATCACACACCGATTCGGATTTTTGGGTCGCTGATAACGAATCGTGGTTTGCTGCGGGCAAAATTCGCCGTTCCCCAATCGCATCGGTCATTGAATCCGCAACGGCACATAATGTTACCCCGGTTTTATACCTGGGGTCTGATAACATAATGGATATTGACGAACTGCGCCCACAATGGGAACGCAACGGCGTTCGTGTTATAAGCGATTTGAAAGATTTGGGATAATAGTGGTTAGTGCTAATGATTATTAAACCGCCCATTCGGGCGGTTTGTTTACATTTCTATTACCGTTGTGGTCAACACAGGTTCTGCATATTCTTTACACGGTGTACCGTGATAATTGCTTACTGTTTCCGTCGTTCTTTTGACGCCGCCATAAACAGCAGCACCAGCGAACGCAATACCAGCAGCACCCGCAGCAGCGCCTGCACCCGCGGCACCACTTGCACCAGCCGCGCCGCCCGCACCAGCCGCACCACCAGCCCCAGCAACACCACCTGCAGCACCTGCGCCCGCAGCGCCACCTGCACCAGCCGCACCACCGGCCGCAGCCCCAGCACTTGCACCAGCCGCGCCGCCCGCACCACCGCCTGCAACTGCACCTTTATATAAATCCCACGTTTTTGATGTGTTGGTCGTAATTACTGCATCTGCCATCTCTTTGCACATAACTGTTTCGGTTCTAATCGTACACGAGTGAGTTGACGGCGAATACAATGCGTTCATGGATATGCTGCCCAACATATTACCGAACGCGTCTATTTGTGTATATTCCCCATGCCCGGATTGCTGTGCCGCCGCCAATCTGGACACGTTCATACCGGACAATACATAGCGCGTCGCATACATACCTTTTTGTGTGTTATCCGAAGTATCGGAACCCGTCATCCCATCAAACACATTTTCAAAATTGCTGGCCTCGTATTGAATACAAAAACCATTTGCGTCATACAGTACGCATTTCGGGGCACTGGATGCCATCGCCGCACACAACACAGATTTAATATCGTCGTTCTGTGATTCCATTGCTTCACTAACCAGTTTATTATATTTCGTTGTATAATTTTGTCTTGCACGATCCATACCCGAATTAACAATTGCCAATATTGATGAATCCAATAAATTCGGGAATCGTGCCGCCGTTGTATCCCTGTTTGTAGATTCCCCACCACTCGAACGCTGGCGGATTTGCGACATATCGCGTCCATAGACACACATGTTTATTGTACTGTCCTGGGACAAAATCGCAATCTTTTGGTTAATCTTGTTTGCCACAGATTGTAACGACGACGTGATACGTTGAACGGTTGCTTTGTCATCCTTTAAATGATCTTTATAGTCTGAAATATTCACCTCGTACCGACCAAATTTCACATCTTCTGGGGTCGAGGTATCACCAATCTCGCTTATTTTCACATTACCGAACGACACCAATCCTTCTATGACATAATCACCATTGTTATCTTTATACGACATCAGCGATTCTGTCCCCATATCATTATCGTCGTCAAATGCGGTACATGTTGCGGTATCACCACACAATTCCAACATCTTGGTTGTAACGGCCTGTTGACACTGGGTCAGCATAGCATTATCAATGTTCAAGAATATACCCATAACCAAATTAGACACATCGGCCAAAGATTTTTTAACACCATTTTCCTGGCAACCAACTAACTTATCCGTTGGACACATGTTGATAATTGTATCTAAATCCAACCCTATACATTGCGAATAATCCGAACCACAGCGAACGTCTGCCTGCAAACATTCTTTGACTTCTTTAGTGCATGAATCGATACGCATAGATGCCAAGCGCGCAATCACGAAATCCCATATTTGCGAATCTTCGGGATTTTTTTCGCTTATGCCACACGCGTTCAGCGGCACACGACACACGTTCAACATTGTTTGTGGCCGCGTCAAACACATATCGTACGACCCATCTGGATCGTTCGGGTCAATATTATCACGACACGCTTTTTGGAAACAAGATGAAATATTACCAATACAATTCTGACGCGCATTATCTTCGGCGATAATTTCCGCAGATTTGATAGCGGGCGCGGCCTCTTTCAAGAAAGTATCCCACACTTGGTCTGCAACACGTTGACACTGTTTAGTTACCGTATCGCACAATGGTTTTTTAGATAACAGTGCATCGTATGTAGATGCATTTATTTCGATTGTTGTTGCCGCACCTTTTATCGAATAATTTTTTGCTTTTTTTGATGTACTTTGGCGAACATTGGTGCTGTCAAATGCAGAAATAGTCGCACACGAAGAAAAGTCATCACCACAACCGCCGGTTGTTTGCATACACTTTTTGAACTGAATTGTGCATTGACCCAAATCGTATTTATTTGCCGTCCGCAACTGTTCCAAGGCGGCTTCACGCAAAGCACGTTCGGCGGCGGCTAATTTGGTTTGGCTTGCATTTTTCTGTTGTTTCAAACTGTTTTCATACGCGTTACAGTCGGATTTTATCTTTTGCGCATAAAGCAATTTTAACACCGACATATCCGCTGCACATTCCGGAACTTGGGCGGCACACAATTGATGGGCGGCGCGTTGTAATGAATCGCCTGTTTTACCATCCACCGTTGATTCAGACACATCAAATACATCAAACATATCTTCGTCATCCAACGATACAGGATTTTCCCAAAGCGATAAATCCAGTGATTTACGACGTTCAGTAACTTTTACAGCATCAGCGGCTTCTTTAGCGGCGGCATTGGCATTGGCAATGGCTTCATCGGCATCCATACCCATTTCAATTTTTTCAACACCGTATGTCGCCATTTGATACGATTGTTGGTCTAACTTTTCTATTTCCGCCAATATTTCATCCAGTTCAGCGTTTTTATCACTGCAAACACAGCGTCCACCGCTGGTATTATCCAGCATACAGAACGCATCCATACAGCCGTAATATTTATCCTGGCATTCCTGATTCACCGCGGTATTTTTGGTTGCGGTTGCAACTTTGGTTCCCGAATTAATAACTTTCTGGGTCGTAACGGCGGCACGAGACACAACACTCGATTGTGGTGTTGTGGCACTGCGCGCGGAAACCGCACTACGTGCCGGTGCGGCGGCCGAACGCGCACTGCGCACCACAGTCGTATTACTACCACGTGGATTCGGCGCCGGCGCGGCATTTGCGTTTATAACCGCGCCCAAAATAAGCATAATCGAGATAACAATCTTTCTCATCCGATACTCCCATTAATTCTTTTTATTTTACCATAAAAAGACCATTATTAAAAATACTTTTTAAAAAAATCCGCCCCGCCCCACCGCCAAAAACATTGACAATTAGTATTTTTGTATTATATTTACAATGGATAAAGGGATCGCAATGTTACTTGAAAAGAATTTTTTACCGGCGTACGTAATCAGCAACGAAGATCAACGTTGGGCAACGAATGTTATACCGAATGTACGTAAAGTGTTAACAGTTACCGGATCTGGCGACCAGGCGCTGTTTCACACACTTGCCGGGGCAACAACCGTTGATACATTTGACATTACAGTCAATGCCCGTGCCATCCAGGACATTAAATTTGCAGCAATAAAAAATATCCCATTGGGGGAATACATCCAATTATTGCACGATTTACGTCTGCGTTTAGATTTTTTGGACACACCGACCATGCAAAAATTATTGCCTTTATTACCGGGCACCACCCGCGAAATCATAAACCAGGGTCGGCACGATTATATGTTTTGCTCGGGGTTGGGCATCACAGAATACTATGAAAATGTTCCAAAAATTCCTGAATACATTAAATTACGTAAGATTTTGACAAAGCCATTTAATTTCATACTTTGCGATTTATATGATTTAAGTGCAAAAATATCTGACACGTACGATTTTATAAATCTGTCAAATATATTTGATTATTGCTATGATGCCGAAACCCAGGCAAAAATTTTACGCGAATTAACAGACCATTTGAACATTGGTGGACACATTGCATATTTACCACAACGCCAGCAATTTGATTACAGCAACGTCCGCCTTACATCGTCAAATGGTGCTAAATTAAAATATCAAACCACAAAAATTAATAACACAGCAAAACTTAATAGAATTGATACAAAAATGATTTTATTCCAGCGCACAAGATAAAATACCAAAACAAAAAAAACGGGGCAAATGCCCCGTTTAATTATTTGCCTGTTGCACGGCGTTTAACCGCGACAGTCTTTTTGGCACCTGTGGCCTTGGCTGCCTTGGGGGCATCCTTGGCTACCTTAGTGGCTGCTGCCTTTGGTGCAGCTTTCTTGGCTGCTGGTTTTTCTTCTGCAGCGGTTACAGCCGGTTCCTTGGCATCCGCGGCAACCGTTTTTGGTGCAGCTTTTTTAGCATTTTCGTCACGATCAACCAATTCGATAATTGCCATTGGTGCCGCATCGCCATAACGGAAGCCCGCTTTTAATACGCGTGTATATCCGCCCGGACGTTTGGCATAGCGTGGCCCCAAAACGGTAAACAATTTTTTAACCGTCAATTCGGAACCATTGCCCAATTCAGATGCAATTAAACGACGATTGGCAACGGTGTCAACCTTTGCGCGGGTAATCATTTTTTCGACCACAGCGCGCAAATCTTTCGCCTTTGGCAAAGTTGTTTTAATTTGTTCTTTTTCGATTAAGTTTTTCGCCAAGCCGATAAACAGGGCTTTGCGTGCATTTGTATCGCGATTAAAAGTGCGACCTGTTTTCATGTGTCTCATCTGATTACTCCTTTATTTTGCTTCTGCCCTGCTCTTTTTATTTACAGGGATTCGTTGAGACGCCGTGCCCTAAAAATAAACTTTTCAGAAACACGAGTTTTCCTTGCCGTGGCAAGAAATTAAATTATACGAGGTTATTGGAAGCGGTTGGCGTTTTGATGTGTACATGCGTTACATAAAAAACGACAACCGCGACAAGAACCCGCACAATTTAATTTATTTGTAGGGGTCTTCGTACTTCTTAGCCAACTCGGCAATATTTTCCGGTGGCCAACCCGGGACTTCCATCCCCAGTGACAGACCCATTGCTTCCAACTGAGCCTTAATCTCGTTCAAAGATTTACGGCCAAAGTTTGGTGTTTTCAACATGTCGGCTTCGGTCTTTTGAACCAGTTCGCCCAACCAGTTGATTTTATCGTTCTTTAAGCAGTTGTTTGCACGAACAGACAATTCCAATTCATCGACATGCTTTAACAATTTCGGATCAAACGGCAATGCATCTTTGACCTTGTCTTCTTCGGCGGGTGCATTGATTTGTGCAGGATCTTCGAAATTAATAAATACGACTAATTGATCAGTCAAAATACGCGCTGCAAATGCGATTGCATCTTCGGGTGTAACCGACCCATTTGTTTTAACCGTCAATTCCAATTTATCATAATCCGTGGATTGACCAACACGTGTCTGTGATGGTGTAAATGCCACATTCAAGATTGGCGAATAAATTGAATCAACCGGAATAACGCCCAACGGCAACCCGGTGGCATTTTGCGATGATGGGACATATCCACGACCTGTCCCCAGTGTGATTTCCATATCGAAATTCGCGCCTTTGTCCAGTGTGCAGATTTCGACATCTTTGTTCATAACTTCGACCCCACCGGATGTTTCAATCATACCTGCGGTAACGACAGCCGGTCCTTTGACTTTCAAATAAGCCTTGTGCTGACCTTCGGTCAAAGCCTTGAAATAAACGCCTTTCAGATTAAGGATAATATCAGTAACATCTTCGCGGCAACCTGGAACGCTGCTAAATTCGTGCTGAACACCATCAATTTTGATATAGATTGGTGCACATCCCTGTAACGAAGACAACAAAACACGACGCAATGCCGTCCCCAGTGTTAAACCAAAACCCTTTTCCAACGGTTCCGCAACCAGTGTCGCGATATTCGGATTATTTTCATCGACCACGATATTAAGTTTTTTCGGCTTAATCAGGGTCATCCAGTTTTTTTCAATCATATTTTTTCCTTTATGGCTTAGTTTATTATTTTCACCAAAACTGCGCACAATCCCCGTGCGCGTGCGTTATTTTATACCGCGAATTAGTTATTGTCAATATTTTATTCGCATTTTGCCAAAAGCCAAAAAATGGACATAAATTTATTTTAGTCAAAAAACTTGACAATTGCCATTTTGTGTCCTAAACTCTCTCTGATCCAACCAAAAGGAATAAAAATATGAAAAAAACAATTTTATTTGGTGCGATTGCATGTGTTATCTGTGCGCCGGTTTACGCTTCTGATGGTGGTGTCTATTCTGACTACAACACAGAAATGAAAACTGTTGCCGAAGATTATGCACGTGTTGAACGCGTGGAAAAGCCGGTTGTTAAAACAGTCGTTGCGAAACCAGCATGCACAAAATGCAACAAATGTTCTGCCCGTGTTTGTGGCGAACCATTTGAACGCGTTGTGAATCGTGAATATTTTGTTCGCGAAACGGTTCAGCAATATAAGCCGGTTGTGTCTTATGTACCTGCGGGTTCATACACAACAATGCGCGCGATTGAAAGCCCAAAATGCAACAAATGTGGTTTTTAATCATATAAGAAGTTTGCGCTAAGAACAACCGCCGCAATCGCGGCGGTTTTTTATTTTTGCTTGACACGTGGACGCTGTGATTTTATCAAACGCAATATTGCCGCCCAATCATTATGTTGATCTATAAAAGAATGCCGACCTGTTGGAAATTCGACTATTTTCATATTTCCGTTATTCGAAATTTTTTGAACATCGCTGCAAATTGCGCGCATATGTCCAGCCGGCGATTTTTTATCCTCGCCACCTGCAACCAATGTAACCGGAATATTATATCGTGCAATTAACTCTGGCTGTGGCTTTAATTTAACAATTTCGTCCAAAAATTCTGGAAACAATGACACGTACCTTGTTCTTTTATGTTCGCAAATATCATGATAACTCGTCATACCAATCGGATTTTTATAAAAATCTTCGTCTGACAATTTTGGATATTGATAATGTTTCATAAAATTTCTGGTAAAAACGCCCCACTCTTTTGTAACAAAGGGTGCAAAAAGTATTGCCCCTGAAAATCCAATTGGTTTGTTTTGTTGAACGCGGCGATTAAACACTTCGGTTATGCCGATTCCACCAATCGAATGTCCAATAACGCACGTCCATTTATTTGCAGACATTTTCGACACAATATCAAACCCGACATCCATCAAATCGATAAATTCCGGCACAGTATTTTTGCGTGCAGATTCCACCGATATACTGGGCTGGAAATCGCCCAAGAAATGGTCAACGGCATAAATATTATATTTGTGTTTCAACGACCAATATGTAACCGCGCGCATCAATGGTTCAATTTGTGTATTACTTGCCAGACCAGGGACCAAAACGAAATTACCACGCGCCGCCTCATCGCGAATTTCATAATAAGTTATTTGCCCTGTATTTGAAACATTTGTCTTGGATGAAAAATCCATTTTCCACGCAAAATGCCTGTGCCGCAATTCAGATAAATAATCGTCATAATTTTTGGGAATAAAAACATCACTCAACGGTTTCATAGTGCAAAGAATTTATCACAAAAACAACCAATGTCAACCATCATTGCCAAAAAAACACCGCCCAAACAGGCGGTGTTACCTATAACCAACAACTACACACGGCGCACTTTCTTTGGACGGCAACCATTGTGCGGAATACGTGTTGTATCGGTAATCGATTGCACAATCAGACCCGCATTTGCCAAACCACGCACCGCCGATTCACGA
>CAMVKK010000009.1 GCA_947168075.1 uncultured Alphaproteobacteria bacterium
ACGTGGCAAAAACGATCGCATTATTGGTATGGCAATGCTGAACCACGGTGAAACAGATTCCGCAGTGCGGGCTGCATATATTAAACAAAGTCGCGCTGCGCGCAGCGCCGCAACAGGTATCGAAGAAGAAGCGGACGCGGAAGAAGAAACAACCGATTTGGTGCTGGACGATGCAAAGATGGCGGAATTGGAGGCGAACGAACAGTTCATTTTAACCATTTCTGAAAATGGGTTTGGTAAACGCACATCGTCGTATGAATATCGCATAACCCACCGTGGCGGTTCCGGATTTGCGAATATTAAACTGGGTGGCAAAAACACTGCGGTTGCGGGTTCGTTCCCGGTGGATGATAATCACGATATAATCATGGTTACGGACGGTGGAAAAATTATTCGCACGCCGGTCGCGGATGTTCGTATTGCGGGTCGTAGCACCGCAGGTGTGACATTGTTCCGTACGGCTGAAAATGAAAAGGTTATGTCCGCGATTTCAATCGAACACGAAGAAGAAACACCGGACGAAAATGTGGCGACACCGGATGCACCAAGTGAACCAGTTGCGGAATAATAAACGGGGGCCAACATGGACAAAGAATATTTTGTTTCGATTAACGAAGTGGCAAAACGTCTGTCCGTGCCGGCGCATACCCTGCGTTACTGGGAAAAGCAATTCCCAACCGCGATTCGGCCAACAACGGGTGCGGGTGGTCGGCGATATTATCGTCCAGATACGGTTGCAAAGTTGGAAACAATAAAATCGTTGTTGTATGACCGGGGCATGACAATTGCCGGTGTTAAAAAAATGATACATGATGGCGAATTAAACGCCGAAGTTCGCGCAGCGAACCCAAAAAGTTCTGCGCCAGTTGCGGCGGTTACAAATTCGCGCAATGTGGACGCGGAATCTGTGCGGGTCGCGATAAGTTACCTGGAACAGGCGCGCGCGATTTTGGAATAAATTACGGTGGCGGATATGAAAAAATTATTATTGGGTGTGTTTCTGTGTTTTGTCCCATTGGGCGCGATGGCAAAGTATGCGCCGGTTCCAGATCAATGGAATTACTATATTTCGGCAAATGTCGGTGCGTTTGTATCGGATGTTGATATCAAAGATGACAGTTTCTTGGACTTTGGTGGGGTAACAAATTTTGAATTCGGTGGAAAGTATAATAAATACCGTGTCGCGTTGGCGTTACAGAATCGCGCCGAAGTTTCCGAACTGATTCAAATATTGGTCGGACATACGGTATCGATTGAAAATATGGCGTTGCGGTTGAACGGTTATTACGACTATGCATCGGGTGAACACTTGGCGTTGTATGTTGGTGCGGGACTTGGGATAAACAGATATGATTATACAATTCAAGAAAGAATAACAGAGCGCACCGAATCAAAACACGGAGCGTCATTTACCGGTGGGGTTAATACCGGTATGATTTTCAGTTTTTGGCATCTGGGAATCGATTTAGGTTTCGCAATCGATTACATATCGTATCCGCGTATAGTAAGTTACGGTCCAACAATCGGATTGCGATATAATTTTTAGTAAAAAAAGCCGGCAAATGCCGGTGTTTTTTATGAAAAATCGCACCAAATCGTGCGCTTTATTTTTTGGCAGTCCCAACGGGAATCGAACCCGTGTTACCGGAATGAGAATCCGATGTCCTGACCGCTAGACGATGGGACCGTGTGGCAGTATTCTAGACATAAATATCGGGGGTTGCAATGTTTTTTCTTGTGCGCTTTACGACTTTTTTGCTATAAATAACACAACCAAAATCAAAAGGAGAAAAAATGAAAAAATTTTTATGTGTTTTGGCGGTAATAGTTATTGCCATTATTGGAATTGTTACGGTTTCGCGTGTGCATTCTGTTCGGGCGAATAATCGCGCGTTGGTTGCGTATTTTAGTGCAACTGGTAACACTGCGGCGGTTGCGGATAGATTGGCAAATGCCATTGGTGCAAATGTATTTGCAATTGTGCCCGCTGATATTTATACCGCCGAAGATTTGGATTGGAAAAACGATAAAAGCCGTTCGTCAATGGAAATGGCGGATCGCAGCAGCCGCCCGGCAATCACAAACACAATCGATAATATTGAACAATATGATGTGATTTTTGTCGGCTTCCCAATTTGGTGGGGACGTGAACCGTCCGTGGTGGATACTTTTCTGGAAAGTCACGATTTTAATGGCAAAACAATCGTTTTGTTCGCCACATCCGGCAGCACCCCAACCACGGCCGATGCCGCCGAAAATATTCGTCCGATTGTTCCAAATGCAACAGTCGTTGATGGGGCGCGTTTCCCGGTTGATGTAACCGCCGATGAATTAAAAACATGGGCAGGTGAATGGTTATAAATACCGTCATTATAAAATAAACCACCCGTCCGGGTGGTTTTTTGTTGCAAAAAGAACAAAGAATATTATAATGCGCTATGTTTTGGGGTGTCGTCTAATGGTAGGACAAGAGATTTTGGTTCTCTTTATCATGGTTCGAATCCGTGCGCCCCAACCAGAATAAATAAAAACACCCGTTTGGGTGTTTTTATTTATTCCTGGGCGCACGGATCGGTCAGAGCCCGCAAGGGCGCATGACCAATACGAGAATAGACAATTAGAAAAATCTTGAAAAATCGACCAAGGGAGATTTTTCTGATTTTTATTATTGTATATCGAGGACGCGTGCGCATTCCAGAGAATAGGTAGGTAGCGCACCCGTTTGGGTGTTTTTATTTATTCCTGGGCGCACGGATCGGTCAGAGCCCGCAAGGGCGCATGACCAATACGAGAATAGACAATTAGAAAAATCTTGAAAAATCGACCAAGGGAGATTTTTCTGATTTTTATTATTGTATATCGAGGACACGTGCGCATTCCAGAGAATAGGTAGGTAGCGCACCCGTTTGGGTGTTTTTATTTGTTCCCGGGTGCACGGATTGGTCAGAGCCCTGCATCCCGATAAAATCGGATTTAATAATAAATATCGATTGGAACTTCGTGGTCCTTACAAAAATCTATAAAGAAATTAACAAATGCGCTGACTTTTGGTGTTTCTGCGATTTCCGTCCTGCAAATACACTGTGTTTCCATTTCGTATTCAAAATCCAGGTCTTGTAAACATACCAGGTTTTCGCTGCTTTCATGAAACCATGACGGAAAGACAGTGATGCCATCACCATCATTTACCAAACGATATATCAATGCCAACGAATCCGATGTGGTATTCAAATGTTTTGCGCGTTTTATAATACTTTGATATTCGGGCAGGTTCATATAGCGTTTAACCATACATAAATCGTGGTTGCTTAGTAAGTCGTTGATATTTTTTGGGCTCCCATGTGTCTTTAAATATTTTTTGCTGGTATAAAATTTCAAATGTGTTTTGAATTTAAACAAAACTGTTCCATGGACGTTTGGGTGTAACTTTGGTTTAATGATTAAAATATCCATACTGGATACATCGGGTTCTTTCCGCATTAATAATTCCAGGCGAATTTTCGGATATTTAGCATAAAATTCAGACAAGTCTTTTAAAATATAACTGCCGAACAGGCCCTCTTCGGTCCATACGGACATGGAACCAGACAACGCATCCAAATCCACAAATGTTTCTGTAATTTTATTAAGCAATCCTTCGATGGCGCATATGTCGTTGTAAATAATTTGGGTGGAATTGGTTGGTTGACTGCCATCAAAACTTCTGTTGATAAGTTTAGTATCAAATCTGTCTTCTAGATTCTTAATCAGTTGCGACAGATTAGAATTTTTAATGCCATTTTCACATGCGGCGATTTGGATACTGCCCTTATCAACAACCTCTTTAAGTGCCAATAGCTCTTTTAATAAAATTAGTTTCGACTTTAATGTTGACATACACGCTATATATTATATGGATAAAATGTTTTGTAAATAAAAATATTTAATCACAAATACATTTTACAAATTCTTCTAATGTTTTTCCGGTGGAATTTAATATTTTTGCAATGCTGCCCGTCGAAGGCCATCTGGGTTGACCGTATTTTGACCAACGCTTGCTTTTGTTAAATGTTGTTGGATCCATGCCACTAAATCTTGCCAGGCCAGAACAAGACATGTTGTGACGATGGGCAAAGGTGTCAATTGCTTGCCATATATCTTGATGTGTCATAGTTGTACTCCTTTTTTTGTTGAACCGTATTTCATTATATTCATTTTTGGGAATTTTGTTTTATACCGTTTTTATTTGTCGGGTATATAAAATGGGGAAATTGATATAATAAAATCGTTCGGGATGCCCGGAAATTAGCCGATAAACAAGGATGGACAGAAAGTGATAAATGGGGCTAAATATTCCTAGGATTTGCATATAAATAGCGGTGAGTTTTGGTCTGTTTGCGCATGACGACACGGATTCCAAAGAATGAACACCGCTAGTTAGGTTTTTGCCGATTCTACCAGTTCTTTATCAATTTTCAAAAATATGCATTTTTTCAAAAATAACACTTGAAATAATATTTATTAAAACATATAATGATTCCTGGTTTTAATCATTAGGCTTAAATTCTTAACCACAGGGGGGTTAAAATGGCACGCAAAGATTTTATTCGTTTAATCGAAGAAAATATGACGATTATGGACCGTTTGATGGATCGTATGAAGTCCAAAATGATGAAAAATATGGAATTTACGCGGTCACAAATGAGTGTTTTGGTGCGGTTGCACCTGGGCGGGCGCGCATTGTTAAAAGATATTGCGTATCGCGAATTTACAACAACGCCAAATTTATGTGCGACATTTAAAAATTTAGAAGCCAAAGGCTTGGTCCTGCGAGAGGTTGATGAACACGATCGTCGTAATACTTGGTACAGCGTTACCCCCGCCGGCGCAGAAGTTGCAAAAAAAATGATTGCGGATTTCAAGGGCATAATTGGCGAAGTTTTTGCGAATCTTTCGCGTGAAGACGAAGAAAAATTAACTGATGCTATGTCCACAATTAATAAGGTTTTATCAAATATGGAGGTTGCATAAAATGCGAAAGTTTGCGCATATTTTGTTTGCTGTTGTTGCGGCACTGGTTGTGATGCCGGCGTTTTCTATGGATTTATCGCTGGACGATGCGGTATCAAAAATATTGGCTGAATCCCAGGATATTAAAAAGGCAGATGCCAATATTAAAAAAGCCCAGGCTTCGTTGGACGCGGCAAATGCCAATCGTTGGTTTAAATTGGAAGGAACCGCAACATATATGAATTTGGTTGATGTCGCGCACCCATTCAGTGGTTCTATGAATATGCAATTGCCACCGCAACTGGGGGGATTGGTTGGACAATTGATGAATGCGGGCGGACCCGTTTCACAGATTGAAATGCCTGATAATATCTTAATGGCGGGTTTAACATTTACGCAACCTATTTACACATTTGGTAAAATTGGCAATGCGGTTGAATCTGTGCGCAGTGCCGTTAAAATGTCCGAAACCAGTCGCGAAATGGTTCGCCGCGAAGTTAAATACAGTGCGGTTGATTTATACTGGACCGCGAAAATGACTGATGAAATTGTAAAAATATCTGAACAAGATTTGAAATCTGCACGTGATGCACGCCGTAATTTGACATCGGCGGGTCGCGCAAGTCGTGGAAACCTGGTTAAAATTGAATCTGATATTGCGACCAAAGAAATACAATTATCAAATGCGCAATTCAATCGTGATACAGCATATCGTATGCTTAAAATACTGGCGGGAATCGATGCGGATGCGGAAATAAATCTGACCACGGAATTCCCAAAAGATTTTGCCGATTTAAATGCAAAGCCATTAACAAATACGCCTGAATGGGACATTTTGAATCAGCAAATTCGTATGTATGAAAAATCTGCGCGGTCTAAACGTGATGGCGCGTTGCCAACATTGGCGGCGACTGCATCGTATAATTATACCAGTGTTGCAAATTCAGCAGACGAATTGTTTGATAAAAAGGGAAATCAGTCTGCATATTGGGGATTGGCGTTACAGGTTCCAATCTTTTCCGGTGGTGTTAATCGCGCAAATGCGACTGTGGACGCAATGAACGCCGAAGCCGTGCGCCAAGATTTAGACAAAGCAAAAAAAATCACAACTGAAAAATATAATACCGCGGTTTTGCAATATAACCGTTTGCGTGGAAATTTGACTACATTGCAAAATGCTCGTGATTTAGCGGCGCGTGCATACGATTTTTCACGTCAACGCTTTATCGCCGGACAAACATCTGCTATTGAACTGGCCGAGGTTTCATCGGGTCTGTATCAATTAGATATAGCGTTGCTTAATTCAAAATATCAAATTCTTATGGCGGCGGAATCCGTTAAAAAATTAGGTGATTAATATGAAAAAAATATGGGAAAAAATTAAAAATATGGATTCGCACAGTCGCAATCATATTATTATGCGCGTTGGATTGGCATTATTTGCAATATTGGTAATCTATCGATTTGTTGCGTTTGGCATGATTCAGCATAAATCTGTATTTAATTTGACGCGGGACGCAGAACAAAATGGCGCGCCGGTAAGTGTAATCGAAATGCAAAAGTCGGATGGTGTGATTTATGAACCACTGTTTGTTAATAATAATCGTGGCTATATTTCCAGTATGCGTGTCGGACGTTTTAAACCCGGACAAAAAATTACTGGTGGTGGCGAAGTAGTATCGGTATCGCAATCGCTGGATTTAGATACGGGTATGCACGTTATTCGGACGCGTGGCGCGACCAATGGTGCACATACTGTCGAAATTCATGAAAAAGGTTTTTATGTTCCAACCGATGCAATTAAAAATGGAACTGTATTTGTTGTGCGCGATGGTGTGGCGCGTGCTGTTTTGGTTAATGTTATACGTGGTGATGGTAAAAATACAATGATAACAGGTGTGTCCGATGGTGATATCGTTATCACTTCGCACATCGCCGATGGGAATTTAGTCAAAATCGTAAAGTAGGTGTAAAAATGTTAAAGTTCTTTGTTCGTCGTCCGATTACTACATTAATGTTTGTTTTGGTTTGGGTACTGTTGGGATTGGTTGCGTATCCAAAAATGAATATAGAACGCACCCCGTCATTGGACTTTCCAATGGTTACGGCGACTTTTGTATATCCGGGCGCATCATCTGATGAAATTGAATCCCAGGTTATTAAACGCGCCGAAGATGCTATATCCCAAGTTCCCGGTGTTAAACATATTACATCGCGTATTTTTGAAAACGGCGGTTATATCATGACCGAATTCAATTTGGGTATTAATGCCAACGATAAAGCAGCCGAAGTTAAAACAAAAATAGACGCATTGGCATCTGAATTCCCGGATGATTTGAAGCAACCAGTTGTGGAAAAAATGAACCCGCTGCAACAGGCGGTGGTTGATGTCGTGTTGCGTGGACCATCTGCGACAGATATTAATCAATACATTGATGATGTGTTGGCAAATAAAATTACCGCGATTGATGGTGTGGCAAAGGTTTCGACATTTGGTGGTCGTGAACGCGCGATTCGTGTTGCAATGGATCCTGATTTAATGGCGGCGCACGGTGTTACAATTATGGATATTGTAACGGCATTGGGAAACAAGAATTTAAATGTGCCGGGCGGTAAAATAGAATATGTTGGCACATCGCAAAATGTGCGTTTTATCGGTGAATTTGAATCTGTTGATGAAATTGCAAATTTGCCAATTACCACCGCCGAAGGTATTCGTTTTAAATTAAGTGATGTTGCGTCTGTTACCGATGCAGCACGTGATATTGAAAAAGGCGCACGCTATAATAATACCGATGCCGTTATTGCTTCTGTGGAAAAGGCAAATGATGGTAACGCAATTAAGATTTCCCGCGCGCTGCGTAAAAAGTTACCGGAATTAAATGCAGATTTTGCGGCGCACTTTCCGGGGCAAAATGCAGAAATAGAGATTATTTCTGATTCATCGACTGCTATTTTGGACGATACTAATGATACGATTAACGGAATCATTTTGGGGGTTATATTTACTGTTTTAGTGTTGTTGGCGTTTACACGCAATTGGCGTTCTACGATTATTGCGGGCGTTGTTATTCCGGCATCATTGCTTGCGGGATTTGAATTTGTGTATGCCAGTGGATTTACCATTAACGCAATGACATTGTTGGCATATTCATCGGCGTTGGGAACATTGGTATCAAATGCAATTATTTTGATTGAATCTGCGTTACAGGAAATGCGCGCTGGCAAAGACAGTGAATCCGCCGCAATCGATGGTACGAAAAAAGTCGCTGTGTCTGTTTTGGCGGGTGTTGGAACAAATGTCGTGGTGTTTTTACCGTTGGCGTTTATGGGTGGAATTGTCGGTAAGTTTATGATTCAGTTCGGTTTAACTGTGGTATATTTGACGGTACTGTCATTGATATTCAGTTTTACATTAACGCCAATGATGATTGCAAAATTCTTGCGATTAACAGATGAAAATAAACGCGAAGCAGTTGCAACTAAATCAAAAGATAAAAAGACAGAAAATACATCGTGGTTGCGCCGCTGGTTTGAATATCAAATGGCACATGCGGGTCGTGTTGTGGGTTTGGCTTTCTTGGTATTAATTGCATCAACATTTTTAATGCGTTTTGTCGGAAATGAATTTTCGCCGGCAACCGATGTAAATGAAATAACGATTACGGCGCGTGCGCCAATGGGGGCAACATACGAAAAATCGCTGGAAATCACAAATGCAATAGAACAAAGATTGTCTGATATGCGCGAAGTGAAATCGTTAACTGCAAAAATAGGGGACCAAGGATTACAGAATATCAGTATGCGCGTTGAATTAATCGATAAATCAAAACGTTTCAAGTCTGATAAAAAGTTGGTCCAGGAAATGTTGCCAATGTTGAACGATATTGTGGACGCTGAAATTCAAATTCGCGCGGGTATGGCTATATCGGGGTCATCAAGTGATATTGTTTTGAATATCTATGGCGAAGATGATGCGATTCGTGAAAGTTATGCAAACCAAATCATAAACGAAATAAATAAAATCGAAGAAATTCAATCGGCGGTGTTGGCACAACAAACACCTGCAAACGAAGTGCGTTTTATCCCCGATGCAGAAAAGATGGATTTTTGGGGTATAAAAAATTCCTATGCGGGAACGGTGCTGCGTTACGCGCTTTACGGGAACGATGCGTATAAATACAAAGAACACGGAAACGAATATCCGATTGTTTTGGAATTTGCAAAACCATTTAAAACCCAGAATTTATTCGATGTCGTATATCTGAATTCAAACAAAGGTATGGTTTCGCTGTCGCAACTGGGCGAACAACAGGTTGTGCCTGCGACCCCGGATATTCGGCGTTTGGATAAAAACAGAATTACTGAAATTGACATCAACCTGGGTAAATCAACATTAGGCCCAGTCCAGGCAAAAATTGAAAAAGTATTGAAAAATATGGAGTGGCAAACAGGATACACATATAAATTTGGTGGTATGTCGGAAATTCAGGGCGATTCCACCAGCGAAATAGGCCAGGCATTCTTGTTGGCATCCATTTTGACATTTATGTTGCTGGCGGCGATTTTGAATTCGCTGATTCACCCGCTGACCATTTCAACAGCAATTATCACCAGTTTCGCCGGCGTATTTTTGGCTTTGTTCTTGTCTGGGGCATCAATGAATGTGGGCGCAATGTTGGCGTTCGTTATGTTGGTTGGTTTGGTGGTAAATAACAGTATTCTGGTGCTGGAACCGGCAATTAATCGGATTCGCACCGGCACACCGGTTGCAGACGCATTGTGGGCTGAATTAACAGGGCGCAAGAATATGGTGTTAATGACATCAATCGCGGTTGCCGCCGGTATGGCACCACAATTGTTTGGCGGGGACGATATGAAAATTGCGATGGCGGCGGTGCTGATTGGTGGTATGTTGGCATCAATGGTGTGGACATTTACATTAACCCCGGCATTGTTTGTGGTGATGGAAAACCTGCGAAATAAAATAACAGACAAATCTAAAAAATAAAAAAAAATACCGGCAAATGCCGGTGTTTTTTTAAATTGCAGAACGTTCGAACATATTGGTATAATCACGTTGTTATAGGGGAACCGATATGCAAAAAAAGAAAGCAAAGAAAGTTAATGTTGTTGTGTTTGATTTTGATGGAACTTTATCGGCGTGTGATTCTAATGTTGAATTTGCCCGATACTGTTTTCGGCACAGTTTGCGCCCGTGGCTGTTTTTACCACTGATGGCGGTGGCGGGTATTGTTCGTATGTTTAATCGCCCGGGGATGTGGTGGCGGCAATCTATGCGGCGATTTTTGACCGCAAAAATGCGCGATAAATATATTGCTGATTTTATCAAGCAACATAAACGCGAACGCTTTGGATGGGTTCTCGAACGCGTTGCGGCGGAACGCGCAGCGGGAAATGTTGTGTTATTAATTTCCGCCAGTACGAACTATTTAATACCAAAATTGGTTGATGATATTGAATTTGATGCAATTATCACATCTGAAATGTATGATAAAAAACCGTGGAAATATCATTTTCTGTGCTGGGGCAAAAATAAAGTCGTTGCTTTAAACAAATGGGCGGCAAAGAATAAAATTGTGCCGCGTGTTGTGCGTGCCTATTCAGACAGTAAATCTGATTTGCCAATAATGAAATTGGCGGACGAACAAGTCTGGATTGACCGCAAAACAGGTTGCCGAATTATAAAATAGGTGGGTTGAAACCCTTGCAAAACCGCTTTTTTATTCTATAATCTTAATAACGGGGGCAGATATGTCGATGACATTTGTACTTTTTATTGGACTGGGATTCATCGTCGGTGCCATTTTTGGTGCCGTGTTGACGTATATTTTACGACCACGCGATGCGTCGGTTGATTTGTTAAAAACGCAAATTTCCGAACTGCGCGCCGAAAATGCGCGTATGATTGGTCAAGTGTCCGCCGCAAACGCAAAGATAGAGACTTTAAGCGATGTTCGTGGTGAAATGATGCGCGATTTTAAAAATGTATCAGCCGAGTTATTGACTCAAACACGCAAGGCCGCAGCCGAAGAACAAACCGAAACATTAAACAAGACAATTAATCCGTTCAAAGATCAAATGACACAATTAAAAACCGACTTTGATAAGCAAATCAAGGATATGCTTAAAACATCGGTTGATAATCGCGCACAAATCGAAGGGCAAATTAAAAGTATTGTCGATGCCAGTGGCGCATTAAAAAAAGAAGCGTCTGATTTAACCGAAGCACTGCGGGGCAAGAAGAAAGTCTTGGGGAACTGGGGCGAAATCCAGGTTGAACGTTTGTTCGAATTGCTGGGATGGGAACCAGGGGTGCAATATGAATCACAAAAGCATCTGGACGGTGGACACGATATACCGGACTATATCGTGCATATGCCGGGCGGTAAAGATTTTGTGGTTGACGCTAAAATGTCGTTAAACAGTTATATGGACTATCTGGCGGCGGAAAACGATGCGGATAAAAAAGTATTTTGGAAAAAATTTGTCGATGCGACCAAGGATCATATCAAAGAGTTGGGTGATAAAAATTACAATAAAAAGGTCGACAGAAAATTTGAATATGTGTGTATGTTTATGCCATTGGAACACGCGTATATCGAATTGATGAATCGCGACAAAGATGATTTGTATAAATTCGCATATGATAATGGGGTCGCAATTGCAACGCCGTCTTTGTTGTTGCCTATGCTGCGAACAATCGATACTTTGATGAAGGTCGAAAAGCAAAGCAAAAATGTTACAAAGATTGTCGAATTTGCAGAAAAATTATATGAAAAATATGCCGGTTTTACCGAAGACTATGTCAAAATTGGCAATGCAATGAAAACATTGGATAAAACGTACAAGGACGGTATGGGTAAATTAGCCACTGGTTCCGGCAGTATGTCCAGTTGGTTTAACAAAATTAAAAAACATGGCGGGTTGTCGGTATCAAAAAATCTGGCTATAACCGCAACAGATGCGGACGATGGTGATGATGATGAATAATCTGGAAATGAAACTTTGTGGCGATTTAGTTCTGCGCGAAAAATGTGATGCGGTGGGTGAAATTACCGCCGATATTTTGCGTGCCATGGATGAAATGGTGCAAATGATGCGCGAACAAAATGGCGTTGGACTTGCCGCGCCCCAGGTTAATATTACCAAACGGTTCTTGGTTATGATGAACCCGGATACCGAAGAAGTTTTCAAAATGATTAATCCAAAAATCGTTACAAAAAGTGATGATGTCGTTTCCATGGAAGAAGGTTGCTTGTCAGTATTGGGCCCTGATAATTTGCCGGTCTTTGCCGATGTTGTGCGGCCATCGTCTGTGGATGTTGAATGGATGGATGAAAATGGAAAACAAATGGCGGCACATATGTCGGGATTGCCTGCACGCATTGTGCAACACGAAACAGATCATTTGGACGGAATTTTATTCATAGATTACCTTTCGCCGGTCAAACGCGAAATGGTAATGCGCAAAGTTCGGAAACATAAAAAATGAAAATCGTTTTAATGGGAACAAATGATTTTGTTGTCCCAATCTTTGAAGCAGTGCGTTTGGCCGGACACGAAATTGTCGCGGTATTTACGCGCGCACCAAAACCCATTGGTCGTAAACAGGTTTTAACCCCGTCGCCGGTGCATTTATGGGCGAACGAACATGATTTAAAAGTTCACACCAGCATCAAAGAATATAATTACACACCGGATATGGTTGTTGTTGTGTCCTATGGCGTAATATTGGGGGACAATGTATTAAATTCGGCACCGATTATAAATATTCACCCAAGTAATTTACCGCAATATCGCGGTCCATCGCCAATACGGACGGCAATATTTAATGGCGACAAGCAAAGTGCCGTCTGTTTAATGCAATTGATTGCCGAATTAGATGCAGGACCAATCTTTATGCGAACCCCGTTTGAAATTGGCGAAAATGATACCAACGAAACGATTGAAAAACGTGTTTCGGAAATCGGGGCGAATATGTTGGTTGAATACCTGAGTGCGCCGGAAAAATATCCGCGATTTGCACAAATGGGTGATGCAACATATACGCGTAAATTTACAGGCGATGATGAAATTATTGATTGGTCGCGTGGTGCGCGGGCGATTCATAATCAAATTCGTGCGCTGGGGGCGGGGCGAACAAAAATAAATGGAATTGATGTTAAAATTCTGGAAACACGCGTTGAAAATGACGAATTAAAAATTATCACGATTCAGCCCGCTGGCAAAAAACCAATGGATTGGAAAAGTTTTGTAAATGGTCTGCGCGGTGCAGAAATAAAGATGGGAATATGATATGATTGACGGTAAATGTACCGTGTCTTATTGTGATGCGACAGTTGGGGACTATGATTTGATTGTTAACGGATTGCATTGTCCATGTATGAAATGTTTTGGGACAAAAGGTGATATTTGTGATATACTTAAACGGTCTGTTAAATCGCAAATCGATTTTCGAAAAAAGATGTGCAGCAAATGTAAATTTTACAATGGAAGGTAAGGAATAAGGAAAATGGCACAGTATGTAAATAACCCAATGTGTGGGCTTCATGGATGTAATGTTGTGATATCTGATTATAATAAAGATGGCAAATGTCAGTGTCTTAAATGTCAACCTTATACTATGCATTGTCAACAATGCGAAGAGTACAAGAGGTTGTTAAAAGAAGCGGATATAAACCAGTGGTTGCGGCTGGAACGCTGCATATCTTGTATGAAACAAAAATGACGCGATATAAAGTAATTTTGGAATATGATGGCACAGATTTAATAGGGTGGCAGGAAAACCGCCAGGGGCCCTCCGTGCAGTCTTTATTATCCGATGCAATTTTCGATTTTTGTGGGGAAAGACCCGATATTGTTGGGGCGGGGCGGACGGATGCCGGTGTTCATGCGGTGGCGATGGTTGCGCATTTTGATTTGTCGGGCGACACAGACGCAAATACTGTTATGCGCGCGTTGAACTTTTATCTGGTAAATAAGCCTGTGGCGGTGTTGGACTGTGAAATTGTTGCGGATAATTTTAATGCGCGATTTGATTGTGTTAAACGGCACTATGTTTATATCGTTTCAAATCGCAGTGCTGCCCCTGTTTTGGATAAAAATCGTGTTTGGTGGGTGCCGCGCAAATTAAATGTGGCGGCAATGAAACGCGCGGCGGCGCGGTTAATTGGTAAACACGATTTTACAAGTTTTCGTGCATCCGAGTGTCAGGCAAAGTCCCCAATAAAAACATTGGATGAATGCAAGGTAACAAAGCGCGGTGATGAAATCATTTTTGAATTTTCTGCGCGGTCATTTTTGCATCATATGGTGCGTAACATGGTTGGCACACTGGTTGAAATCGGTATTGGTAAACCATACGATATTGAAAAAATATTAAAGGCTAAAAATCGCAGTGCGGCGGGGCCAACCGCACCTGCATCGGGGCTGTATTTTATTGGTGCGGATTATTCCAAAGACGATTAGTCGGCACATAAATAATTTTTCCAGATTCATAAATTGTAAATCCGCCATGCAAAATTTTATTTGCACAACGTTCACCATTTATTTCCAGATATGAAACAATAAAATCTGTATCGTCATCATCGCACAGTCGCGCAATATTATTTTGCAGCGCGACAAATTTCTGCATATATGCAATTTTGTATTTAGGAGTTTCAAAGATATACAAACCGCGATTATGTTTCGCGCGATTGTTTGGTGTATCAATATTGTTGCCTGTTAAATGTTTCCATGTATCAAATGCAAAATAATGATTCGATGCGCGTGATTTGTTAAATAACACTTCGCCATTATTCGCGATGCCAACCAATTCGTGATCGGCGGTTGCAAAGAATACAGGACGCGGTGATATTGCAATTATCACGGTTCCAATTAATATAAATATTGCGCCCGTGATATAGTTAATTCGTATCTTTATCGGGCGAATAAAGACAATGCACATCATACCAAAAATAATAAAACAAATTGCTGGGTTCGATATATGTGCGGGCGTGATTGTTGCAAATGGCAGGTGCGATATGTGTTCTGCGATACTTAATGTCCAATTATAAACAATGTCTGCAAACTGTAATGGAAAATGGATTCCGATTATGGCGCATAATGCGCCGATTATTACCAACGGCATTATTAAAAATGAAAATATTGGTAATAAAATCAGGTTGCCGATAATGCTGTAAATCGGCACCGAATAAAAATGCAGTGCGACAAATGGCGCAGTGAAAAGCGATGCGATTACGGCGGTTAATAATGCGGTGCACAATATGCGTAAAATTTTATTTTCGGGCATCTTTGGATTCACAACCGTCCAAAACCATACAAGGCCGAAAATCGCAGAAAAAGATAACTGAAAACCAGCGGTCATTATGTAGTATGGATTTATTAAAAATATCGCGCAAAATGCCAAACATACATTGCGTAATGAAAATGCGTTGCGTCCCATAAGGGCGGCAACCAGTAATAATGTCGCCATCAAAAACGCGCGTACTGTCGCAACACCCATGCCAGATATGCCAAGATAAATTATAATACCAATCCATGCGCATAGTGCCGCAATGTGGCGGGCGGGAACGCGGCGCACCACGGATGGTATGCACCGGAATATAAAATAGAAAATCGCAAACAGCCATCCGCCGATAAGTGTCATATGAAAACCACTAATCGACCAAATGTGTCCGACACCGGCGGACATCCAAGTCGCGCGTTCGTCTTTTTTCAGGGTGTTTTTATAACCCAATACTAACCCGTCAACTAATACTGAATTTGACTTGTTATGTATCCAATTACGAACACCGTTCATAGTTGCATGGTCGCCGAGTTCTGTTATTGTGAAATCGTCAATATAGCCTGTTGCGGTGATGCCATTAAAATATGCCCAACGCGCAAAGTCAAATCCGCCATATATGTCGGGCGGTGTCGGTTTAAACAGTGTTGCGCGGGTTGATATTTCATCGCCGATATTTGGCAAAATGTTCGATTCTGTTGAAACACGAACAATCGCATTACCATCTGATTTTATATTCAGTGTCGTTGCCGGGACGCTGATAAAGATTCGGTGTTTGTCGGGTGTGTGGTCAATTCCCGTAATGTGGCCGGCTATATTTATGTCGCGCATGTCGCGTGGCATTATTGGCGTGTTAAGTATGTTCGTATATGCGTTCGCATAACAGAATCCAAATACAAACAATAATATTCCGCGAATAATAATCGGCGTGCGTAAAAATGCCGCGATGCAAAATGTAATTATAGCGAATAACCAAGCAAACGGCAGATTCGGCTCTTGCGCCGCCGAAAAATACAACGCGGCACCAAATGCCATTACAAATGGCACCCATAAAAATATGTTCGGACACTGATTTTCCAGGATTTCTTTCATATTGCCAGTATAGGATTTTATTTGATTGCATCGCAACGATATTTTTCCTATGATAAAAGTCCATAAGGAAGGTGTTCTTATGGCAAAATATATATTCATTACCGGTGGTGTGGTTTCAAGTCTTGGCAAGGGCGTCGCGGCGGCAAGTTGTGGCGCCCTTTTACAATCGCGCGGATATACCGTTCACGCGCGGAAATTTGACCCTTATTTAAATATTGACCCGGGCACAATGTCCCCGTTTCAGCATGGCGAAGTCTATGTTACGAACGATGGTTTTGAAACGGACCTGGATTTGGGGTATTACGAACGATTCTTGGGTGCAAAATTAAGTCGTTCCGATTCGGTGTCGGGTGGTCGTATTTATTGGGATGTTCTGAACGCGGAACGACACGGCGATTACCTGGGGGCAACGGTGCAAATGATTCCGCACGTAAGTAATAAAATCAAAGAATACATTGCCGCCCCGACTGATACGGACTTTGTTGTTTGTGAAATAGGCGGAACCGTGGGCGATATCGAAGGCAAGATATTCCTTGAATCAGCGCGTCAATTTGCGAACGATGTTGGGCGCCGCAATGTTATGTTTATTCACTTAACACTGGCACCATATTTGGAAAAAAGTGGCGAATTAAAAACTAAGCCAACACAAATGTCGGTGCGTAACCTGCTTGAAAACGGGATCCAGGCGGATATGTTGATTGTGCGCACGCCGCGTATGCTGGACGCGGACGAGCGTGCGAAAATCGGCATGTTCTGTAATTTGCCGGCTAAAAATGTCATAAGCGGTATTGATGTCGATAATATCTATAAAATTCCGTTGGCATACGATGCCCAGCATGTATTTGATATAATCGCCGACCACTTTGGTTTGCCGAACGCGGCGGGCAATATGGATAAATTCAAAAAGATTGAACATTATCTGGATGCGGATTTGCCGACTGTTACAATCGGTATGGTCGGAAAATATTTCCATGTGCCGGACGCGTATAAATCGCTGAACGAGGCATTGTTCCATGCGGGTATTCAAAACAATGTGCATGTAAAGATTAAAAAGATCAATGCCGAAGAATTCACACCGGAATCTTGCGCCGATGTTGACGGAATCTTGGTGCCGGGCGGGTTTGGAACGCGTGGCGTGCCGGGTAAAATCGCGGCGGCGGGTTATGCGCGTGAAACGGGTGTGCCATATATGGGCATATGCCTGGGGATGCAGGTTGCGGTGATTGACTTTGCGCGCAATGTGCTTGGGATTGCGGATGCGGATTCAACCGAATTCAGCAAAAATTGCACACCGGTTATTGACATTATGGCGGATCATAACGCCGAAAATATGGGCGGAACATTACGGCTGGGGGCATACCCTTGTGATATTACGCCAAACACATTGGCGCACAGCATATGGGGCGCGGAACATATTTCGGAACGCCACCGTCATCGCTATGAAATGGATATAAGTTTCGAAAAGCAATTCGCGGACGCGGGCATGATAATATCGGGGCGCAGTCCCGATGGTCGCTTGCCGGAAATAGTGGAATTGAAAAACCATCCGTTCTTTATCGCGGGTCAATTCCATCCGGAATTCCAAAGCAGCCCGTACACCGGCCACCCGATGTTTAATGCCTTTATCGCCGCCGCGAAAAAGTTTCATCATTAGTTGGTAGTGGTTAGTTTTTAGTGATTAGTGTCATCCCGGGTTAAGCCCGGGATGACAAAATTGTATGGTATTAATATTTTTCACTTTACTAACATTAATCATTTTTGTTATAATATTCCCGTCGGCAGGTGTTCTGTTGATGGGGTCTAGAAGCCCGTTCATTGGCGTCGGAATATGTTCAAATGGCGCGGTCGCGCCTTTTTTCGTATGACGACGATAAATCTCCTGACACTGGGTCAGGAGGGCGCGCGAATATATTGAATAAGCGGCACAATTCCAATGATTGTTTCTAGCCTCCTGACCGTCATAGTTTTGGCGGTTTTATTTATAACTAACTGGAGGAAAAAATGAAAATAACACCACTCACAATAATGACCGCAATGGCATTAATCACGATAGTGTCAAATGCGCGCGCAGAAATCGCATCCAAGGCATATGTTGATGACCAGGATAATACATTAATATTTGGTACCACATCGCCCGCTGCCCCGGATATAGCTACACTGGAAGAAAATGGCGGTGTTACCGGGATACTAACCAACACGGTTGCAATGACACAATCTGAGGCTAATGCGTTTTTGATGACGGACTTGGATGCTAATGTTGTTACTGGAACTGGTGGCGTCATAAGTAATGAACATATTAACAGGTATGCGAACATTCAATTGGGTAAACTGGAAATGCCGACACCCGGGAACGATTGTACGACCAAGGGATGTGTTTTAATGTTTTACAATAATAAATATGTATGGGAAGTGATTGGTCGTGATACAAACGAAAGTATATCTACAACCGGCTATGTTGATGCGACCCCAGATAATGATACAGGGACCTTCTCTCCGGCAGAGGCCCCGTTTTATGGGACACCAACACCACCATCAGAATTTTATGAAGGCTAGCAATACTTATGTGGGGGTGCTCGGATACGCACACAGTTATCCCGCCCCACAAGGGGGCAGGTGAAAAACACCGGCGATTGCCGGGGTTTTTTATTATTTTCCAAACACAAATGAATTGTCTGCGGAAATGGCGATGATTGCATCCATGTCGTCATTCTCGTTGGTGTGTTGGCGGATTGTTTTGCCACATTTTTCGCAACGGTGCGTAATAATAAAGTCGTTGCCGGATTTTTCAATCGCGACCGGTGCCATCATACCGCCGCAATCGCTTAGCCGGTCGCCCGGCGTGTTGTCAACATGACGGGAATATAAACAATGTGGGCAATGGTTTGTATATCCATTGCCCGTAACACGCGCGCCACAGTGGGCGCATGTAAAATCTTCTATTCTTTTTGTAAATCTTTTCATTACAGCCCCAGTGCAGAACGATACATTTGTGTTAATTCGTCTGCTTCGTCCAGTTCGTCCGGGTCCATTTTACGCAAACGTATCATTTGGCGAATATATTTAGGATCAAAACCTGCGGATTTTGCTTCGCTGTATACTTCCTTGATATCAGCGGCGATTGCGGCGGTTTCTTCGTTTAATTTTTCAATTCTTTCGATAATGCTGATTAATTGTGCGTTATCAATTGCACCATGGTTTGCGTTTTTCATGTATTTTTCCCCTTGTTATGTTACGGCAATATGTTATATCATAAAATCGAAAAATCAAGATAAACAAAATCGTGATGACCGGAGAGAGTATATACAATTTTACAAAAATCGTTGCGTCTGTTGGCCCCAACAGCGATGATCGCGGTGCTTTGCGCGATATGGTCGTTGCGGGCGCGGATGTTTTTCGTATTAATTTCAGTCATGATACCGGCCGGGTCCAGGGGCGCAAAATTGATTTAATTCGCGATATATCCGCGGAACTGCAAAAGCCAATCGGAATAATCGTTGATCTTCAGGGACCCAAACATCGTATTGGTGATTTTGAAACAGATAAAAAATATAAATTAAAAGTCGGCGGAAAATTTACTTTTGACGATGACCCAACGCCGGGTAATTCTAAACGCGTATATCTGCCGGATGGTGATGTTTTGAAATCGCTTAATGTTGATGACCGCATTTTATTAAATGATGGTAAAATTGAAATGCGCGTGGAATCTGTATCAAAGCACAAAGTCGTGGCGACTGTCGTGCGCGGAACTGAAATCTGGTCGCGGCGCGGATTTAATTTGCCTGATACAGAAATCACGACATCACCATTGACCGCCAAAGATCGCGAAGATTTGGAATATGCAATTACTAAACGACCCGACTTTGTTGCAATTTCGTTCGTGCAGCGCGCGGCTGATATTGCATATGTGCGCGATTTTATTGCGCGGCGCACCGCGTATCCGATAAAAATAATTGCGAAAATAGAACGACCAAACGCGGTTGAACGAATCGATGAAATTGTGGCGGCGGCGGACGGCATTATGATTGCGCGCGGGGATTTGGCGGTCGAAGTTCCATATGAATCGGTTCCTGCAATCACACGCAAAATTATTCGTGTCTGTCGTATGATGAATAAACCTGTAATTATCGCAACGCAAATGTTGGCATCGATGGTGGATGCCGAATTTCCAACACGGGCGGAAATATCCGATGTCGCAAACACGGCATACCTGCGCGCTGATTCCGCCATGACAAGCGAGGAAACAACCATCGGCATAAATCCAGTCGCGGCGGTTGAAACAATGGCACGTATTTTAAGTTTTTCAGATTCCGATACGATTGCGAATCCATATGATTGGTCGCGGGTTGATAATGTGCCGGAAAATGATTGGTCGCGGTCGGTGTCATCTATGGCTTTTCTGAATCACGCATCGGCGATTGTTGTGTTCGCGCGCGATACAGATTCGGCGGTAATGATTTCTTGTCGCAAGCCCGATATTCCAATTATCGCGGTATGTAATGATTCTATGGTCGCGAATCAGTTGTGTTTACTGCGTGGTGTGTCGTCCGTATTTGATAC
>CAMVKK010000010.1 GCA_947168075.1 uncultured Alphaproteobacteria bacterium
GTTGGGTTCAATGGTGTTGGATATTGGTGGTGGCACAACCGAAGTTGCAGTTATGTCTTTGGGCGGAATTGTTTATTCCAAGGCTGTGCGTACCGCGGGCGACCAGATGGATTTAGATATTATCGAATTTGTCCGCAATAATAAAAATCTGCTTATTGGTGAAAATACCGCCGAAGAAATCAAGAAAAATATCGGCTGTGCAATCGCGCCAAAGGATAAAGCCAACGAATTGTCTATGAAGATAAAGGGTCGTGATTTACTGTCCGGGACACCGCGCGAAACGGTTATTACCGAAACTCAGATTGCGTCCGCCCTGGCCCAAACTGTTGCAAAAATCGTAAACACGGTGCGCGAAGCATTGGCAAACACACCGGCTGAATTGTCTGCCGATATTGCCGATTTGGGTATCGCGATGACCGGTGGTGGTTCTATGTTGCGCGGGCTGGATGCGGCTATTCGTGCTGCAACGGGCTTGCCGGTGTTTTTGGTTGATAATGCGTTGGAATGTGTTGCATGTGGTTCCGGCAAAATGTTAAGCAGCCTGGACAAGAGCAAACATATATTACAAACAATGTATTAATTTAGTGGGTAGTGGTTAGTGATTAGTGGGCAGTAAAAAACACCGGTCTTTACCGGTGTTTTTTATTGATAATAATAATACCCTTTCGTGTCAGAACCACTATCCGCACACGCGGTTTCGGACGTTTCCTGACAAAGGTACGATTGGCAAACGTAAACTGTTCTGGTTTTTGTATTTTTTGGACCTTCTATCCATTGGGTTGGATCGGGGCAATCAGAATCATTGCTGCATTCGTTGTCTTGTTTACAGAGAGTGATTGTTACAGCGTTGCCACAAGAATCATACATTGTTGTTGTTTCGGCCGTGTAATGCATATTACAAATTCCAGAGCACGTCCCGACACACGCACCGTCAACCATGACCCCCTGGGTCTGGGAACACCCAACAAGATCTGAATAATCATAGCATGCGCTGTCACACGCCGCAAAAGCACCGTTATTCATCAACGCAAAAAACACGGATATCAATGCAATTTTTATTTTCATAAAACTCTCCTGGGTATTGCTATGATATTACATTATACAAAAATATTTTTAATTATTGCAATGTGTTTTTTAGTGGCTAGTGGTTAGTAAAAAAATACCAGCGTTTAATAATAAAAAAAACGGGGATAAACCCCGTGAATCTGGTGGGTGGTATTGGGCTCGAACCAACGACCTCCACGATGTCAACGTGACGCTCTAGCCAACTGAGCTAACCACCCGTAACTTTTGCTTTTCTGGTGTTCTCGTGCCGGGAACCAACGACCACAACGATGTCAACGTGACGCGGCTTTCCAACTGAGCTAACCACCCAAGCGAAAGGCATTATAACAAAGAAAAATCTGATTGCAACTTATTTTCCTGATTTCTTGCTTTCTGTCATTTTTATTCTATAATTATCCCGATAACAATAATGGGGCGAAATATGGCAAAGAAATATTTAATTACATCGGCATTACCATATGTGAACGGCGAATTACACCTGGGGCACCTTGTTGGATGCTGGTTGCCGTCTGATGTATATGCACGTTTCTGTCGCGCACGCGGTCGCGATGTTTTGTTTGTATGCGGCGCGGATGAACATGGAACCCCGGCCGTTGTTGGTGCCGCCAAGGAAGGATTACCCGTTATCGAGTACAACAATAAATACTATGAAAAACATCTGCGGGCGGTTCGCGATTTTAATCTGTCGTTTGACTTGTACGGACGCACCCATACAGACAAACAAGAAAAATTAATTCACGATTTATTTTCGCGACTTGATGCCCAAGGGTTAATCGAAGAACGCGAAACAATTCAACCATATTCTGTGGACGATGGTATGTTTCTGGCGGATCGTCAATTAATCGGCACATGTCCAAAATGCGGATATGAAAATGCGCGTGGCGACCAATGTGATAATTGCAGCGCAACATACGAAGCAACAGAATTAAAGAATCCGCGTTCAACCATTTCTGGATCAACAAATATTGAAATGCGGTCGACAAAAAACTTGTTTTTTTTGGCATCAAAAATGCAGGATGAATGGAAAAAATGGTTATCTGAACATGCGCCAAAATGGTCAAAAACCGCATCGGCAATTGCACGCGGTTGGGCGGCGGACGAATTGCGCGATACATCTATTACCCGCGATTTGCCATGGGGTATTTCGGTAAACAAACCAGGCTATGAAAATAAAGTTTTCTATGTATGGTTTGACGCGCCATGGGGCTATGTTTCTATATCAATGGCGGCAAACACAGATTGGCAATCATGGTGGAAAAATGATGAAACATATTACGCACAATTTATGGGCAAAGATAATGTAAAGTTCCACGCCGTGTTTTTCCCAGAACAACAACTGGCTATGCACGATGGTTGGAAAACCGTTGATATGTTAAAGTCTATGAACTTTTTGAACTTCGAAGGTGGCAAGTTTTCCAAATCGCAACACCGTGGCGTTTTCTTAGAGGACGCAATTTCAATTGCACCATCTGATACGTGGCGCTACGCGTTGATGGCATCGGCACCTGAAACAGACGATAACGATTTCACATTCGCGCGCTTTGCAGATATTGTGAACAAAGACCTGAATGGAATGTTGGGGAATTTTGTTTCACGCGTTTGCAAATTAACCGCGAAAAACTTTGGGAACACAGTCCCAGCTTGCAATGGTATTGATGCGGAATTGGAAAATCAAATAAACGAAAAAATATCTGAATTAACAACCGCATTGGATGCATGTGAATTCCGCGCGGCAATCGTTGCATTGCGTTCGCTCTATGCAATCGGCAATGAATATATGACCGTTTGCGAACCATGGACATTGGTTAAAAACGGCGATATGGCGGCGGCGGGCGCGGTGCTTAATACCTGTTTCCAACTGATTGATTTATATGCCCGTGTGTCGGCACCGTTTATACCGGATGCCGCGGCGCGGATGCAGAATATTTTTGCGAAAAAACACGATTTGTCTTGGCCGGATAAATTCGACGCCCGCATTGCAGACGGCGAAGAATTTACCGTTCCGGAAAACCTGTTTAACCGCATTGACGATGAAACGGTTGCGGCATTAACTGAAAAATACGCACCAAAAACCGAAAACAAAATCGCACCTGTCGTTGCGAAAATAACCGCGGTAAAAAATCATGAAAGCCGTGATAACCTGCACATACTGACGGTGAATGATGGTAAAAAAGATTTGCAAATTGTATGTGGTGCGCCAAATGTCCGTGTGGGGCTGATTGGTGTTTTGGCACCGGTTGGATGTGTTTTGCCGGGGCAAAAGAAACCAATTGGTCAACGCACAGTTGCAGGTGTTGAATCTTTTGGCATGATGTGCAGTGCCGCTGAATTAGGCATTGGCGATGACGGCGACAAAATTATTGAATTGGACGAAAACGCAAAAATAGGTGAACAATATAAGGAGTAAAAAATGAAAACCGAACAACTTGTTACATATTCATTAAAAATGTTCGATCCTCTTTGGGGCGCAATCGAGCTGTTTCATGATATCAAGAATAAAGAATCGCTGGATATTTTATTGTCCGGGTATAAATTCAGCAATGTTACACCAGGGACAAAAATGACACTAACAAGAAACGTTACTATCGTTGACACGAACTCGCAAAAGGTGTTGTCAAAATATGATGATGGTAATTTTGATTTTTACATAGCAAACAAATTGCCATATGCCAATGATATACGTAAACTGCTTGTTTCCAAATATGGAAATGCCGCCAATTTTAATCCAGACACCAAGCAATCAAAACACCCTTTGCTTATCACAAGTGTTACAAATCATACGCAGATCGGGTTGCGCTTGAATGTTTTATCCCCAGCAACCAGAATTAATTTTACTCGTGTAAGTTGGCGTATAATGAACGACAACGACATCGTTGTTGACAATAACTTTAATCAATTGTGGCCACCAAAATCTAATTCTTTTTCAACAGAACTGGCTAGATTTATTAATCAAAAAATGCGTTAAAATGCCCGAAAAAAAAATCAAACTGGTTTTGGTGTCTTGTTGTGCACCGTGTTCGGCGGGCGCGATTAAGCAACTGGCGGACGGTGCGATTGCCGGCGTTGATGATTTCATTGTTCTGTTTTACAACCCGAATATTTTTCCAAATGACGAATATTTAAAACGCATGAACGAACAGATTCGTTACTGTGATGAATTAGGCGTGAAATATGCGGTTGGTGATTGGAATCACGATGCATGGCGCGATGCGGTACGGGGTCTGGAAAGCGAACCTGAACGGGGGGCGCGTTGCGATGTCTGTTTTGCATATCGTTTTGCCTATGCACGTGATTTCGCAATTAAAAACGGATATAATGCGGTTGCATCTGTATTGGGTGTGTCGCGCCACAAAGACCAATCCCAGGTGGATGCCGCGGCGCGGCGCGCATTGGGCGAAATTGAATATATTCCAATTCGTTGGGATGAAAACTTGCGCCAATCGATTAATCGTGCATCAAACTTTTATCGTCAAAATTATTGCGGTTGCGAATTCAGTTTTCGTAAAACCCCACAGCCTGCGATTATCGGTATAAACAGTTGCGAAACGGGAAACGGCGAACTATAATTTATACATAAGACTAAGAGGTTATACTATGTCGTCTGTATTTGTTTTTCCGGGTCAGGGTGCCCAGGCGGTTGGAATGGGTCGTGAACTTTATGAATCAAACGCGGCGGCGCGCGCAGTGTTTGACGAAGTTGATGATGCACTTTCACAAAAACTGTCCGACATTATATTTAATGGTCCAATGGATGAATTAACATTAACCGCAAATGTTCAGCCGGCTATTATGGCGACATCGATTGCTATGTTGCGTGCATCCGGTGAAAAATTACCCGAATATGTTGCGGGGCATTCGTTGGGTGAATATACGGCGCTTTGTGCGGCGGGTGCAATATCGCTTTCGGATACGGCGCGGCTGTTACGGGTGCGCGGCAACGCGATGCAGACCGCTGTGCCGGTTGGTCGCGGTTTGGTCGCCGTTGTTTTAGGACTGGATATTGATGCCGTGCGTGATATTTGCGCGCAAACAGATTGCGATGTCGCAAATGATAATTGCCCGGGCCAGGTGGTTATTTCCGGTGCGAAAGAGATTGTCGAAGATACAATCGAAAAATTAAAGGCCGCCGGTGCACGGCGCGCTATGCCATTGGCGCTGTCTGCGCCCGTTCATTGCCGTATGCAAGAACCAGCAGCGATCGAAATGCGTGCAGCGTTGGAAAATGTACAAATACAAACACCAAATGCAAAATTCATTTCAAACAAGACCGCCGATGTTATGACCGAACCATCTGAAATCAAGGATGAATTGGTATATCAAATGACACACGGTGTTCGTTGGCGCGAAAGTGTTCTGAAAATGCATGAACTTGGCATTACTGATATGGTGGAAATAGGGCCGGGTAATGTGCTGACCGGGTTAGCGGCGCGCATTTGTCCGGAAATTAACGCAAAGAAGTTGGAGATATAAAGATGTTTGATTTAACGGGTAAAGTGGCTTTAATCACTGGCGCAACCGGCGGAATCGGTGGCGCAATCGCACGCAAAATGAAACAGGCCGGCGCGACTGTTGTTGTATCTGGTCGTAATGTCGCAAAATTAAACAGTGAATTTGATGATTCGTTTATCAAAATTCCATGCGATTTATCGGCGGACGGCGGCGCGGTTGAATTGATGATGAACACAATTGATGCCGCGGGTAAAATCGACATTTTGGTTAATAATGCCGGTATTACCAAAGATACGCTTTTAATGCGTATGACCGATGAACAGTTTGACGAAGTGTTAAACACAAATCTTAAATCTTGTTTCAAGTTATGTCGCGCGGCGATTATGCCAATGATGAAAAATCGCTATGGCCGTATTATTAATATGGCATCAATTATCGGTGTTATTGGTGGACCGGGCCAGGCGAACTATGCAGCAAGTAAGGGTGGTATGATTGCAATGACAAAATCAATCGCAGCCGAGGTTGCATCCCGCAATATTACCGCGAACTGTATTGCACCGGGTTTTGTAAAAACACCAATGACCGATGTTTTGCCGGACGAATTAAAGGAAGCATATTTAAAGCAAATACCGGCGGGACGCTTTGGCGAACCAGAAGACATTGCTAATCTTTGCGTATTCTTGGCATCTGATGAAGCAGGATATATCAACGGTCAAACAATCAATATCAACGGCGGTATGGGACGATTTTAATTAAAAGTTCAAAGTTCAGAGTTCAAAGTGCAAATAATTTGAACTTTGCAAATTGCACTTTAAAAAGGAACAAAGTGACTTTTTATGATGTAATCATTATTGGTGGGGGACATGCCGGGGTAGAAGCCGCCGCGGCGTCCGCTCGTCGTGGTGCAAAGACATTATTGCTGACTATGCGGGAATCTGATTTAGGCGCTATGTCGTGTAATCCGTCAATGGGCGGGCCCGGTAAATCACAAATGATTGCGGAAATAGATGCGCTTTCTGGTGTTATGCCACGCGCGGCGGATGCGGCGGGTATTCACTTTCGCACACTGAATGCATCGCATGGCGCAGCGACCCAGGCATTGCGCGCACAAATTGATCGCGAATTGTATCATAATGCGGTTAAAAAGATTTTGGGTGAATATAAAAAACTAACCATTATTTATGAACCTGTTGAAACGATTGATATAGAAAATAAAATCGTAAACGGAAAATATAGTTTTGGCGCAATTGTTTTCACAACGGGAACTTTCCTGCACGGTCTGGTTACGCGTGGCGCAGAAAAAATTCCGTCCGGGCGTTTGATGGACAATGGTGAATACCAGTCCGCCGACATGCACATTTCCGCCGTATTAAGCGATTGTGGATTTAAATTAATGCGTCTTAAAACGGGCACCCCAGCGCGTATTTATCGCGACAGTATAAACTTTAATGTTTGCGAATTACAGCCCGGCGACAATCCGCACGATTGGTTCAGTGCGCCAAATCCCGACAATAATTATTCTGCGGTTTGCTATATCACACACACAACCGAAAAAACACATGATGTAATCCGTGAAAACATTGCGGGCGCACCAATGTACAACGGTGATATTGTGGGTACCGGTCCGCGCTATTGCCCCAGTATCGAAGATAAGGTTATGCGTTTTCCATCACATACTTCGCATCATGTTTTCTTGGAACCCGAAGGGTTAGACAGCGACATAATTTATCCAAACGGACTGTCCACCAGTTTTGGTTCTGATATTCAAGATATGTGGCTGCGGACTATTCCAGGACTGGAAAATGCGCGAATTGCGCGTTACGGGTATGCGATTGAATACGATGCGATTGATGCGCGTGCGTTAAACGATAAACTGCAAAGCAAAGATATTCCATATATGTTCTTTGCGGGACAAATCAACGGAACATCGGGATATGAAGAGGCCGCGGCCCAGGGTATTGTTGCCGGTGCAAATGCCGCGGCGTTCGCGATTGGTGGTGAATATTTGGAACTGGACCGCACGAATTCTATGATTGGTGTGTTGATTGATGATATAACAACATTGGGGGTTGATGAACCATATCGTATGTTTACATCGCGTGCGGAATACCGCCTTAATCTGCGCGCCGATAACGCAATTGCGCGTATTGGAAAAATTGGTGTGAAATGCGGTCTGATTACACAAAAAGATTTTGATAAAAAATATAAATTACACGAAAAAGACATTATTAAAAATGATAAATTTTATGCGGGATACATTGAACGCAATGCGCGGGAAATCGCCGCATACCGGCGGGACGCCGAATTAAAAATTCCACACGATTTTAACTATTCTGGATTGCCCGGGCTGACCAACGAATTGATTGAAAAGTTAAACGCAACGCGACCTGAAAACATTGCCGATATGTCGCGAATCCCCGGTATGACACCGGCGGGAATAATGGTTGTTTTGCGTAAAATTAAAAGTTAAAAACACCGGTATTTACCGGTGTTTTTTTAGCTTTTTTCCAACGATTCATCTTTCTTTACAATCTGCAATCGTCCATTGTGCCACTGGGCGACAAATATGTCATCAATATCACGAATTCTTTTTTTACGTAATTCGCGCCGCAGCCATTTTTCCGACCTGTTTATTTTTTCCAGCGCAGATTCATCTATATCGCCGTTATCAATCACAATTACCGAATATTTCTTTTCGCCACGTTTAACAATAGTTAATTCGCCATTTGGCTCAATTTGCACCATTTCCAATTCTTTTAACGAATGTATATGATGTTGCCGCATAGCAACCGCTAAATCACGCGCTGATATTTTTAATTTTTCCATTTTTTTAACATCTATCTGCCCGTTTTGAACAATAACCTCGGGGTTGCCTATAAATATTCGATGCCCGATATCAGTATAAAAAGTAAAACGGTTAAGTATGCTTATCAACAAACCATAGATGGCAATAACTATGATAAATTCGATCAAATCAATATTCTTGTTTAAAATAAACTCGGACAAAATTGCACTTAACAGAAAGTTGATAATCACCGCCAGTGGTGTCATCTGTTTAAGTGTTCCCGATGGCGTAAACAGGCGCATAAACACAACCGCCGCAAAAATCGCCATAATTAATTTAATTATCATAAAACCGTAAACCCAAAAACTGATGTGCATTTTGCCCCCCAATATTTCTGACAATAGCAACTTTACCGCGCCCCCGCCAAGACGACAAAAAACCTAAAAAAGCATAATTTAATACTGGAAATTGTAAAAATCTTGGGCTAAACTAGGCGCGTTGCCGGTGTAGCTCAGCTGGTAGAGCATCTCATTCGTAATGAGGGGGTCGTAGGTTCAAGTCCTATCACCGGCACCACCCAGGAAAATAAATGAAAACGGATACAATAATTATTATTAAATAAACAGGCAACGCGCTTTGGCGGTGGCTGGGGCGCATATGGCGCCCGTTTTTTATAAATAAAAGGATAAAACATGGCATATCCAAAGACAGAAGTTAAAGCAAACTTTCCGCAAATTGAACGCGATGTAATTTCGTTCTGGCGTGCGGACGATACTTTTCATAAATCGCTGGAAAAAACGAAAATGGGTGAACCGTTTAATTTCTATGATGGTCCCCCGTTTGCAAATGGTCTGCCACATTGGGGGCATTTGGGTGTATCTGCGATCAAGGATATGGTTTCACGTTATAAAACTATGCGTGGATATCATGTGATGCGCGAACTGGGGTGGGATTGCCATGGTCTGCCCGCAGAAAACAGCGTCGAAAAAAAGCAAAAAAAATCTGCCAAGGATATTGTTGCGGAATCTGGAATTGGCGCATTTTGCGATATGTGCAAATCGGATGTTATGACATATTCAACCGAATGGTTGCGCTATTTTGAACGCATTGGTCGTTGGGTTGATGGTGGTGATAATTATGGTTACCGCACAATGGATAAAAATTATATGGAATCGGTAATTTGGGCACTGAAACAACTTTATGACCGCGAATTACTGTATAAAGATTTCAAGGTTAATCCATACGATTGGAAATTGGGCACCGTTTTGTCTAACAGTGAAGCGTCAAGCGAATATCAAGATATTGTTGATGATACCGTGACTGTTTGGTTTGAAATGGAAAACGGCGACCGCGCAATTGCGTGGACAACAACACCATGGACATTGCCGGCAAATTCGGCATTGGCGGTAAACCCGACAATGAAATATGTTCGGGTGCGCCACGCTGACGGTCATGTGTATGTTTTGGCGGAATCTCGATTAAAAGCATATGAAAAGATTTTTGGCGAATCTGAAAACTTGGGAACTGTATTGGGGTCTGAATTGGTTGGTATGCATTACAAACCGTTGTTTAATTACTATGAAAACAGCGACCCATTGTTGCACCAGGTAATATCTGCCGATTATGTAAGTGATGGTGATGGAACTGGAATCGTACATATCGCACCCGCGTTTGGTGAAGATGACTATATTGCCGCACGTGCCGTGGATGCACAATTTCCGATTATTTTAAATGTTGATGACTATGGTAATTTTGATTCAACGGTTACTGATTGGGCGGGTGAAAATATATTCGTTGCAAATCCAAAAATTATCGATTGGTTAAAGCAAAATGGTCGCCTGGTTCAGAAATCACAACATAAACACAGTTATCCATTTGGCCCACGCAGCCATGAAAAGTTAATCTATCGTGCAACGGACGCGTGGTATATTGATGTTCCAAAAATCCGCGACCGCGTTGTTGAAATAACAAAAAATGATACAACATGGACATCGGCTGGAAATCGTTTCATGTCGTGGATCGAGGGCGCACGTGCATGGGGTATTTCACGCAATCGTTTTTGGGGTGTTCCATTGCCAATTTGGGAAAAGGACGGCGAATACAAGATATTTGGTTCTATTGCCGAAATGGAAGATTTCTTTGGTATAAAAATTGACGACCTGCATCGGCCAACTCTTGATAAACTGGAAAAGGACGGTTGGAAACGCATAACCGATGTTTTGGATTGTTGGGTGGAAAGTGGTTCTATGCCATTTGCATCGTTACATTATCCGTTCGAAAACAAAGATAAATTTGCAAAAACTTTCCCAGCCGATTATATTATCGAAGGTCAAGATCAAACGCGCGGTTGGTTTTATGCGTTGATGGTTATGGCTGTTGCACTGTTTGACAAACCAGCATTCAAAACAGTTTCAGCCAATGGTATGATTGTCGATGAAAACAAGCGTAAGTTTTCTAAATCATTACAGAACTTCGTGGATCCAACCGAACAACTGGAAACATTTGGTGCGGATGCAATTCGTCTGTTTATCCAGGGCAGTAATTTCTTGAAAGCGGAACCTGTCGGTGTTGACAAAGATGGTAAAGTTTTCAACGAAACTATTAAAACTATTTTGACACCGCTTTGGAATGCATATCACTTCTTTACACTGTATGCGAACGCGGGGAACATTAACGCGACAGATGATGCATCTTCGGAAAACGCATTGGATAAATATATTTTATCTGAATTAAATGTGTTAATAAAAATCGTTGGCGATGCATTAGATGCGTATAAACCAGATATCGCAATCAAAGAATTTGTTCGATTCTTGGACGTGTTAAACAATTGGTATATTCGCCGTTCGCGCACGCGTTTCTGGGACGAAGACCAAACAGCATTTAATACACTGTATGTCGTGCTGACCACACTGTGTCGTTGTTTGGCACCGTTCGCGCCGTTTATATCGGAATATATTTATAAAAACCTGACCGGTTCAGAATCGGTTCATTTAACTGATTTCCCAACGGCGGGCGCGGTTGATGAAAAGTTATTGTCCGACATGCGCCGCGTGCAAATGGTTGTATCGGTTGGAAATAAATTGCGCGAACAATATAAATTGCGTAATCGTTTGCCGCTTTCCGACATGACAATTGCGGGGGCCGATTTGTCGGAATTTGCTGACATTGTCGCAGATGAATTAAATGTGAAAAATGTCAAATTCCGTGCACATACGACTGATGTGGCTGATTCTTTTGTGTATTTAATCACACCGAAAATCGGCGCGCGTTTGGGTGGCGCACTAAGCAAGATTATTCCTGCGGTAAAGAACGGGAACTATACAATCGATGGCGACAAATTGATTGTCGGCGAATACACATTGAACTCGGACGAATTTGAAAATCGTTTAACTGTTCGTGATGGTGTAACCGGTGCGGCATTACCAGATAATACCGCGGTCGTTGTGTTAAATACCGAAATCAACGCGGAACTGGTTGCCGAAGGTTTGGCGAACGATGCACTGCGCTTTATCCAAGATACGCGCAAAGCAATTGGGCTGGATGTTTCCGATCGTATCAAAATGACCTATAATGCCGATCCTGCGCTTGCATTGGCGATAGATACACATAAAAAACGCATTATGCGTGATGCATTGATTCGCGAAATGGAAACGGGTGACGGTGAACACAATACCGAAATCGAAGGTTATGCATTATCAATCAAAATAGAAAAGGCATAATGATAACACCGCAAAAGTATTTTACCGTTGTTCCAAAATCTATAAATATGGAGATTCGTTCGGAACTCTATTCCACAAACGAATTTACTTTTGCGGTGGCTGTTATTTTGTCTGCCCAGGCGACCGATAAAAAAGTGAATGAGGTTACGCCGGCACTTTTCAAGACTGCACCGACACCAGAAAAAATGGCGGCACTGGGGGTGGGCGGCATAAAAAAATACATTTCGCAAATATCGTTTTTTAATAACAAAGCGAAATCTATTTATAATCTTTCCCAACAATTAATCGGGCAGGGCGATGAAGCAAACTGGCGATTTCCAAAAAAATATCACAATCGTGATGAATTGATGAAATTATCCGGTGTTGGACAAAAGACCGCAAATGTTATTATGAATGTTTTATGGGGCGCGCCAAATATCGGGGTTGATACACATGTGTTTCGTAATGCACACCGATACGGCTGGGTTGGCGATTCTGAAAATACCCCTGAAAAAGTCGAAGCAAAATTATTAACCGTTATTCCAAAGAAATACCACAATATTGTAAATCATGTGATGGTTTTACACGGTCGATATATCTGTCGCGCCATATCCCCAAAATGTGCCGAATGCCCGGTTTCAAAATGGTGTGAATCACGTGATAAAAAGATATAAAAAAGCCGGCATTTACCGGCTTTTTTAGTGATTATTTATCCCTTATTTTTGCATTACACTTTTTTTCAACATTGGCGATGACAGTGTTTTGTAATTTTATCAATTCTTCATCGTTCATGTTTTCGGTTGGCTGAATTGTGATTGTAAATGCAATGGATTTTTTACCGTTCCCCATATCAAACGCATCAAATACAATTGCGTCCACTATACGCCGATCCGCGGATTTCGCCGCACCGACAAGCGATTCCGCCATTGTGTCGCCGTCCACAATAAATGCAAAGTCGCGCGTTATCGGTTGAAATTCGGAAAGTGTTTCGTGTTTCAATTTATGTCCATGCGGCAAGTTATTTATATCGTCAACAATCGCGATTACAGTCGGTGTTTTAATGTGCAACTTTTTTGCAACCGCCGGATGTAATGCGCCAAATTCGGCAATTGTTTTTTTACCCTGAACCAATTTTCCATATTGGAACGGATGCGCCCATTTTGGTGCGCCGTCCGCCGATACTGTGAAGTTTTGACCACACATTAACGCAATCAAATCCGCTTTTACATCATAAATATCAACATTACGATTACGGTGCATCCAGTGCCGCGGCGAATTCGCCCCAGTGCGCACAATACAGATTTGCGTATGCTGTTGCCCCGGTTGGTCGCCATCAAACGCCGTCCCCAATTCAAAAAGGTTCAAATCGGCATATCCACGTTTTTCATTATTCGCAACCGCAATAAGTAGATTACCAAGCAGCCCGTTCCGCGCAGTATCCAAATCATTGATAATCGGATTTGCAATCTTGATAATTGGTTTATCCGACAATAAACTTTCCACCGCCGAATTACCAAAACCAAAAGTAATTGATTCGTTCAGACCACGTGATGCCAATAATATTTTTGTTTTAATATCAAAATCATCGTGTGCTGTTGCAATAACCCCAGAAGTCCGTGTATTAGATTTTGCAATTTTTTCATAACCATAAATACGAATCAAATCGGCGATTATCGTTTCCGGTATTTCAACATCGACACGCGCCACACGCGGGGTAACAACCCAGTGTGATTTTTTAACATCGATTGTGTAACCCAATTTAGTTAAAATCTTTTCCTGGGTTTTGGCATCAATATCAATACCAGTTTTTTTCAGCAACATATCGGGCGTGTATTTAATGTGGCGTGGTTTGTAATCATTTTTGCCACCGATACCGGTGCCAACAATTTTTCCGCCACACGCGTCCATTATAATTTTTGCGGCAAATGCCAACGCACGTCCGGTCATTGTTGGATCAATTCCGCGTTCATATCGATATGATGAATCGGTGGACATCCCCAGCCGTTTTGATGTTTTACGCACAGAAACAGGGTCAAAATACGCAGATTCCAAAATAATGTTTTTAGTATTATCATTGGTCATCGCGCGCGCACCACCAACAACACCGGCGATTGCCAACGCCCCCATATCGTCCGCAATAACAATATCAGTATTTTTTAATTCGTGTTCATTTCCGAACAAGTCGGTAAACTTTTCACCATCACGCGCCATACGAACAACAAGATCACCAACAACTTCGTCCGCATCAAAACAGTGCATCGGTTGACCCATGTCATAGCAAATATAGTTTGTCGCATCAATCGGCGCATTTTTCGGATTAATTCCAATCGCCGATAAGCGTGATGCAATCACATCATCACTTTTTGCCATTTTAATATTATGTATTTCGGCAAAGCAATATGTCGGACACAGGTCTGTTTTAACATTAACCTTGCGCGATGATTTCACTGGTTTTAATTCGGCGGGTTCAGTTGCAATATATTTACCCGCACCCGCCGCAGATAAATCAAGCGCAATACCACGCACCGACAGATAGTCCGGACGGTTTGGTGTAATACCCGCGTCAAATACTGTTTTAACACTTAACACAGGCGAACCGATTTTTGTTTTCGGGTCTAATTCAATAATACCACTGTGGTCATCACTTATGCCTAACTCGCGCGCACTGCACATCATACCATTGGACATAACGCCGCGTAATTTACCCGGCTGAATTTCATGTCCATCAATAACACAGCCCGGTAATGCCAATGCAGAAATTAACCCAACACGCGCATTCGGTGCACCACATACAACCTGACGTAATTCCTTGGTTCCATCGTCCACCTTTAATACATGCAGGTGATCACTGCCCGGAACCGGTTCACATTCAACAATCTTTGCCGCAATCGGCGCAACGGGCGATGACACATCGTCTATTTCCAATCCAATACGGGTCAGTGTGTCTGCAATTTCGTCCGCAGACAATTTTGTATCCAGGTATTCTTTTAACCAATCAAATGTCCATTTCATAATTTCACCCCCGTATTAAAATCCGCTGTTTTTTAACCAGCGCACATCAGACGCCGAAAATTCACGAATATCGTCCAGACCATATTTTAACATCGCAAGTCGATCCCAACCGAATCCGAACGCGAACCCTTGGTATTTATCTGGGTCAATATTGCAATTGCGCAACACATTTGGATGAACCATTCCGGCACCCATAATTTCTAGCCATTTTCCACCATGCCATTTCATATCAACCTCTATACTGGGGTCGGTAAAAGGAAAGTATGATGGACGAATACGCAATTCTACATTGTCCATTTCAAAGAACGCCGATAAAAATGCACGAATATCGCCAATTAAATCAGACATAGTTATATTTTTATCAACATATAAACCTTCTATCTGGCGGAACTGGGGCGCGTGTGTCGCGTCCATTTCCTTGCGATAAGTAGAACCAATACCGAAAATCTTAATTGGAACACCTTCCTTTTCCATGGAACGAATTTGTATCGCACTTGTTTGTGTCCGCATAACATTACCATTTGGCAGGAAAAAAGTATCCTGCATATCGCGGGCGGGGTGATGCGCCGGGGTATTAAGCGCGGTAAAGTTATGCCAGTCATCCTCGATTTCCGGCCCCGTCCGCAGTGAATAACCAAAAGATTCTAAAATTGCCGATATTTCGCGCAAACTCTGGGTCACAGGATGCAATGTTCCGCGATTTTCCGGCATAGGATTCAATGACGGATCCAGTTTTTCACCCTTTAACGCCGCCATCATAACCGCGTTTTCGATTTCCGCCTGGCGCGTTTTGAACAATTCACGCAATTCGGCGTTTTCACGATTCAGTGCGGCGCGTGCATCATTGTCCATATCGCGCATTTGTTTAAGGCGCGCCGTCATCGTGCCGTTTTTGCCGAAAGTCGCGGTGTATAACGCTTGAAGTTTTTCCAGTGTATTAATTTTTTTAATCTGTTCCTGCATAACTTTACCTTTATATTAAATAATAAAGACCGTCCCCGGACGGTCTTATTATTACAAAACAAAACAGTTCCGCCAAGGGTTATTTATTATCCCCTGCGCTAAATCGTTTTGCGGCATCAACCAATTTTACGAAATTAGCATCGTTATCATATGCCATTTGCGCCAAAACCTTGCGGTCCAGGGCAATACCAGCCTTTTTAAGGCCGTTCATAAATTGGCTGTATGTCAAACCATGAGAACGCACCGCGGCGTTAATACGGACAATCCACAAACCACGAAATTCGCGTTTTTTAACACGACGATCGCGATATGCATACTGACCCGCTTTTTCTGTTTTTTCACGTGCGGCACGATATGTTGTGCTGTGACGGCCCAGGTATCCCTTGGCACGTTCCAGAATTTTATTGTGTTTTTGACGAACGGTTGTTCCGCGTTTTACTCTTGCCATAATTTGCCCCCTTTACTTATTTCAAACCATACGGGGCCAAGATTTTCGCCTGACCGACCATGTTTTCGTTCAAATACTGTGGTTTCGAACCCGCGTTATTCGCGCGTTTCGATTTGTGACGCAGTAATTTTTTATGAGCATTTCTGGCAACACGGATTTTCCCAGTTGCAGTCATAGATGCGCGCTTTTTCAAGTACGACTTTGTCTTTAATTTTGGCATTTTAACCTCTTTTTTATTATTTCCTGGTGGCAGCCAATTGCCACTTTGGACATTCAACGGGCTTTATTTTGGCATAATTATTCAAAAAATCAAGTTTTTATTGAATGTTCGTTTTTTAGTGTTTAAACTGACACCGATGATAGAAAAACCCACATCTTATAAAATAATGACTATCATAAAGTCCGCAGCGGCGGCAATGGTTTTGCCTGTATTGTTCATATATATAATGATTGCAAAGCCGGATTATCGCATTATGAACGCACTTGCCCATGTGGTATTGCCGGTGGCAAATGCGGTTGGCGATGTTATTACTTGGCCGGTGCGGGTTGTGGGCGATATGTTTGAAAATATGCATGAACTTTCGACACTGCGTGCAGAAAACGAAGAATTGCGTGTGCGCCTTAGTGATGCGTTGGCAAACAAAAATCTGTGTGATGTGTCAATAGCAGAAAACAAAAAAATGGCATCCGAAATTGGATTGGCGCGTTCTATACCACACAAAACAGTCATCGCAGATGTTATTCATGATAATCGTGCATTGCACCATAATACTTTTTTAATTAATCGTGGAACAAAAGATGGTATTACGCCCGGCATGGTGGTTGTATCACCGTCTAATCAATTTGCGGGGGTTGTTATTGATGGCGGGGCAAATTTCGCCCGTGTTCGTTCGGTAACCGACACAGATACAAATATTGCGGTTCGTATAGCGGGATACGAGGTATATGGATTTTTATCTGGAAATGGTTCATCAACACCAACAATCGGATTTTTCAGTGACCCTAACTTTCGTGCCGCTGCGGACCTGCAATTAATTACCAGTAATATAAGTGGTGTTTTACCCGCCGGCATTTATGTTGGATCTATGAAAAACCAAACAGATGTAAATGTATTAAATCCGGGACAACTGTCGCGCGTAATTGTTTTGCAATTTGATAACGGTTCGATATATCAATGAAAGAAAACATTGTAAATTTTTTACGCAAAATATTTCCGTTTTTAACGGTGATATTTTTATGGCGGCTGGCCGCGCCTTTTTGGAATCCGGGCGGAATATTGGCGTTAATTCCGATATTTTTCTGTACATTTATCCGCCCAACACCGTGGTTTATGCCATTTGGATTATTGTTCTGTTTTTTAATTGATTATAATTTGAATACCCTATGTTATTGGACGGCAATTTATTGTTTATGTTATGCCATTAATGGGTTCCAGATTTTCGTTGATTTGCGTGATATGGACTATAATGCGATTGATATATTTATGATATTTATCGGTGTTGGAATATTTTTATCTGAAATTATTCATTTAAATTGGACGGTGTTTGGGCGTATGGTTTGGACATTTGCTTGGATTACCACATTGTATTTACCAATTACAAACTTTATACGGACGGTTGGGCATGATAGATAAAGAAATTACAAATGTGTTTGACCGCCGCAGTGCTCTGTTTTTAACGGGTGGTGCAATATTAACATCTGTTCTGGTGTTGCGTATGTTGCAAATGCAGATTTTTAATCATAAATCGTACCTTAAAAAAAGCGAAAATAATTCTTTTAGAATTCAGATTAACATGCCGCCACGTGGAAAAATATTATCACGGGACGGGTCGCCTATATCGCGCGATACGCCGATTTACCGCATATACATCGTTCCCGAAGAATCAGACGATGTTGATGCATTGGTTGATACAGTTGCACACGAATTAAATTTAAAAGAAAAACGTGTAAAAAAAATTCGTGAAAAAATCGCAAAACAACCAGGCTTTCAACCCGTATTGGTAAGCCAGAATACAGATTGGTCCGAATTAGCAAAAATCCAGGCGAAAAATTTGCCGGGGCTGCGCGTGGCCAGTGGTTATTCGCGCATATATGAAATGGGACCGGCGGGTTCACAATTTTTTGGATATGTCGGGGAACCGGTAAAACCAATTGCGGCGGCACCTTTTTATACAACCGGAATAACTGGTCTGGAAAAAAGATATAATAATGATTTGGCGGGAATCCCCGGACAAACAGTGATGATTACAAATGCCGTTGGTCGTGTTACAGGCGAAGATAAATCACAATTTATCGAACCAATACCCGGGCTTGATTTACAAACAACGATTCATGGCGGGGCGCAACGCGTTATGTTTGATGCATTGACAACACATCGTGCAGGTTGTGGTGTTGCAATGGATGTTGAAAACGGCGATATTTTGGCAATGGTATCAACCCCGGGGTTTGACCCAAATCAGTTTACATCGGATGATGGTGATGAATATATTGCGTCATTAATATCTGATGTTGCAAAACCGTTTATGAATAAAACAGTCGAAGGATTATATCCACCCGGTTCTACATTCAAAATAGTTGTTGCATTGGCGGCATTGGAATCGGGCGCAATATCACCAAAACAAACTGTATTTTGTCCGGGACATTGGGACTATGGCGACAGACGATATCATTGTTGGGAACATCACGGGCACGGCTATGTAGACTTGGCTGGGGCATTGAAGCATTCTTGCGACATATATTTTTATCAATTGGCATTAAAAATCGGCATAGATGCAATTAAACGCATGGCGATAAAACTGGGATTCACAGAAAAATTTATGGGTGATATTTTGGCACGCGAAATGCCTGGTATTATTCCTGATAAAAAGTGGAAGGAAAAAAATACCGGCACCCAATGGGTTAACGGTGATACAGTTATTTCGGGTATTGGACAAGGGTTTATTTTAGTAAATTGTTTGCAATTGGCAACCATGTTGGCACGTGTTGTTTCAAATAAAGCGGTCAAACCTCGTCTTATTTTATCTGATAAAATGCCACGATTTTCAAATCTGAATTTAAAAGAACAAAATATAAAATATGTTTTAACAGGACTGGAAGAGGTTACCAAACCAGGTGGTACCGCCGCCGGCAGTGCAATTAATGTTGACGGTGCACGCATGGGCGGCAAAACCGGCACGTCCCAGGTTCGAAGTATTTCCAAATCTGAACGCCAACGCGGTGTTTTAACAAACGATCAATTAAAATGGAATATGCGAAATCACGGTTTATTTGTTGGATACGCCCCGACAAACAATCCAAAATATGTTGTGTGTATTATTACAGAACATTCGGGCGGGTCGGGACCTGCGGCACGAACCGCAGCGGCGGTTATGAAAGAACTATTAAAGTCGGGGGCATAAAATGCAAAAACAACAAACACGTGTTTCAAATGCAAATATGATGCGTATGTCCGAAAAGATGTCCCGTTTTTCATGGGCATTATTTACGCCTATGTGCATTGTTTTGGCGCTTTCGACTGTTGTATTATATTCGGCGGGCGGTGGTTCATGGCAACCATTTGCTTTGCCACAATTATTTAAAATGTTGCTTGGGTTTGTTGTGTTTTTTATAGCGGCATTTTCAAATATAAAATTATGGATTAAATCTGCATATCTTATTTATGCCATTGCATTATTGATGATTATTTTGGTTACTTTTGTGGGGCATACTGGTATGGGCGCACAACGTTGGTTAAACATTGGTTTTATAAATGTTCAGCCATCTGAATTTATAAAAATCACACTGGTTATGGCATTGGCGCGATATTTTGCATGGATGAATTCTGTGGAATTGACCCAGATTAAAAATTACATTTTACCTATATTTTTATTATTAATTCCGTTTGGATTGATTGTAGCCCAGCCAGATTTGGGGACAGCATTATCATTAGGACTTATCACCATTGGAATATTTTACATTGTTGGTGCACCAAAAAAATGGTTTATTATTGCGTTTGTTTTGGGAATATTGGCGGCACCGGTTGTATGGTATGGCGGCATGCATGATTATCAGCGCGACCGTATTATAACATTTATTAATCCAGACCATGATGCACGCGGTGTTGGGTATCAAATAAACCAGGCAAAAATCGCATTTGGTTCCGGTGGTTTCCTGGGCCAGGGGTATATGCGTGGTTCCCAATCACAACAATCATTTTTGCCTGAAAAACAGACTGATTTTATTTATACGATGCTGGGCGAAGAATTTGGATTTTTGGGCGCATTTATCCTTTTGGGCATATACACATGGATAATAATGATTCTGTTTTGGTGCGCGAAAACATGCCGAAATCGGTTCGGTCAATTAATGTGTTTTGGTTTTATGTTGAACTTTTTCATTTATTATTTTATAAATATCTCTATGG
>CAMVKK010000011.1 GCA_947168075.1 uncultured Alphaproteobacteria bacterium
TGCGCCGGCGGCATCGGCGGCTTCCTGGATAGCGCGGCGTTCAACCTGGGTCGCACAGGATGGTACACAAATAATAATTAATGGGGCGGCAATAGGACTGCGATGATGAACCTTGCGAATAAAGTATTTAATCATTTCTTCGGCAACTTCGAAATCCGCAATAACGCCATCACGCAGTGGACGCACGGCGGTAATTGCACCCGGGGTACGACCGAACATCTTTTTAGCCTCGGCCCCGACGGCAAGTATTTCTTTGCGACCCTGTAATCTGTTTTCCTGGACCGCAACCACAGATGGTTCGTTTAATACGATTCCGCGACCTTTGACATAAATCAATGTATTTGCAGTACCTAAATCAATTGCCATGTCCGCGGAAAAGAATTTCATCAGCCAATTATACATATTTGCCCCCAAAATATTGATTTTTTTGCACTATAAAACGCGAAATGCAAAAAATCAAGGTGCCATATAAAAAAGTTTGATTATTTGTTTATTATGGTATGATACCCAATCATGCGAGATACGATAAAGAATCATAGAGACTTTTTAATGACCGATGAAAACCCTGTGGCAAAATCGGCGTTTTTCTTCATACGGATGAAGCCGTGTGTAATACCAGATACGCCACGATACGGGTTAACGGTGACCAAGCGGACATTTAAATTTGCGGTTCAACGTAATCGGGCAAAGCGGCTCTTGCGGGACTGGATTCGGTTTAATGAAAAACGACTGCGCGGTGATATGGACTATGTTTTTATTGCGCGCCGCGGTATATTGGATGCCACCCGGGATGATGGTCGGGCGGCGATGGCGCGTGCGTTGACATATTTAAAGAAAAACCCAAAACCCCAACCAAAAGATGCCGAATAAACAGTCGTTTTTTGCACGTGGCGCTTTATGTATGGTGCGGTGCTATCAGCGGCACATATCACCGGTCATTGGTGGGCGGAACGCGTGTCGCTTTACCCCAAGTTGCAGCGAGTATACAGCCCAGGCTATATCCAAATATGGTGCGTTACGTGGCATTTATATGGGAATAAAACGCATATTGCGTTGTCGGCCGGGTGGCGGGTGTGGATACGACCCGGTGCCTTGACTTTACGGGTTTATAAGTGTAAAATTAAAGGTACCAAGACATAATGATTTATTTATTAACAAGAGGATTAAAAAATGTCTTTTAATGCAACCATGGAATCCTTGTCCAAGAAAATGGATGACATGGGCATAACAGAGATTGATTTTGAACGCCGGTTTTTATTCGGGCTGTTCACGCGTCGTATTCATTTGGCCAAGGGGGGCGTTCCCGCCGCCACGGTCGCAACCGGTAAAAACACGCCGATTTCCGCGGTTGTGGATGAACCACAAATAAGTGGTCACGCATTTAAATCACCAATGGTTGGGGTTGTTTATTTGGCACCGGAACCGGGTGCAAAACCGTTTATCAAGGTTGGCGCAACCGTTCATGCCGGCGATACAGTCGCATTGGTCGAGGCTATGAAAACCTTTAACCCGATTAAGTCTGATGTTGATGGGGTTGTAAAGAAAATATTGGTAACCGATGGCGCAGCCGTCGAATTTGACCAACCATTGATTATTGTTGAATAAGATATGCCAAAAATAAAAAAGATTTTAATTGCCAATCGTGGCGAAATAGCGTTGCGAATAATTCGTGCGTGTCGCGATATGGGCATTCGTACGGTTGCTGTATATTCAACCGCGGATAAAAACGCAATGCACACGCAATTGGCGGACGAATCTGTATGCATTGGGCCGGCGGCTGCGCGGGATTCTTACCTGAACGAATCTGCGATTTTAACGGCTGCGTTGCTGACCAATGCGGATGCGATTCACCCAGGATATGGATTTTTATCTGAACGCGCGGACTTTGCGCAAAAGGTGGAACAGCATGGTATGATTTGGATTGGCCCGGAACCCGCCATGATTGAAAAAATGGGGGACAAGGTTAATGCCAAAAAAACCGCAATTAAATGTGGTCTGCCGGTGGTGCCTGGCTCAGATGGCGCGGTAAAATCGGTTGACGATGCGTTAAAATGGGCGGACAAGATTGGTTACCCCGTTATGTTAAAAGCGGCCGCCGGCGGCGGGGGGCGCGGTATGCGCGCGGTGATGTCCGCCGATGAAATGACCGAGGCGTTTAATATCACAAAGCAAGAGGCTAAATCCGGTTTCGGCGATGATACACTGTATATGGAAAAGTTACTGTTGCATCCGCGGCATATAGAGTTCCAAGTCCTGGGTGACAAACACGGCAATGTGGTGATTTTCGGCGAACGCGATTGCTCGTTGCAACGCAAGAACCAGAAAGTTATGGAAGAATGCCCGGCGGCGGCACTGACCCAGAAACAGCGCGATGATATGATTGAAATCTGCAAAACCGCCGCGAAAAAGATGAAATATTCCAGTGTCGGAACTTTTGAATTTATGTTCCAGGACGGCAAGTTCTATTTCCTGGAAATGAATACAAGGTTACAGGTCGAACACCCGGTAACCGAAATGGTGTACGGTGTGGATTTGGTTCGAGAACAGATTCGTGTCGCCGCGGGCGAAAAATTGGGATATACACAATCGAACATTATTCCGCATGGCCACGCGATGGAATTTCGCATTAATGCCGAAGATCCTGAAAACTTTACCCCATGCCCGGGCACAATAACGCTTTACGCGCCATCGGGCGGACTTGGCGTGCGCGTGGACAGCGCGGTTTACACCGGATACACAATTCCGCCGACATACGATTCTATGATTGCGAAATTGATTGTTCATGCACAAAGCCGACCAGCGTGCATAATGCGTGCGGAACGCGCGCTGGACGAATTTGTTGTCGAAGGGATAAAGACAACAATTCCCCTGCAACAGCGTTTGCTTAAAAACGAAGATGTTCGGAAATTAAAGTTTGATAATCATTGGTTGGAAAAATACCTGGCTGAAAAGCGCGAAGAAGAACAAGAGATTTCCGAAGATATGAAAGAAGAATAAAACACCCGCCATTTCGGCGGGTTTTTTTATTTACGCAGACCTAATTTCTTAATCAAATCTTCGTATTCAGAAACATTGTTGTTTTTAATGTATGCCAACAATTTCTTGCGGTGATTAACCATCAATTTCAGACCACGTTTTGAATGTTCGTCTTTGTGGTTATTCTTCATATGCGCGGTAAGATTGCGAATGCGTTCGGTCAAAATAGCAACCTGGGACGCGGCACTGCCACCATTGTCTTTATCACTTGTTTTATATGCGGCAACTAATTCTGCCTTTTTTTCTTTTGTAACGGACATTATGTTTTCCTTTTTGTTATATTGTTCGTTTTGGTTTTAATTTGCCGGCATCGACCCACCCTATTCCGATAAAATTACCGCAATATACGCGTGCCAACCCGTCGGGCGCCGACACATCAACAAAGCCACCGTGAATAAATAATTCGGCATCTTTGTCGTCCAGATTCAGAACCGGAATGTCCCCCAGTCCAAAATCCACCGGCATCAGATATTTTCCGATGTCCGCGCTATTATTAACCAGATTTTCCAGAAAATCAAGTTTTACTGAGTGTTTTATATCAAAACAACCCGATGTTACGCGGCGGATCATATTGACAGTCGCAATTGTGCCCAGCCGCTGTGCAATATCGCGCGCAATCGCACGAACATATGTGCCACGCGAACAGACCACACGAAAACCCCACGAATCGCCCGATTTTCCGGTATATTCCAGTTCATAAATGGTGATTTTGCGCGGCGGTATTTCAATATCTTGGTTTTCACGCGCAACTTCGTATGCGCGCCGTCCCGCCACATGCACCGCTGAATAAATCGGGGGCGTTTGTAAAGATTCGCCAATAAAAGACGGTAGTATTTTTCCTATTTCTGTATCTGTCGGCGTGCGTCCGCCATCACGAATCGTGCGCCCCGTTATGTCCAGTGTATCTGTTTCTGTCCCAAAACGTACACCGAATAAATATTCTTTTTTTTGTTCGTTTACTTCTTCGACAAAGGGAATCATTTTTGTCGCATTTCCAATGGCGATGGGCAGTACCCCCGATGCCATCGGGTCCAGTGTGCCGATATGTCCGAACTTTTTATTGCCGAACATACGCGCCACGCGCCCGCCCGCCGTGCGTGAAAACAAACCAGATTCTTTATCAAGGATTATCCAACCGTCCATATTTTATCCAAATAAATCCAGTTGTTTTGTTGTCGCGTCCGGTGATTCAACGCGCCCGCTATGTACAGGTTTTTGTGGCGTTGCGGTATTTTGTGGTTGCGCAATTTGTGCGGGCGCGCGATCTTCCAGTTCCGAAAGCACAGTCGCAGCACGCGCAACAACCGCGTCCGGCATGCCCGCCATACGCGCAACATGAATACCGTATGAACGATTTGCAACACCCGATACAATTTTATGCATAAAGATTATTTCGTTATTGTGTTCGCGAACATCGATTGTTAAGCACGCAACATTTTGTAATTTATCCGGCGCATCACCAACCAATGCGGTCAATTCGTGATAATGTGTCGCAAACAACGTTCGTGCGCGAAGCTGATTCATATATTCCAAAACCGCCTGGGCAATTGCCATACCGTCATATGTTGCGGTGCCACGTCCAATCTCGTCAAATATAATAAACGATTGTGCGGTTGCACGACGCAGGATGTTTGCTGTTTCACTCATTTCGACCATAAATGTTGATTGCCCCGCCGCCAGGTTGTCCGATGCACCAACGCGACTGAACAACTGATCGCAAATTCCGATTGTGGCGCGCGTTGCCGGAACGAAAGAGCCCAGGTGCGCCAACACAACAATAAGCGCATTCTGGCGCAGATATGTTGATTTACCCGCCATATTTGGCCCGGTCAGCAACGCAATCGGATGCACATTTAAATTGCAGTCGTTTTTAACAAATGCATCACCTGTTTTCTGTAACGCATATTCAATGACAGGGTGGCGACCACCGACAACATCAAATGCTGTATCTGTTGTTATTTCTGGGCAAACCCAATTATACAATGATGCACAACGCGACAGTGCAAACCAAACATCCAAATCCGCCAGTGTGTCCGCGGCCGCCAAAATATCATCGGCTATATCGCGAATTTTATTTATTAAATTTGACACGATTTCTGATTCTATGCCGGCGGCGTGTTCCGCGGCATTGCGGACATCGTTGTCCAGATTTATTAATTGTTCAGTTGTAAAACGCACATTCCCAGCCATTGTTTGACGATGTATGAATCCAGAATCCGGCGCCATTAACACATCAGCACGGGCGGCGGGAACTTCGATAAAATAACCAAGTATATTGTTATATTTTATCTTTAATGTGTGAACCCCGGTCTGGGCGGCATATTGCGATTGCAATCCCGCAATTGTTTCGCGTGCACCATGCGACAACATTCGCATTTTATCCAATGCAACATCAAACCCATCACGAATCACACCACCGTCACGGAAAAAAGTAGGCAATTCATCAGATAATGCATTTCTTAATTCCAATGCCAATGCGTCATGCGTTTTTATTGATTCAAAAATATTTTGTAATCCCGCGTCCAATCGCGATGCCAACATTTTTGCGTTTGGTAATTCAATTAAAAAATCGCAAATATGTTTCATATCGCGCGGTGTCCCACGACCCGACAACAGGCGCGACAACGACCGCCCAACATCTGGAATCGATTCCAGTGTATTCGCAACCAATCCCGCGACATTTGGATTTATTACCATATGTGATATGTGTTCTTGGCGTGGTTTGATTGTGTCCATATCCCCCGACAAAGAACGCAAGTATCCGCGCAATTTACGCGCCCCGGCGGATGTTTTTGTTTTATCAATGACATCCAATAAACATATTCCGCCGTCGTTTATGGGGGCATCTATTTCCAAACTTTTCCAAGTTGCGGAATCAATTAATAATTGTGCACCACTTTTAAACCCGTGTGGTGCACGGAATGTAATTTCGGCACCGCGTTGCGTATTAAATAAATATCCCGCAAGCAAAGATATCGCAGGACTTGTATTCTTTTCGCCATCAATCGCGCCGGAAAATACGCGGGATACGATTAAGTTAATATCACTGCGAATATATAATTTTTCATAAACCGGTGTCGTTTTAAATGTATCACGTATGTGCATTATTTCCGGTCTTTCAGCGATTGCGGACGGATAAATTATTTCCGCCGGTGATACACGCACCATATCATCAATTAAATTATTTGATGCGCCAACAAAAAATTCACCCGTTGAAATATCACAGCCTGCAATATCAAACGCCCCATTGTCCATTGGTGCAACCGCAACCAAGAAATTAGATGTTTTTGGATTTAATAAGTTTTCATCTGTTAATGTTCCGGGCGTTAAAACACGAATAATTTTTCGTTCGATAAATTTATGACCGCGTTCCTTGGCCTGGGCCGGGGTTTCCATTTGTTCAACCAATGCGACACGAAAACCAGCCCGCACAAGCCGCCCAAAATAATTGTCCGCCGCATGCCACGGAATCCCGCACATAGGAATATTTTCGCCATCACCGTCCGATCCGCGTGATGTTAAAACCAACCCCAAATTTTCACTTATTATTTTTGCATCTTCAAAAAAAGATTCATAAAAATCACCCAAACGAAACATAAGTAACGCATCGGGATTTTCCGATTTCATATCAACATATTGTTGCATTACGGGCGTTAATTTGCTTTTTTCAGACACGGCGTAATCCGTTATTCTTGGGTTGATGAAACCTTTAATGTTTCGATTTTTAATTCGGCCTCTTTAAGCATCTGTTCGCAATATGCTTTTAATTTAATACCCTGTTCGTATGCGGCAACAGAATCAGCCAATGGCATTTCGCCCGATTCCATTTTTTTAACCAATTCGGTTAATTGTTTATATGCTTCTTCAAAAGATAATTTGTTTTCTTCCATTGTTTCCCCCACTAAATACTAACCACTAACACTAACCACTTTTACAACGGCATTCCGGCGGTTGCATCACCCATAACATTATCAATAACAGAATCAGCCTTGGACTTAGCATCACGAAACGCCGCCATCACAATATCGGATATTTCTTTGGCGCTGTGACCAGCAATATCTTCACGCAATTTCACAGACAATAAATCGTATTTGCCGGTCATTTCAACAATGCATGCACCACCCGATGCCATACCCGTAATTTTAGTTTTTGCCAATTTTTCCTGGGCCGATGCAACTTTGTCTTGCAATTCCTTGGCCTGGGCCATTAATTGTTCCATATCCATTTTTATTCCCCCCGGTTTAGAAATTATTTTTCACGAATTAATAACATTTGTATTGCCTTGGTGGGTACATTTAATGCCTTGGCATAAAAGTCATTTAATTCCAGTGTTGAAATAATATTGTTCGCGTGTGTAAGAGCATCTTGTTTTTGTGCAAATTGACTCTTGGAAGAAAGCAATAACCGCAAACGTTTTTGTTCAGACGGTGCAATATCATAACGATACATCGCGAAAGCATAGTTTTTGGTTTCCTTGTCTTGTTCCAAAGCCATAAGATAATTTTCATTCAGAATTTTTTTATATCCTGAAATCTTTGCGACCGGACAACTTAAATAAGTTGCCCAGTCGTTATCGGTCCAATCAAGTCTTGATTTTTGTTTAATATCTGTCATTGACATTAACCCTTGATTTCTTTGCCTGTTTTCTGGTCAATGCCAACCATGGACATACGTGTTTTACCGCGTTTGTCGGCACCCAGATAGCGAACGAACACTTTGTCGCCTTCTTTGATTTTTGTATCTTCGATTTTGGCAATGCGTTCGCCGGTGATTTCAGAAATATGAACCATCGATTCAAACCCATTCAAGATTTTTACAAATAAACCAAAGTCTTTGATGCCCGATACGACCCCTTCGTATATTTCGCCAACTTCGGGTTCGGCAACAATATCTTTGATACGCGCGATTGCTGCATCGGCATCTTCTTTTGATGTTGCCATGATTTTAACTGTGCCGTCATCTTCCAAATCAATGGTTGTGTTTGTATCACGGGTCAATGCCTGAATCACGACACCACCTTTGCCAATCACATCACGGACTTTATCCGGATTAATTTTCATCGTGTACATTTGTGGCGCGAATTCAGAAACCGTTTTACGCGGTGCCTTGATCGCTTTTTCAATTTTGCCCAAAATGTGCATACGCCCGTCCTTTGCCTGGGCCAATGCGCGTTCCATGATTTCAAAAGTAATGGATGTGATTTTAATATCCATCTGAAGCGCTGTAATACCCTGGTCGGTACCGGTTACTTTGAAATCCATATCGCCCAGGTGGTCTTCGTCACCCAAAATATCGGTCAGAATCGCGTAATCATCGCCCTCTTTGATTAATCCCATTGCGATACCTGCAACAGGACGTGTTAATGGAACACCACCGTCCATCATTGCCAGTGTTGCACCGCATGTTGTCGCCATGGACGAAGAACCGTTTGATTCCAAAATGTCCGATACAACGCGAATAACATAGTCGAATTTCTCGCGACTTGGCACCATCGGGTGCAATGCGCGCCATGCCAAATTACCATGACCCAATTCACGACGACCCGGCGACTTTAACCCTTTGGCTTCGCCAACAGAATAGCCCGGGAAGTTATAGTTCAAAATAAAATCGCGTTCTTCGGCACCGTCCAAACTTTCGATTGGTAATGCGTCTTTGCCACCACCAAGTGTTAATGACACCAATGCCTGGGTTTCGCCACGTGTAAACAGTGCGGAACCATGTGCGCGTGGTAAAACACCCAATTCAATTTCAATTGGACGAACCGTCTTGGTATCACGGCCATCAATACGTGGCTTGCCCGCCAAAATATTGCCGCGCATAATACGTGCAGTAATATTTTCAACGATTTCATCCGTCGCCGATTCCAGTGTGGATGTCGCAACCGTTGTGTCCGGGAATAATTCCGGAATGCGTGCCTTGGCCAGTGCATGAATGTTTGCCAATGTTTCCAAACGAACCAACTTTTCTTTAATCTGCAACGCTTCTTCGATTTGAGGTGCAAATTGTTCAAAGTCTTTTTCCATTGTGACATATTCGGCTGTCTTTTCCGGTGTTGCCCAGCGTTCTTTACCGGCCTTTTCGGTCAATTCGTTAATTGCACGGATAACAGTTTGTTGCGCGTCAAAACCGAATTTGACGGCACCCAGTGTTGTTTTTTCGTCCAATTCACCGATTTCGGATTCGACCATCAAAACGCCATCACATGTTGCCGCAACAACCAAATCCATTTCAGATTCTTCTACTTCTTTCTTGGACGGATTCAGCAAATATTCGCCATTTGCATAACCGACACGCGCCGCACCAATTGGGCCCGCAAACGGAACACCCGACAATGCCAAAGCCGCGGATGATGCAATCATAGCCAAAACATCAGGCTGATTCTTTTTATCGTATGAAAAAGTTTGTGCGATAATTTGAACCTTGTTTTTAAATGTTTCTGGGAACAACGGACGGATTGGACGATCAATCAAACGCGCAATCAGTGTTTCAGCGGTTGATGCCTTGCCTTCGCGTCTGTCGCGGGAACCCGGAATACGACCAGCGGATGCGAATTTTTCCTGATAATCAACGGTTAACGGAAAGAAGTCTTGCCCTTCGACCGCGGTTTTTTCAGCACATACAGTTGCCAAAACCATTGTGCCACCCATTGTTGCCAAAACGGCACCGTTTGCCTGTTTTGCCATACGGCCCGTTTCCAAACGCAGTGTTTCGTTGCCATATGGAACCTCTACCACGATTGGGTTGTTTAAATGTGTTTTTTCATCTTTGTTTATTAAGCCAAATAACATACTTAATTCTCCTGTTTTTGTTATCTTATTTATGTTTGACGGAGAAAATCATTCGTTTTTGTACTCTGTTTGATATCTAAGCACAAAAATGAACAATTTAACCCCCATCGCGCGTGATTATAAAGCATATTTGATTGTTTGCAAATATTTTATTTATTGAAAAAAGATTTCAAAAGTTGAATATTTAAGCAAAAAGGTAAGGAATGCTGGAACTTAACAGATTATATTGTGGCGATACATTCAAATTGATAAAGAAACTGGATGATAACAGTGTTGATTTGATAATTTGTGATGGTCCATACGGTGTTACCCAGGAAAATTGGGACAAAGTTGCCAATATCCAGGAATTTAATTTAAATTTGATAAAACTATTTTCGCGCGTATTAAAACCGGGCGGAACACTGTATTTGTTTGGCAAGGATAATTGTATAGATTTTATAGATTACAGAAAATATCTGACACTGAACCGGAAAATTGTTTGGTACCAGCCCAGCAGATTGGCCCAGGGGCGATTGAATTATACAAATAATTACGATTTAATTGCATATTTTTCCAAGGGCAAGGCTGATACATTTAATTTGGATGATATACGGGTTCCGCAAATGGTGGAATTGACACAGCGCAGACGGTGTGAAAATGTGCCATCTGTGAAAAACGGTAAATATAACAAAACAAAATTTAACGAAAATGGCAAAAATCCCGGCGATGTATGGGGTGATATAAAACAATTAACATACAAATCCAAAGAGTTGGTTAGTCGCGAATTATTAAACACAATTCAAAAGCCCGAAAAATTAATTGAACGATTGGTGCACGCTAGTTCAAATCCGGGTGATGTGGTATTTGATCCGTTTTCTGGTGTTGGTACAACGATGAAAGTTTGTAAAAAGTTAAACAGAAATTTCATTGGTTTCGAAATAAATCCACAATATGTAGAAATTGCCAACGAACGGGTCAAATCTAGTAATCAAAATAAAGAACTAAGTTTATTTGATTGATTTTTTCGGGTACACCAATGTGCCGTGTTTTTTTGCAAAGGTTTCATCGAATCCTATGTGCGATATACTATTTCGCGAATTTGCCAATTGACGGTCTGTTTCCTTTTTAATAGCGTCCGTCGGTACTTCGTATATTCTTAGAATATCCAATGGTTTTGAGGGGTTTGAATTAGTATATGCTAAATAGAAACACTCATTTCGCAAAACACGCTTCATTGATTGTTCATATTTTTCGTGTTGTTCAGAATTATCTGGATCATCCTTGAAAAATCGATCTATTTGCCCATTGCCCTTTTCTGTTGCACTAAGATATTCGTAAAGATATTTATTGTCAACCGAACATGCATCCGCCTGGGCCTTGTTACAAATCCAATTGTGTCCCAACAGTAACGCCATTTTAAGTTCTTTGATGGCGCCCGGTTGAAATGCGTTAATGCCGTATTTGGAACATTTTTCCTGTAACTGTTCGGCTGTTTTAATGATGTCTTTTATATCGGCCTTTTTGTTTTGAACATCAACAATTTTTATAGTGTTCTTTGCCATAATATATTATTTCCTTTTATTAAATCAAACATGCCAGAGCCGCACTGGCATTTTTAAGCATAAACCAACCAATACGGTAATTTGTCATATACACCGTTGCCATAAACAGCCCAATCATAGCAACAACCATTATAACATTGGATTTCTTACCGCGCATACAATACGCACCAATATTATAGAACAAAAACAGCAAATATGCATCACACAGAATACTTATTATCCAAAGCGATGTGCAATTAAACGCCAACGCGTTTAATACCAATATCACCGGATATACAAACATAATTGATGCCAAACCCTTTATCGCGATTTCCCAGTCGCGTTCACCCCCGGTTATTTCGGACACCAACATAAGCAACCCGCCACCAACAAAAAGCAGCGCCACCGCCAATACCGGCATAATAATCACGGCTGTAAATACGGAACCAATTGTGATTGTTGCACCACCAATCAATCGTATTGCCAAAACCAAACACCCACCAATAAGGCCGTAAATAAACGCCTTGAACATAGATTCATCCAGGTTGCCGTCCGCAACTATTTTTGAAAAATAACGTTTTGGACGCGTAATAACATCCCATATATGATTATGACGGACTTTGTTCTTTTGTTTCATCTTTGCACTTCCTTTATTTGCTTATTTATATTTTTGCTTTATAATCACAAAAAAGCAACGAGAAAATAATATGAAAATAGTAATAGCGGGTCGCCCGAATACAGGCAAGTCGACTTTGTTTAATGCGTTGACGGGAACGCGGGATGCGCTGGTCCATGACCGGCCGGGTGTTACACGCGACACCATTGGCGGTGTTGTTCGTGAACGCGATTATGATATTATGGATACCGCCGGGTTGGAAAATGCGCGGTCCGGTGTCGCACACGATTCAACCGATATGGCGGTTGGCGCAATCGCGGAATCAGATGCGGTTTTGTTTGTGGTTGATGGACGCGTTGGGTTGACCGATGAAGATTTAAATTGGGCGCGTATGGTGCGCCGTAAAACTAAATCGCCAGTGTTGCTGGTCGTGAATAAAAGCGAATCGGCTTCGCGTTTGACGGATGTGAACGAGTTCTTTAAATTAGGATTTGGCGAACCAGTAATGGTGTCGGCTGAACATAAACGCGGGTTTGATGCGTTGTACGAATTTATGGATAAAATCGCAAATGAAAAAGTTGAAAAAAAGCCGGTAAACACTGGTACCGATTCGCGCATAAAAATTGCGGTTCTGGGACAACCAAATGTCGGAAAATCAACTTTTGTAAATCGCGTGCTTGGCGAAAAACGACAAATTGTCCAAGATGCACCTGGTATTACCCGCGACACGGTTAAAATTCCAACAAAATTCTATGGACGCGATATTGTTATAATGGATACGGCGGGTCTGCGCCGGAAATCGGGCGTAACAGATGATGTAGAAACTTTGTCTGCGTTAAAATCGCTGGACGCTATTGAAAAGGCTGATGTTGTTATTTTGATGGTTGATGCAACACGCAATATTGAAAACCAGGCTTTGTCCATTGCGGGGCGTGTTTATGATTCAGGAAAAATATTATGTGTTGCGCTTAATAAATGGGATTTAGTCGAGCCGGAAATTCGTGATGAAAAATTATTAAAGTTAAAGCATCAGTTTACTAATTCTTTTCATCAAATTATAAAGCCGCTGATTTTGGCGGTGTCGGCGGAATCAGGTATGGGCGTGCAAAATATGTTCAAACGAATCTATGAACAATATGATTTGGCAAATGCCAATGTTCCAACCAGTTTATTAAACAGAATTGTTGAAAAATTGGTCGCGGAACGGCAACCGCCTATGTCGCGCCTTAAACGACCAATGAAAATAAAATTTGCACGGCAAACCGGGCGGCATCCGATGCGAATCGCGATTAATGTTGGTGGCGCGTCCGATATTCCGGAATCATATACAAGATACCTGCGCCGTGGAATTGCGAATCAACTTAAATGGGAACATCTGCCTATTGTAATTGAATACAAAAAAGCAGATAATCCATTTGATTGATGTGTGTGATTTGTGTATGTAAAAAAACACCGGTTTTTGCCGGTGTTTTTTTTGTTTTTATTGCCCTATTTCGCTGGCGCGATAACAATGGATTTTGTTCGTTCGTCCGGTTTAGATTTAGATTCCAATGTTCCGCGTGATCCGACAATTTCCAAAATACGCGCAAATAATTCAGGAACAGCATCTTTGCCGCGTGCCAAAACCTTTTTGCTGCCGCGTGTCATGACGGCAATTTTAACTTTGTTTCCGTCATCCAGAAATTCAAAAACCTTTTTCATTTTTATATTCAGGTCGTTTTCTTCGATAAACGGTTTGACCCAAACTTCTTTTAATTCGATGGTTTTTTGGTTTTTGCGTGCCTCGCTTGCGCGTTTTTTCTGTTCATACTTGAATTTGCCATAGTCCATAATTTTTACAATTGGTGGCGTATTATTGGCATTAATTTCAACCAAATCCAAACCATCATCGGCGGCCAACTGTAACGCCTGGGGCGTGGGCATAATTCCCAGATTCTGACCAGTTGCGCTTATTACTTGAACTGATTTTGCAAATATGCGTCCATTCATACGTGGCCCCATATCGCGACGATTATCATTATTAAATGCGGGTTTAATGTTAAACTCCTTTGTTAAACATAGATGAATTATTTATTATTTTTATACTGTTTTCAACAATTTTTCTACATTTTGTAATGCGTCCCACGCTTCGCGTTTTGCGGCGGGTTTAAGTAATATGTAATTAGGATGATACATTGCAACCAATTTTATGCCATTATCCATATCAATAATTTTACCGTGGTCGCGCGCCAATTGAATATTCCCCAGTTCAATGGCAGCCAATGTCCCCATTGTCAAAATTACGCGTGGCGCCAACATTTCAATCACGCGGTCAACAAAAGGTCGCACCAAATCTATTTCGGGTCGGGTCGGACCACGTCCACCCGGTGTGCGCCAGAAAAGCATAGGAACAATAGATACATCTTCGCGTGACATATTAATCGCAGCCAACATTTTGTCCACCAAATCACCCGCCGTCCCCGACAGAATTTTACCCGTTGCATCATCATCAGCACTGGGCATATCTGTTACGATAACCAATCCATTTGGCTTTTTTGCAATCAGCGGTAAAACGACATTGGTTGCGCCACCGCGCAGCGGATGATTAAATTCTGCAATCATACGGAACAGTGCGCCCATATCAACGGGGCGTGCCGCCATTGCAATCGCCGTGGATTCGGATACTGTTTGAACCGGCGCAACCGGAGGAACAATCGTGTTTGTGTTTTTTTGTACCTGGGGCTGGGGTTGCGGTGAATTTTGTGAAACAAAATTTGTTGTTGGTTGTTCGCTAAGTTCCCATTTTACGCCACTTATTAATAAATCACGCAATTCTTCTGGATACATTTTTTGTTTTTCCTTGCTTTTACAAATATTTTATTATAGACTATACCACGAGTAACAGAAACTCAAGGGAGTATTTTCATGAAAATAAAAAACTTTGCAATGTTGGCTGGCGCGGCGGCTATGTTGGCTGCCTGCGGCGGTTCATCTAAAATCACAGAACCAACTGATTTGAACGATCAGCGCGTATTCTTTGCATTCAATTCTTCGGAAATTTCGGATGCAGCGCGCGCCAGTTTGTTGGGTCAGTCCCTGTATATGAAGAATCATGACAATGTCAAGATTCAGATTGCTGGTAATTGCGACGAACGCGGTTCCACAGAATACAACTTGGCACTGGGTGCACGTCGTGCAAACGCGGCAAAATCTGTTATCGTAAACGATGGTGTTGATGCAAAACGTATCTCTACTATCTCTTATGGTAAAGAACGCCCGTTGGTCCAGGGTACAGGCGAAAACGTCTGGAAGTGGAATCGTAATGCCACAACAACAGTTAAATAATGATTTAATTGTTTGAAAATTAAACACCGGCATTTGCCGGTGTTTTTTATGTTTTTTTATCGATTATTTTGTAAGTTTTTTAACCAATTCATCCAGTTCGATTCGTGATGAATATTCCAAAACAATACGCCCCGCCCCACCCCGGCGCTCGATAATTTTTGCGGGTACTTTTAATGCAGATTTAATATCTGATTCAATCGTGCGCAATGTTTTTGCGTCAATTGTATGTGCTGTAAATGAACGACTTTTTGTTGAACGCTTGGCGGTCTTTACCAATTTATCGGTATCAGCAACGGTCAATTTTTTATTAACAATTTCATTTGCCAGTTGTATCGGGTTTTCTGCAACCGCAATTGCACGTGCGTGTGATGCCGATAACTCGCCGTTTTTAATCATTGTCTGAACTGCATCAGGCAGTGTAATTAAACGCATAGCATTGCGAATATAACTTTCTGATTTGCCAATAAGACGCACAATATCCGCCAATGTATAACCACATTCGTGCATAAGGTTTTTGTATGCGCCAGCCTCTTCTATTGGGTTCAGGTTTTCGCGCTGTACATTTTCAATTAACGCGATTTCCATAGTGTTTTCATCAGACAGATTCTTTATTAACGCCGGTATTTCTGTTTTGCCCGCCAATTTGCTGGCGCGGAAACGCCGTTCGCCCGCCACAATTTCGTATAAATAAGGTTGGCCCGCAACTGTACGTAGTAAAATTGGTTGTAATACACCTTTTTCGCGAATTGATGCCGCCAAATCAGCCAATTCTGTATCAGAAAATGTTTTTCGCGGCTGGTTCGGGTTTGCGCCAATTTGATTAAGGGGTATTTGTTTTACAACCACGCGTTCTGTGCCGGTTAATACAGAAATATCAGGAATTGCACCGATTTCTTTTTCTAAATCGTCTAAACCACGTCCCAATCCAAATTTTGCCATATTTATACCCCCTGCTCTGTTTTTTGAATAACCTCGGTTGCGACACGCAAATATGCCTGGGCACCCGGCGAATTAAAGTCGTAAAATAATGCCGGTTTGCCGTGACTTGGCGCCTCGGACACACGGACATTACGCGGAACGACTGTTTTAAATACCGCATCCCCAAATTTTTTACGAACATCGTTTTCAACCGCACGTGTTAAAGCAAATTGTTTAGAGTACATTGTTAACAATACACCCAGTATTTCCAGTTCTGGATTCCACCGTTTTTTTATTTCATTTATGGAATTGACCATGTGTGTAATCCCTTCAAGTGCATAGAATTCGCACTGCATTGGGATAATAACAGAATTGGATGCCGCCAATGCATTAATTGTTACCAAACCCAACGCCGGTGGGCAATCCAGCAATATGTAATCATAATGTGGCGCAATTTCCGCCAACGCATCCCGCAGACGATATTGTGGACGTTCCATATCCATTAATTCAGATTCTGCGTCCGCCATTTGCATTGACGATGGCATAATGTGCATGTTTGGAACCGCGGTTGTCAAAATATTATCAGCAGCGTGTGCTGTGCCCATTAATACACCATACACACTTTGCCGATGTGCGCTGCGCACGAATCCCAAACCCGTACCGGCATTTCCTTGCGAATCCAGGTCAATCAGCAATACACGGCGTTTAATTGTCGCCAGTGACGCACCAATATTTATCGCTGTTGTGGTTTTGCCAACCCCGCCCTTTTGATTTGCAAATGATATTATCTGTGTCATTTTTACCCTTTCCGTTACTATACAGCATAAAATAAATATTTATCGCCGGTCAAGATATAAAAAGCAAAAAACAAAAAACCAGTAAAAACAAAGTGGTGTTTCTTGTTTCATATGAAATAACTTTTTCCCAAGTGTGCACCGATTCGTTTTACAAAGATGTGTATTAAATTTTATAAAACCAAAAAATGTCTGTAATCAATATGTTATTCCTTGTTTCATATGAAATAACTTATTTTTTATCGATGATTATTATAAATCCATCACCGGTTTTTGATGGAATCAGTTCATATTTGAATTTATATTTTTGTTTTGCAACCGATATTTCGGTTTCTATTTCCCGGCCTTTTAATAAAAAAAGCCGGCAATTTGTTGGTCGAACATAGTCCAAAATTTTAATTAATGGTGCAAAGGCGCGTGCAGTGAATATAAAATTTGAAGAATTTGCCGGTAAATGCCGGACAAAATCTTCCACCCGACCGTGGTAAATTTCCAAATTTTTTAATTTTAATTCATCTTTGACGGCGGTAAGAAAAGAAACTTTTTTTCCAATCGATTCAATACAGGTAACATTCCACCCCAATATCGCCAAAACAACGCCGGGGAACCCCGCCCCACTGCCCAGGTCAATAATATTAACATTGCGCGGTAACACGTCCGCCAATTGCGCAGAATCGGCAAAATGCCGATTTTCAATGTCGGAAAGTGTGCTGGGCGCGACCAGGTTCATGCGCGTTGACCATTCGCGCAGCATTTCTGCATAACGATTAAATTTGGCTTTATTATTCATAAACAATATTGTAGCATATTCGTTATGAAAAAGATAGAAAGTTTATTTGTCTGTTGCGCTGTTATTGGTATGGTCGCTGTTGCGGGTGTATCATTGTTGCGCGAAGTCGGTGTGAAATCGGAAAGCAATGGCATTGTTCGTCCGACAAAGTTTGGTTCGTTTTTGGCGGCCCAGCATGCGACATATGTAAATGATTTTGACACGGCAAATCGTTTTGCTGAATTGCTTGATGGTGATGAATCTGATGTGGTTAAAAATACCAAGGTTATGTCTGCATTTCTTAGCGGGCGTATGCCTGAAAATGTGGCGGATTTAAAAAATGAATCAGGAACTGCGGCGCGATTAATTTATGATACGTATTTGGTAAATAATGACAAATGGGACGAAATGTATTCGCGTCATAAAAATGATAAATCTGCGTTGGCGGCACCGTTACGAGTTTGGTCATCGATTGCCATTAATCACAAAACAGAAATATTAAAGTTTATTGATTCATTGGAAACCAGTGAATCGTGGAAATCTTTTGTTCGTGGGCAGATATTTGCTGAAACGGGCGATGTGGCAAAAGCGGCGGATGAATTTTCCCGGGTTTTGCCGGCGTTTATGAATATAAATGATTATCTTTATATTATGTCTTTTTATCGACATAACGATATGGCGGATGCGGCGGGGGAATTATATGATTCATTTACTTCGCAGCCGGGTGGGATATTTGTTGCTGAATTTGATGATATTCCGGATTGGTCTGAATACAGCGGCGTTAAAAATGCGTTGGCATTCAGTTTAATTCAAAATGTTTCACATACCCAGGTTATGATGTATTCTGATTTATCTGTATTATTGTTGCGCATGGCGGAATTAATAGGTCAGGGTGGTCAAAACGAAAGCGATGCCATCACATATTACCTGGGGCAATATTTCTTTAACAACGGTGGGGATTATGCGTCATATTTTTCAAAAATAAAGCGCACCAGTCCGTATTATCCATTTGCTATGTTGCGCATGGCCGAAGGTTATAAAGACATATCAAAATTACATCGCATATTAAAATCTTTTCCGATGTTTGTACCTGCGATTAATAAATTGGTTGCGTATTATATTGCCAATGATAATCAGCGGGCGGCGTTAAGGGTTGTAAATCGTGCGTTGGCCAATGAACGGCTGTCGGATGAAAATCATGCGTTCTTTCTTAAAATACGTGCACGCATTTATTTTGCGTTTGGTGATTTAACGCGGGCTGCGGCGGATATCCATGCTGCGTCCGATGTTTTGGGGCTGGACGGCGAAATATTGGCGTTACAGGCCAAAATTTGGGCGGCGGAAAATCGCGAACTGGATGTGGCATATGATTATGCGATGAACCTGGTTAAACGCAATCCATCGGATGTTTGTGCGTGGGATGTTTTGGGACGTGTGGTTGCTGCGCGCGAAGGGGCTGTTGATGCACTGGAATTAATTTCGCGTGTTGGTGATGTTGCCAAAGATTGTTCTTCGTTATTTGAAAATCTTGGTGATTTATATATGCGTGTTAAAAATAATAAAATGGCGGTCGATGCATATATGCGGGCGATTGAATTGTCGGACGATGGTTTGGTTGTTGTGCCGCGTATTCGTCAAAAATTAAGGAAGGTAAAATGAGGGTTGGTATAATTGGTGCCGGTGCGTGGGGAACCGCACTGGGGGTGGTGTCTGAGCGTGGTGGTGCAGATGTTGTTATATGGTCATATGATGGCGAATATAAAAATTTTGATGATGTGGAAATGCCTAAAAATCTGCGTGTAACATCAGATATGGGTGATATGGAAAAAATGGATGCGTGGTTGATTGTAACGCCGGCGGCATTTTTTCGTGAAACAATGATGCGTGCGCGTGATTTTTATAGTGGCCAGCCAGTTATTATTTGCACCAAGGGAGATCGGAAGAGCGTCGTGTAGGGAAAGAGTGTAGATCTCGGTGGTCG
>CAMVKK010000012.1 GCA_947168075.1 uncultured Alphaproteobacteria bacterium
AGTCGGTTTATTCGTTAAATCGTCATAATCACCGCTTGTCGCAACAGTAGCCAAACCACTAACTTGACCCGCTGTGATTCTAGAGGAAACTTCAACTTCGCCAGTACTAGCATTGGTAGTTAATATACCACCCTTGGTTGATTGAGTTGCTGCAACTGCACCAACATCCGCCGCAGTTGTTGGAATTGTTGGCTTGTTTTTAATATAATCAGCCGCCGTTGTAATTGTCTGATTCCAGTCAGCCTGAGTACCCTGGGACGGCTGTATTGATTGAACTATGGACCGAACCCATTGCACACTGGCAATGTCTGCGCACGCAGGTACGACATAAAACAACACCGAAAATCCTATAAACAATCTACGCAAATTAAAACATCCTTCTCCGAACATCCAATAATACTACACACCCCTTCTGATATAGAATGCTAGTATTTTTTGCATATTCGTGTCAAATGTATTTTCAATCAAAATAATATAATTTTAAAATTTTATATCATTTCGCTTTAAATACATTTGATTAATTCAGCGGAGCACCCCAATGCTGCTGTATAGAACGTTCTGCGTCCATCGGGCTTATTAACACCTGGGGTGTCAATATCACGACCAACACATCGCGTTGCGATGACGATTCACGCGACCCTGACAACGCCATAAAATCAGGATCCCCAAGTCCATATCTGGTGTCACTGTTATTCTGCTTTTCAAATCCAGAAACCACCAACATTTGACCTGATTCCATGATTATTTCCTGCATAAAGGAACGTTCTTCAACCTCGGGCAACTGAAGTGTAACTTCGCCGATTGTCTGGGTTGACATTTTCAACAATTCACGCACAGACATTCTGAACAGCAACAATATCTTTCCATTTTCCAAAACATTTGGTAACAACTGCATAGAAAATCCTGTTTCCAAATTATCCTGGTCCACAGTGGACGATTCAACCGTTGTAAAATTGCGCGATTCAAAACGTTTGATATAACCGGTTGTACGCGTATTATTAACCGGGGCAACACGGTTATTACGTGTTGTTACACCAACATTGGTAACCAGCGACACCTTGCCCTGCTTTGCCAAAGCCTGAATCAACGCATCGGTACCCGCAACACCCGACAAGGATCCTTTCATAATATCATCTTTAGTATATGCGCCGGCTACTTCGGATCCATTGACTGTATGGGTTGCCCCGGTCATTCCAGATATGGTATTAGACAAAACTGCAATATTCATTGCACTGGCTTCGGTCGTGGCAAGATTATTTTTCGGATTTGCAACGATATTTAAACCAGATGTCGAATTAATCGCCGCAGCCAAATTCAAACCGAACGCAGAATCGTTGGATAACGATACCTGTAAAACCTTTACATCAATAGTAACCAATTGCGACAGACGTTTATTTTGGCGATCAATATATTCCCCTACACGCGCCAATACCGATGGTGGTGCGGTAACAGTAATTGTTCCCAAACTGCGCGACACGGTAAAGTCCGAATTTCCGCCCTTGCCCACAATAGATGATATAGCGCTTTCGACTTCGTCCCATTCTTTTAATGTAGATTCCAAAGACACCTGGTTTCCATCATCGGTATTCATTGCTGTTTGGTACGAAACCTCGGTCCCCAAAGCATACAATGTAAATGTACGTGTTTCTGTTTCATAGAACACCACAGACGTTTTATCATAATACCATAACAAATCTAAATCTGTCGCGACCTGGGAAAGCAAACCCGACAATTTACCGGTATATGCGATATTCATTGTCTTTTTCAGTTTTTCAGAACTAACCTGGCTGTCTATCTTTACCGGCAAACCAGTTATAGAATTAATATCGTTTGCCAAAACCTGTAATGTTACTGGTTCATTTAATAATATAGTAACCCCAGTATCACTTTCGAATTGCGCCGGCAATTTATTTTTGTGTTCCAACACCGTGGATTTATTTCCCAACCAAATTCCTTCGGACATGGAAACGGTATCGCCACTGGCAACCTTGGCCCGCGGATTCTTTGACATTTCGAACGCGTCATACGCGTTGACAAAGTCCTGGTCAACTGTTGCGGCAACCCGCGCAGATTCTTTACGCGTGCAACCGCCCACAATTCCCGCCACCAATGCGAAAATAATAAATAATTTTGTCAGTTTTCTCATTTATTTTCTCCTACGGACTAACGGTTTCCTATTCTTCATTGGTCGAAACAACCAAAACGCGATTTCCCTTGTAAAATTTAGCATACGGAATTGGTGTTGCGCGTTCAAAATTACGAACCAGCGCAGATGCAACATCAACAAAGCGCCCTTTGAACACAGCACTTGCCTCTATTGGATATTCACGTGTTGTTGTCCAAACCAAATCCCAACCTTCCTTATCGCACCAAGACTGTAAAACCTCACGCAATGTTTGACCATTGGCAACGACCCACGAACGAACCTGGTCAGCCACGGGCGCCGGCGATTCGGCATCAGCGGACATATTCACACCAATTTCAGATTCCAAACCATCAATCGCTGCATCAACACCCGCACGTTCTTCTGCTGTATATGCCGCTATTTCTTCCTTGCTCATACCGATTTTCGCCAAATAAGCAGTATAACCATCGGCATACTTGTTACAATTTTTACGTCCGGACCGCGATACAGCCAAAACATCGCCACCATCGTCTTCTAATACTTCGCGATGCAGCAACGGCATTTCGGCACCACTGTTGCATTCGTCATCAAATCCAACCGGAATCTGATTTCCGTGCAGCATATTTGCACCACCGGACCAACCGGAAAAATCACCGCGCGCACCCATATTGAAATTATTTTCAACAACCAAATCCGCGCCAATTTTAGAAACTATGCGGATATTATCGGATTGTTTATCTTTGGCACACATACCTTCATCACAGCCAACCTCTACATCCGCGTCTGTACCAGCGATTGGCCAAGCGGGTATTTCTGTTATCCGATTTTCAGTTTGTTGTGTTTCGACATATTGTCCTTCGTCAATGGTTTTATCCTGGGTATAAAAAACCTCTGATGTGACGATCTGTGGCATAGCGGTTTCCGTTGCGGCAAAGCAATAACCCGCCGCACAACCGAACATTGCTGCAATTAAAATCTTGCGGAACATAGTGATTTTCCTTTCTTTTCCTTATTTAATACATATATTATATCAATTTGAGCGAATCGGTGCAAGACATAAAACACACAAAAATAATTTTTTATTTTCAAAAGACAATATAAAATCAAACGAATCGAAAAAAGTATGTTATACTAAATCGCGTAACAGAATAAATACAGGGGGTTAAATAAATGCCAAGCATATTATTTTGGGTCGCAATATCGTTAATTTTGATTTTGTGCGTTATTATTACCGTTGCGGTGTTCCAAACCAACGCGCGGATTCAGAATATTAACAAGACGCTGGAATATCAATACAATCTGATTGTAAAAATGCAATCGATATTAAAGACAAAATCTGCAACCAATGCCGTTGCCGAAAATGCAGAAATGATTTACCAGGATTTATTACAGAATCTTATTCCTGTTATGGCGGCCATTGGAATTATGCCACGAAACACAACCGAACACCCCTTGTGGCGTGCATTGGGCGGAATTATGGACGAATATGCGAAAAATCCATTTGCATTAGAAAAATTGCGCCGCGCGATAAAATTAGATACCGATGTGGCGCGCAATATCGAAAATTATATTTCCAGGGCAGACCGATTACTGCGGCATCTGAACGCAACCGAACCAGACGGTATTTTGGCGGCAACATTTACAGACGGCCTGCTGGGACAATCATTAACCTTCTTTACCCAGGCACAAACCTTGGCCAACCAGGAACATAATGAATAACAAATTATCGGAAAATCTTATTCGTGAAATATCGGCGCGGCGCGGCGAACCAAAATGGCTGTGTGATTGGCGAATGTCGGCGTTCAAACAATGGAAAAAAATGCGTGAACCACACTGGGCTGAATTTAATTACGAACCGATTGATTACGATGCCCTGAATTATTATAACGAAGCGAAACCGATTGATAATTCCGCATTAAAATCAACATATGAAAAAATGGGTTTACCAGAATCTGAACAGCGCGCCCTGCTGGGTATGGCAACTGATACAGTTATCGACAGTAAATCGGTTCATACATCGTATTCGGCGGAATTGGAAAAACTGGGCATAATATTTTTGCCTTTTTCCGAAGCCGTTCAAAAGCACCCTGATTTAATAAAAAAATACCTGGGGTCGGTTGTTCCGACAAACGATAATTTCTTTGCCGCATTGAACGCAGCTGTTTTTTCAGACGGCACATTTGTTTATGTTCCACCACATACAAAATGCCCAATTGATTTGGCAAGTTATTTTCGAATAGAAACCGCAAAAATCGGTCAATTTGAACGCACATTGATTATTGCAGATACGGGGTCTGAATTGTCGTATATGGAAGGTTGCAGCGCCCCCCGCCGTCCCAACCATCAATTACACAGTGGCGTTGTCGAAATTGTTGTTATGGACGATGCAATCGTAAAATATTCCACCGTTCAAAATTGGTATGCGGGCGAATATAAAAACGGAAAGCAATCTGGTGGCATTTTGAACTTTGTTACCAAGCGCGGTAAATGTGAAAAAAATGCAACACTTAATTGGACCCAGGTCGAAATTGGTTCCGCCCTGACATGGAAATACCCATCGACAATTTTAGCCGGAAACAATGCACATAGCGACTTTTATTCACTTGCCATAACACTCGATGGTCAAATGGCGGATACAGGAACAAAAATGATTCATATTGGCGACAACACTGTATCAAATATTTTGTCATACGGTGTTGCATTGGACAATTCAATTCAGACTTTTCGCAGCCTGGTTTCATTTACCGGACACGGTGGAAAAAATGCGTCTAAATGTGATACGCGCATAATTGGTAACGATGCAATTGCAAACACATTACCAACAATAATTCATACAAACGGCGATAATACACAAAGTCACGAAGCCACCACCGGCGCAATTGATGCAACACAACTGCAATACCTTATGCAATCGGGAATGGACATTGACACTGCAACGGCGCTTATTATTGGTGCCGCCGCATCACCGATTATTGCGCGGTTACCGATGGAATTTTTGGTTGAATCTAAACAGTTGATTCAGATGGCATTATCGCATTAAAATAAAGTAAACGAGTAAAGTATGTTGGAAATAAAAAATCTTTGTGTATCAATGGACGGTCGCGAATTATTGCGCGATATTAATTTGCGTATCAAACGCGGTGCACGGCATCTGCTGGCGGGTGCAAATGGTTCAGGCAAATCGACATTGGTGCAAACGATTGCCGGCAATCCTGAATACAAGATAGATTCTGGTAAAATTATTTTTGATGGTCGCGATATCACAGATGAAAATACGACAACGCGCGCGTTGCTGGGGATATTTATCGGTTCACAAAGTGTTCCGGAAATACCGGGGCTGACGGTGTTAAGTTTTCTTAAACACTCGCTTGTGGCGCATACACATTTTGAAACAGGTCGCGATTTGTCTATGGGTGATTTTTTAAATGAATTGGAATCCGCGCGTGAAAAACTGGACATACCGCGTGATTGGTTAAATCGTGGTATAAATGTTGGTTTTTCCGGTGGCGAACGCAAACGATTAATGCTGTTGCAATTAATTATGACTAAACCAAAACTCGCGATTCTGGATGAACCGGATTCCGGTGCGGATGCGGACACACAAAAACAAATTGCCGACACAATTGCCACGATGCGCGATACAACATTTTTGTTCATATCGCATCAGTCGGCATTTAAAAAGATGGTTGCGCCAACGGCGGAAACTAAAATCAAAAACGGAAAAATAATTGGGGGGTAAAAATGCACGCGATGATATTCTTTATTTTGTTATTAGGGTTGCTGTGGATTGGGCGGTCTATATTTATACCGTTCCTGGTTGCACTGTTTTTATGGTATATGATTAATGTGGTTGCCGCCGGTTTTCGTCAGTTTTTTCCATATCGCGGCAAATCATTATGGTTGGCGCGCACACTGGATTGGGTTACGCGAATTTTATCGATTGGTGCAATTGGTTTTATAATATATCTGTTCGCGACACACATTAAACCAATGTTTACACAACTGCAAAGCGCGCTGCCGGTGTTACAGGATAAATTGCTTACGGCGATTGATTACCTGTCTGGGTCGCTGGGTACATCATTGGATACACACCTGTTGCCGAACTTTGCACAAATGGCGGCATCGGTTGGTGCCTCTGTCGCAGGCATCGCGGCATCAGTTGGTATGATTTTGATTTATATTTTGTTCTTGTTTATCGAACAGGAAACTTTCAAAGACAAAGTAAAAAACCTTTTTGCGAATAAACGCCAGTCGAAAAAGTACGCCTATATAATCGAAAGTGTTGATAAAAATATGAAAAAATATTTATTTATGAAAACGATTATATCGGGATTAACCGGTTTGTTTGCGTATGCATGGTTGCGGGCAATAGGTTTGGAATTTGCAGGCGCATGGGCATTTTTGCTGTTTATTATGAATTACATTCCAACAATCGGTTCGATTATTTCGTGTATGTTGCCAATATTGTTTGCATTGGCAATTGCACCATCGTTACAATTACCAATATTGACGGCGGCAGGTTTAATTGGTTTGGAAATTCTGTTTGGGAATATTCTGGATCCAAAATTGACGGGCAAGACATTAAATCTTTCGACATTGGCGATTTTATTGAACCTGGTGTTTTGGGGTATGATATGGGGTGTGGTTGGAATGTTTTTAAGTGTTCCGTTATTAATGATAATATTCATCATAACGGCGCAGTTTGATTCCACGCGCCCAATCGCGGTATTACTTTCCGCCAATGGGAAAATACCAGACATCCGGGACGAAGAATAAAAATTCAAAGTGCAAAGTTCAAATAATGTGTGCCGGCGAATGCCGGCACTACTTTGTCATATTTGAACTTTGCACTTTGAACTTTGAACTTTATTATAACCGTTTTATAACCGCGATTGCGTTTTCCAGAATTACACGCGCAGCCCCCGAATCCAATTGTTCTTTGGCTTGTTTTTGTGTGTTTATCCGCATATCTTCGGCGGCGGTGGCACTGGTTAATGTTTCATCAATAAAGCAAATTGGCAAATCGGTATATTGCGCGACACGCACCGCCGCATCACGCACCATTTTGGTTGTTTCTGATTCCGACCCATCGGTCCGTAATGGCAAGCCCATTACGATACCAACGACCCGTTCAGATTTCGCCATATCGGCGATTTTCTGTGCATTATCCCCGCCCCGCCCCACAACTATTGGTGGTCGGACGAACACAAAATCCCGCGATTCATCGGATACGGCAACCCCCGTTCGGCGCGCACCCCAATCGACACCCAAAATGCGCCCATCACGCGGAAAATCCTTGAAATCAGTCATAATCATTGTATAATTCACCCGTTAATTAAATAATAGGATGTAAAATGGCATTTAGCAAGGAACAATTACACAAATTCGCCGATCTTATCCATATTGATATACCAGATGAAAAATTGGCATCTATGAACATTGATTCTGTGATTGATTGGTTGGACAAATTACAAAAGATTGATACAGCCGGGGTTGAACCGATGTTAAACCCGGCATCACATGATTTGCCGCGCCGCGCCGATGTCGTTACCGATAATGCGCCACGTGCGGATATATTAAAAAACACGCCCGACACCGCCGGCGTTTCACGCGGATATTTTGCGGTGCCAAAGGTTATGGATGGCGAATAATATGGCGGACAAAAACGAACATCTTGTATCCATGAACGGCGAATACTTGTATTTATCGGTTAACAATGCGCGTTATGCGCCATTGCGCGTAAATACCGAGATCGTTAACGATGTTCAAAACGCAATTTTGTTGGAAAAACCAGACAAAAATTCATGTTTGGGTGAAATTGCATCAAATTTGGACAACAATAAATTCGTATTAACCACTCATTTTAATCCGACTACAAAATGCACTGCTAAATTCCACAACCCGTCCACAAGCACTAAAAACGAAATGTGTTTCCGTCAATTATGTAACGGCAAATGCACAGATGAATTTATGATAAACAATGTCGGTAAAATATTCTTTCCGGATAAATACAAGAACACAAACCAACGGTAATAAAAATGATAGACTTAACAATACACGAAGCATTGGAAAAATTGAAAAGTGGTGAAATAAGTGCGACTGAACTGACGCGCGCGTATCTTGACCGCATTGAAAAATATGGCGATGAATTAAATTGCTATATCACGCGCACCCCGGAACGCGCATTGACGGACGCGGCGGCGGCGGATGAACGCTATGCAAACGGCACCGCACGTCCATTGGACGGGATTCCAATTGGTATGAAAGACCTTTTTGCGACACGCGGTATTCGCACAACCGCGGCTTCACACATTTTGGAAAATTTTGTTCCAGAATATGAATCAACCGTTTCGCAAAAGTTTATAAATTCCGGTTCTGTATTGTTGGGTAAAACCAATTTGGACGAATTCGCAATGGGCACGTTCAGCAAGACTTCTTATTTCGGTGCGCCGGTTAATCCATGGCAAATGGAAAAAAGGTTGACCGCGGGTGGTTCATCGGGCGGTTCAACATCGGCGGTTGCGGCGGGTCTGTGCATGGGCGCAACGGGCACCGACACGGGTGGTTCAATTCGTTTTCCGTCCGCGATTACGGGTTTGGTCGGTATGAAACCGACATATGGTTTATGTTCACGTTGGGGATGTGTTGCATTTGCGTCATCACTGGATACACCTGGTCCAATTGCGCGTACTGTTGATGATGTTGCGTTAATGTTATCTGTTATGGCGGGTCATGATGAAAAAGATTCAACCAGCGAAAGTGCCGGATTTGATGCACATACACCACTTGATGCGATTTTGGGTGATGGTAAAAAATTGCGTGTCGGGGTTATTCGTGAATTGAACGATGTTAAAATATCTGATGATATGAAAAAATTGTTTAACGACCGCATTAACGATTTGAAATCACTTGGTGCCGAAATTGTCGAAGTATCAATTCCAAATATTTTAGATGCGTTGGCGGCATATTATATCATTGCCCCGGCCGAGGCTTCGTCCAACCTGGCGCGATATGACGGTATGCGTTATGGTCTGCGGGTCGAAGGGGTTGATTTGATTGATACATATAAAAAGACTCGTGCCGCCGGTTTCGGAACCGAGGTCCAGCGCCGTATGATTATTGGTACGGCGGTGCTGTCCAGTGAATCGTATGAAGTCTATTTTATGCAGGCCGCACGTGTTCGCCGTATGATTGCAGACAGTTTTAATGCTGCGTTTAAACAGTGTGATTTGATTGTTTGCCCAACCAGCAGTGGCACCGCATTACCATTGGATTCTGATTTAACACCATTGGAATATTATGCATTGGATATGTTCACGGTTGCGATGAACCTGGCGGGCATACCGGCGTGCAGTGTTCCGGCGGGATTGGCGCAAAACGGATTGCCGTTGGGTATGCAGGTTGTGGGTCCGCGTTTTGACGATTTACGCGTTATGCAATTGGCAAAACATATTGAACAATTCGCCGGCATCGACAACAGACCAACAAAGATAATGGGGAAATAAAGGGTAAAAAAAAATGGTGGCTAGGAACGGAATCGAACCGCTGACACAGGGATTTTCAGTCCCTTGCTCTACCAACTGAGCTACCTAGCCAACGGACGCCATAATAAGATACGAAAAACGAAAAAGCAAGGAAAAAGAAAAATGTTTACAATAAAAGGCAAAACAGGTGATTGGGAATTGGTAATCGGATTGGAAACACATATAGAAGTGTTGTCCAAATCTAAAATATTCAGCGGTGCATCCGCGGACTATAATCCGTCTGTCGCACCCAATACCCAGGTTTCAATGGTTGATGCGGCTATGCCGGGTATGTTGCCGGTGTTAAACGATTATTGCGTGGACCAGGCGATTAAATTCGGACTTGGGATAAATGCCGAAATATCACACAAAAGCCGTTTTGCCCGTAAACAGTATTTCTACCCTGACCTGCCCCAGGGGTATCAGATTTCACAACCAGCCGAAGAGCCACCTGTTGTTGGTCGTGGCTGGGTCGAAATTATTGGCGATGATGGCAACCCTAAAAAAATTCTTATTGAACGGGCGCATTTGGAACAGGACGCGGGAAAATTAAAACACGATGCGCACCCAACAAAATCTTTCGCGGACTATAACCGCACTGGTGTTACACTGTTAGAAATCGTGACATTCTTGGATGTCAAAAATCCCGAAAACAATTCATACATTACCTCGCCAGACGAGGCGGAAAAATATCTGCGCCAGATTCGCGAAATCGCACGCGCACTGGGCGTGTCCAAGGCGAACATGGAAGAAGGTTCCATGCGTGCCGATGTCAATGTTTCCGTCCGTCCAGTTGGTGCAAAATATTTTAACGAACGTTGCGAAATCAAAAATATGGTGTCGTTTAAATTTATCAAGGCCGCCATCGAATACGAAGCGCGTCGTCAAATTGAAATATTAGAAAACGGTGGAACAATAGAACGTAACACTATGCGTTATCACCCCGATGATAATATAACAACAGTCATGCGCTCCAAAGAAGACGCGTTGGACTATCGCTATTTCCCGGATCCAGATTTATTGCCGTTAATCATTGATGACGAACGCATTGAACGCATACGCAAAACAATGCCTGAATTGCCGGCGGCGACCCGTACGCGCTATATTGAAAAATTTGGTTTGTCAGAATATGACGCAACACGTCTGACCGAAACGGTTGATATTTCGCACTGGTTCGATGCGGCGGTTAACGGTAAAGCAGAACGCGCAAAATCAATTGCGAACTGGATGATTTCTGAACTGTTTGCGCATCCGGAAAATTATGATATTGAAAATCAAAAATCCGGCATCGTTGATGGTATGCGCATTATCACGCCAACCGATTTGTCCGAATTGGTTGATATGATATCTGCATCCGAAATCAACGGTAAACAAGCCAAGGAAATATTTATAAAAATGTTGGACGGCGAAAGTGGCACGCCGCACGAAATTGCAGACAAATTTGGTATGAAACAAATCACCGACACATCTGCAATTGAATCGGCGGTTGACGAAGTAATAAAAAACAATCCCGCCCAGGTTGAACAATACCGTGGGGGAAAGGTTGGATTACTTGGCTTCTTTGTTGGTAATGTGATGAAGGCAACACAGGGCCAGGCAAACCCGGCGGTTGTAAATGAATTACTGCGTAAAAAGTTGGGGTAAAAATAAAAATGAAATTGGACGATGTTGGCGGTCTTTTGCGAATGATTAGTGTTGCCGAAGCTCGCGGAAAAATCGCGTCAAAATCCCGTAAAATAGCGCGCAAAGCCGCCCGACGTTCGGCACGCGAAAAATATACCAACGCACAAATCAATCAGCGCAAACGTTTATATAATCAAATTCGCACGAAACATAAATAAAGGAGAAACGGCATGATAAAAATGATATATGATCCGATTTTGGGTGTGCGCTATATAACGGCTAACGAACCAATGGAAAAAAAACGTAAACACATCAAGCGCCGCAACAGCATACTTGAAAAATACAATCGCAAACGCAGTAATATTCGCACCAAACAAGCCAACCGCACGAATACAAAATCTAAATAATTATGTCAAAATCGCAGAAAAAATATTTTATCCAAACATTTGGTTGTCAAATGAATGTTTATGATGGATGGCGCATTGCCGCCATGCTTAATGCGCGTGGAATGATTCAAACAAATGATGTTGCCAATGCAGACATAATTATTCTTAACACATGTGCCGTTCGTGCCAAGGCAACGGATAAAGTATATTCCGCCCTGGGACGTATTCGTTTAATAAAAAAGCCCGATGCGATTATGGGTATTGTTGGTTGTGTTGCACGTGAATCTGGGGCTGACGCGTTCAAACGTGTTCCTGATTTGAACTTTGTTTTGGGTCCACAAAGTTATCATAAATTACCCGATATTTTGGAAAATCCTGACACGCGTTTATTAAATATCGAACTGTCTGGTTTGGAAAAATTTGATGAAATGCCACAGATGGAAAAATCACCACTTGTCACCTATGTCCCAATTCAAGAGGGTTGTAATCATTGCTGTACGTACTGTATTGTGCCGTATACACGCGGTCGTGAAATATCACGCAGTTTTTACGATTGTGTGCGCGACACAGAATTAGCTGCAAAAACTGGTGCGGTGGAAATATGCTTTCTGGGGCAAAATGTTAACGGTTATAAGTATACAGATGAATCCGGAAAAACATATCGCCTGTCTGATTTGATTCGTTCGGCGGCAAAATTGGATGCGGTTAAACGCATACGTTTTACATCCAGTTATCCAACCGAAATGACCGATGATTTGATTGAAATGTTTGCAATTGAACCTAAATTGTTGCCGTTCCTGAATATGCCGATTCAAAGTGGTTCGCCGGATGTATTGCGCCGTATGAACCGTCCATATGATTTGAACCAATATATGGACATTGTGCATAAATTAAAAGCCGCGCGATCAGACATTCAAATTTCAAGTGATTTTATCGTTGGTTTTCCCGGCGAAACAGATTCTGATTTTGAACAAACACTGCAAATCGCCAGAACAGTAAAATATATAAATTCTTATTCGTTTAAATATTCACCCCGCCCGCATACTGCGGCGGCGATTATGCCGGATCAGATTCCAGAAAACATAAAATCAAAACGGCTTAGTATTTTGGACGCAGAATTAAACGAGATTCAGCGCGCATTTAATGAATCTTGCGTTGGGAAAACCCTGCCCTGTTTATGCGAAGGCGATGATAAAACGGGTCGCCATTTGGTATATCGCACGCCATATATGCAACAGTGCATCGTAGCAAAACCCGATGGCGTGCCAAAACAAATGTGCAACATTGAAATCACCGCCGCGAACAAGGCATCACTGCGCGGAAAAATTATCGATTAAAATACAAATTTTCCGTTTAACGAAATCTTGAACGACATACCAAAATCATCATTGTAAATTGTACCTATGTGCACATCTGCGCCGGCTGCGTCCATTATTGACCATATCGATAAATTTAGTCCCGCCCCCAATGTTCCGTCTGTTCGTCCAAATCCGCGCAAAGAGTAATTATAGCGCAATCCATCGAATTTGTATTCATAAACAATGTCCATACCAGCTACACCAAAAATATTTGTATCATAAACATTTGCCACAGCAATATATTCCGCCCCACCACCGATAAATGGCGACAATTTATAATCATTTAAAACATCAAAAGTCCACCCATATTCACCAATTGCATAAACAAATTCACCATCGGGGTTATTTATAACCGAACCATTCGCAAACACAGGTCCAATATCAAAGAAAGATTTACCCCCGCCAAAATGCAACCGCGCAAATTCATTATCGTCCATATCATATTGTGCATCAATATCGATACCAATTGCTGTGCCACCATAATCATTAATATCATCCGAATAATTCATATCCATAAAATACCCAGACAATTTTAAATATAAATCATCGGTTTTAAATGATACATTTGGACGCACGCCACGCACAAAAACATCGGAAGAATATATCATAATGGGTTCAACACCGAACACGATACCATCGTCTATGTGCATAAATTCCAGGCCTTTATAAGAATTAACCAATGATATTGGCCGCATCAATTTAATTGGATTTGTACGAACACTGTGTAACAAAATGTCGTTAATTTCATCCATAGTTTCCACTGAATCCAGTTTTGAAAATAATTTATCATCATATCCCAAAGACCGTAAATTACCAAGGAAGTGCCCCATATCATTATTCAATATTCGTGCATAGTCAGTAGAACGCGCCAATCGTAAAAATACATCATTATTAACGCGATATATTTGTAAAGTGTGCACTTTGTCTAATTCATCTGAATCCGCGTAAACTTTTCCTTTACCAGATACATTTGAAAATAATAACTTTGGCTGATTCACAATATCATCAAAACGCAAAATAATATCACCGGTTAATGTAATATTTGTCGGCGCAACAAAGCCATCAATCGTCCCGGCATCAAAGTCCACATTGGAAAAATCAACCGTATTTGCATTTGTCGCCACAGACATAATATTCGCAAAATTTAACCCGACCCCATCACGAACAGAAACACCAAAACCGGACATTATCCCAAGATTCGTAATATCATCGTTTGCTGATATAACCTGAACAAAATGCGAATTATTCTGAAGAGTTATTTCGGCATTAAACGCCCCTTGGTTTCGTATTTCCACAGTACAATTTTCACACACATTAATCCCGCCGCCTATACTTCCACGATTTATGATTTTGACACAGTCGGTCATAACCATATCATGTGCTTCGATTGATGCACCATCCATCACAGTTATATCTTGGTTTATCATATAATCCCCAGAAATCGTGATATTACCCGATATATCTGCTGCTTTGGCATTTTCAAATGATACAGCCAAACAACCAACAAAAATCAAAATATTGTGCCACGTTTTCATAACACAAAAACCATAGCACAACGAAAATATTCCTAAAACATAAAAATAAAAGTGGGGGGCAAAAGATTTACCCCCGATTCATACACACAATACACTATTTTCTTAATGAACCCCACGCAGCCTTGTATCCGCCATCACGGGTCAGGACGATTTTTCCGTTATTCAACTGTGCCGCGGTTAAGCCCCTTATTATATATGACTGTTCCAAACGACCAACGTGATCTATTCTTAATTGAGGCAAATCAACGGCCATCGGTGTTTTGCTGCAACAAGACCAATCGTTACATGCCCCACATTGATAAACATGGGTATTGTACGTTTTACCCGGACGCAAATCTACTAAATCGACTTTCATTTTCAGCCCTGCATCCGTTTCTTTGAACTTGATTGTTCCCATTGGCGATTCGCCACCGCGTGAACTGCGCGTGTACATTTTTGCATGGACACTGTCTATATCTGCATTTTCATATGTCTGATAGAACACGACTGTTTCAGACACCTGGGGTCCGCATCCACTATGGTCTTTTTTATTGCATTGTGATGCATGGTGTCCACGGTGCGCATATTGTTGTTTGTTCGGGCATGAACAGCCGCCCATCAATACCGCAACGCCAAAAATCGATGCGATGATAAATAAAGTTTTATTTTTCATAAAGGTCTCCTTTGGTTTTTCTGGTTACAAAAATATATTACATTATTTTTCCAAATATATCCCCAGGTTTGAATCCCTAAACCCCAGGAAACAATGCACATAGCGCGTTTTTTAACAAAAAAACACCGCCATTTTTGGACGGTGTTTTATTATACAACCACATCTGTTTAGAACATAAACCGGACACCGATATCGCCGCCGATATCATGCAATCCAGAATGAACATTAACAAAATTATATCTGGCTGCGACATCAACTGCAAAAACCTTCCAATCGAATGTCACACCCAATGTTCCCATAGCGGCCATACGAGTTTTATCACTGGTATCCTTGGCAATTGCGTCGTATTCATGCGAAATCTTGGAAAAACCAAGACCGATACCGGCACCAACGAACGGACGAATCATTTGATAATCGCCAAATTCCCAATATGAATTCCACATCAAAGTCTGCAATTTGCTTGTGACTTTTACATCCAGAATATCGCCAAAGTCTTTGGTGTCTTTGGTTTTGCTGAATATAGACCATTCGATTTCGGAACGCACTGTGTCACAGATATCCAAACCCATTGCCAAACGGCCACGGAAGTCCATATCTTCGATTGATTGTTTTTTACCATTGAACTTATAGTTCAAATTATTATATCCCATACCGCCACGCATTGCGATATATGGATCCAGCCCCCAAACGGTAAAGGCAGGATCAGATTGTTGTCCCGCAAACGCAGGGCAAGCCAATACGACCGCCATTGCTGATATTGCTATTTTTTTCATTTTTTCTCCTTTTTGGTTTTTGTTTTCATGTCTATGCAGTTAATGTTATCAGACAATATGCTGTTATTGCATAGGTATGGATTCCACAGAAAACCAGAGAATTTATACGAAAAAATTAAAACCGTTGCCGCATTGTAAATTCGGCCGTCCATTTTTCATATTCGCGCGCATGAATATTCGAATCGCGTTTAGTATAAGCCACCGTAACGGTTGGCACGAATCCCCAGAAATCGAATTTATTATTAGATAACGACACCGCATATCGCTGCATAAAGTCGCGTTCCGTAACCGATGCAAATGCGTGATTTACAACCGCCCAGCGTGGCCCGTCATAATTCATCCAATAGAAAGACGGTTCAAAATAAACACTGAATCCCCATGGTATTTCCGCGCCAAAGCCAACCCCAACATTATACCGCCAATACGCATAGGTATCTTCGCGTGCTGTATCGCGTTCGACCCCACCAAAAAGCATAATATATTTAGATGCATCAAAAGAATAACTGATATGTGGCGACACAGCATATGTTTGTCCGTCCATATATTCGCCATATTCATCGTACCGATTATTCATCACACGCAGCGTCAATCCAGATGATAATTTCCGTGTCCAATCATAGTGCGTATCAATTTTACCACCCAATGACCAGTTATATCTGTCCCAACCGTACCAACGCCGTGCCGCCATAGCCGCCAGCCATACATCGCCCCGTTCCCAGATATATCGTGGTCCGGTTGCCGCGGCCATGTATAAATCATCAAATTTATGCTTGTTATAAATATTGGTATAAATATTTGCTTCGTTTTTCCAGCGCCATTGTTTAGATAAATCAAATTCGTAATTCCCGCCAAGAATAAAATTATAACCAAATGCTTTTTCAGGTTCCGGCAGAACGCGTGAAAATTCGCCCCATTCGTTTATAACTGTTTCTTCGCCACCGGAAGCCTGGTTAATATTATTATCGGGTGCCGCGCCAAAGTTAAACCATGCGTTCCACCGTTTATTTTGTCGCGCGATATAGCGCAGGTACATCATCCGTTGCTTTATTTCATCGGGAATATTTTTTCCGGTCATGGCAAGCCGCAAATGATAGTCCGCGCGATACCATTGATGCTTCATCATATAACATATAGCCAATTCGTAACGAATCTTTGCAAGGTCTGGTTGGTCGTCCAAGATTTTACGATATATTTTAATGGCCTCGTCTATGTTACCCTTTTTCTGTTCCATCTGGGCAAGCAGATACCACCGTTCGATTTCGATTGGCAAATTACCCGTTTGCGGCATTTTAAGCAATATATCGGACGCCCGATCATATTCCCCAGCATATACCAAATCGCCCGCCAACTTGATCGCGTCCAGCGCAGTCATCGTAACGGTTGTTTCTTTTGCCTTTTTTTTGGTAACCGATTTTTTTTGTGCAACCTGTTTATTATCGCCCTGACTTGACCGAGCTTGTTCCGCATATGCCGATTCCACGACCAGCGGTTTTTGTGTTTCAACCGCTTCGGATTTTATTCCAAAAACGCACATCATAGTGGCAATAAAAATCGAAATAATCTTTTTCATACTGTGTTGATACCAGCATAGCAATAATACCAAAAATTACCATAAAAAAATCCCCCACATTCGCGGGGGATTTATTTACATCATGCGGCGCATTAGTCTTTTTTCATACCCCAAGCAGCCTGCAATTCATATTCACGTCTTGCCCCATCACCATAATTTTCTTCAGAATAGAACATGGCTGTACCGGCCGCTTCAGATGGCGTATTTACACCATAATAACGTGGTGAAAATGTATTTTGCCCCGGAACCATATTAGCTTCGGCATTATACAACCGATATTCCGCGGCAATCGGGTTTCCGGCGGATGTTGCACCCGTATCCGTGTACATACCCGAACCAAACGTTGTTTCTATCGAGGTGTCCGGATTCTTAACAATTGTAACATCATAATAGTAATCCGAACCTGCTGCTGGGCTGGAATAGAATGGCATAAACAACGTCTGTTTTCCGTCCGCACCAATTGTCATTGTTGCCGCAGTTGTTGTAAATGCCTTGGCTATATCATGACCATCGCCCGACGTTATACCATTTTCGGCAAAGTGACTTTCGCGAACCGCGTTGTTATTGCCCTGTATAGACGTATAAACACGACCAATTGCCTTTCCTGTATATGACGTGTTGTTTTCCGGTTCCAACGAATAACCGTTGGAAATACCAGTTATCGCATAACCCCCGGCGAACAACTGATAATCTTCGGCGGCCAATTCTGCGTTAACTTCCGCAGGTGTATGCGATTTGTTTTCACCGGCATTGGTCCATGCACCGTATGCGCCACCATTAACATCAATATCCTTGGTTTTATACACCGGGTTAAAGTGTCCAAAGTCCGCATATTGCAACGATGTTCCGGCACCATCGATATCGCCACCCAATGTCACAACATCCATAACTTCGTCAACACGATTCCAGTGACCCTGTTCAATTTCTGGATGCGCTGTTTTCACTTCCGTTTCCTTTCCTGCTAGATAATCAGCATCCATAGTTGCAGTTTCAACCATACGATATACTGCCTGGTCACCATATTCGACGTATTTATAATTACCGTCAACGGTTACCCATTTACCTTCACCAAAATGATTTGCGTTTTTAACGGCATTTTTCAATGGGTCATAGGCGTTATTAACTTTATAAACCTCGGGATCACCACCACCCGGATTCCAAGTTGCGTAATTACCAGTTCCGTCTAGATCGAATTGCCAATAATCTCCGACCTGTTTCCAACCAGAACCTTCACCACTGCCGACAAACCCCATTCCTTGTGAAATACCATTTAACAAACCAGTTGTATTAGAAGTACTTGCAGCAAATTCTGTATTACCAATTTTAGCATATTTGTCCTTTACATACTCAAAAATTGGCCCATTAAATTGGTTTGTTTCACCGACACGTGCAACATCTGCACCGACGCCACCGACCATCATTTTAATGGCATCAATACGCCCATCATCATCCATAATGATGTTCAGGTATCCTTGGCCTGTATTCACTTCATCTGCCAAAAGCAAACGAATATCTTCTAATTCATATTGATAAAAATTTACACCACCAACATTGGTTGAAGATCCACGTGTAAGTGGCGAACCCCAGTTTTCTGCAACGATAACCTCGCCTTTCATTTTGGTAACACTTTCGTTACTGGTTTGCGCCGCCGCGGTAATACCATCACCAAAAACGGCAGGTACCGACGGTGCGCTTATCGGTGCGACACCACCGCCACCGGAACCACCACCACCACCGCCGCCGCCACATGCGGCGATCGCCAAAACAGATGTTAAAACGAATAATTTTTTCATTGCCCTTTCCCCTTTGTTTGAATTGTTAATTCATATAAATATACCAATCAGCATAATTATACAATACGTAACCCATTAAAACAAGGACAAAAACCATAGCGAAAAATCCCCTTCGCCGGCGAAGGGGTGGACGCGCAGCGGACGGGGTAGTCCCTGCCCCACCCCCCACACAACAGCGCCATTATAAAAACTTGCATTTGTTGAAAAATCGGGTATAATAGCCGGCACTGGATGCGTAGCTCAGTTGGTAGAGCAACTGACTCTTAATCAGTGGGTCCAGGGTTCGAGTCC
>CAMVKK010000013.1 GCA_947168075.1 uncultured Alphaproteobacteria bacterium
AGATAAAGGCACCGGCAAAGAACAAGCCATTTCGATTAAATCCGATGGTGGTTTATCCGAAGATGAAATCAAACGCATGGTTGACGAAGCCGCTGCGAACGCCGATATGGATAAAAAGAAACGCGAATTGGCCGAGGCACGCAATAACGCCGAAGCCGCGGTGTTCAGCATCGAAAAGTCATTGAAAGAACACGGCGACAAAATCAGCGATGCAGATAAAACCGCAATCGAAGATGCGAAAAAAGCGTTGTCTGACGAACTGGCAAAATCGGACGCAACCGCGGAATCTTTGAAACAAAAGACCGATGCGTTGACCGAAAAAGCCATGAAGTTGGGCGAAGCGGTTTATAAAGCACAACAAGAACAATCCGCACAAAACGCACCAGAAGAGAAGAAAGATGATGGTGCAACCGATGCAGATTTTTCTGAAAAGAAATAATCGCAATTATGAAACAAAAAACCGCCCCAACGGGCGGTTTTTATTTATTTCACTTCGCCAATATACACACCCATATCATGTGCAATTTCCAGTAATGGATCATCGGGTGATACATAGGCGTTCGATGTGCACAGACGTGGAATATTTGGATCGTCAATTGATTCGCCTGCATCTGTAAATTCCGACAATGATACTGTTTTTACCGCACCATCTTGCAATGCGGTCATCACATATGTTTCGTTGTTTTCAATCGCGTTCAATGCCACATCCGCCATCGCGGTTGCCAACAATCGGTCAGATGCTGTTGTGTCCCCTGCCCGCTGGATATGTTCCGGAAACGCGGTGCGGTTCGGAATCCGTGCGGCGGTTAATGCACGCGATATCATATCCGCCGGTTTTCCCGAATGACCGCGCAGTGATATACCTTCGCTTACCATAACAATACCATAATCGTTCGGCGAATTTTTAATGTGCCTTATTAATGAATCCACATTGAACTTTATTTCGGGTATCAATATTGCCGATGCGCCCGCCGCGACACCCGCGTTCAGTGCCAACGCGCCACAATCCCGTCCCATTGATTGCACCACGAACCAGCGATGATGACTGCGCGCCGTTAACATTAATTGATCGCAATACTTTGTTAATTGTTCCACCGCCGTATCAAATCCGATTGTTCGGTCGGTTAATGGTATGTCCATATCGATAGTTTTGGGAATACAAACCAATTGCACATCACGATAAATCTCACGATTTGCCCACGCCAGCGACAATGAACCATTGCCCCCAATCAAAATCACGGCATCCAGTTTCATTTCGCGTATGGAATTATAAAGTCTTTTATTAAATGCTGTCAGCGCCCCCGTGTGTGCCGCCGTTTCAAAGTTTAATGCGCCCGCATGTCCATTACGCAGAAAACTGCCCGCGATGTGCGCGTTTTCAATTGGCAACACATTATCATTTAATTCAATAAATCGCACCGGCGACGAGACCAAGCCGTCCGTTCCGTCCAGAATACCAAACACACGCCAACCGCGAAGTGCAGCGCCACGCATTATGCGCCAAATTGCTGTGTTCAGACCACTGCAATCGCCACCCGTTGTTAAAATCCCTATTCTTTTCATATTTTCCCCCACTTTTTATGGCATTATACCATAAAACATATTGACAAAGAATAAGTTTTTATTGTATTTTGTCAAAGGATTGTTATCAGGAGTTTATTTATGTCCAGTAAAAATACAATGGGAAAAACAAAACGTTCAACCGATGATATGATTGATGACGCAATTGCACAGCAAAACGACTGGCTGGAAAATCGCCGTTCATATGCGCGCCGCTGGTTAAAGACGTTTAATATATTTGCGCGTCCATCAAACAAAACTGAAACCGTTGTTGTCGTGGAAAAAAAGAAAAAAGAAAAATCAGATAGCGGGTTGCGCGCGTTTTGGTTTCCTATACTGTGTGCTATAATCGTAATACTGATTGCGATTTGGGTTATGTTTATTCGAACCAACAGACCCCAGCATGTTGTTATTGTTCCTGTGGTGTCTGATACGGTAACACGCGTTATGTCTGAACGGGAATCGCCGGCGTTCGATATTGTTCGTATCCAGCCCGATGGAAATATAGTTGTCGCCGGTCGATGGGCGCCAAATAAAAATGTATCAATCGCGATAAATGGCAAAATTGTCGCGACCGAGCGGACAAACAAGGACGGCGAATTTGTATACGCCCCGAAAAAGCCCCTGGACGCTGGAAATTATACCTTGTCTTTGATTGGTGTCGGCGTGGACACAAAATCATCGGACAAGGTTTTTTTATATGTGTCCGACCAAGGTTATGAAAACAGTGTATCTTTGTTGATGACCAAACGCGGCAGCACACTGTTACAAACCCCAACCGTTCTGCGTGACGGGGATTTAGCAATATCAAAAATAGATTATCTGGATAATGGTCGTATTGTTATAACCGGGGATGCGATGCCGCGTCTGCGCGTGTCGTTGTGGTTAAACAATACATATATGGGTTTTACGCGTGTGTCTGATCATCGTCACTTTGGTTTGGGTGCCGATGTTGGTCGTTTGGAAAGCGGTAAAGAATACGAATTGTCGGTGCGTCTGCACGATGGCGATGGCAACACAGTTACCAGTATCGAGCATAAATTCGTGATGCCCGAAATGACAGGCGCAGATGACACATTTTATACTGTGCGGCGCGGTGACTGTTTGTGGATTATTGCGCGGAACTTTATGCGCCGCGGAATTTTGTTCAGTATTATTGCCAATAAAAATCATATTGAAAATCCTGATTTGATTTACCCACAACAAAGGCTTCAAATACCCGTAACAAATAAGTAAAAAACCGAGAGAGAAATGGATACGCAAAACATAACCCAGGTTATTACGTACATAGAAAAGAATTGCCAAAACACACTGACCCCAAAACAGATTGAACGGCTGCGCGATATGAAGCACGTTGGCAAGTACAGCATCTGCACAATTCGACTTTTGTACCGCATTGCAATCGATAATTTTGTGTATCCAGAATGCCCTTATTGTAAAAAACCCATCAAGAATCAGGACGAATTAACCATTGATCATATTATTCCCCGATCCAAAGGCGGCGGCGATAATATGGAAAATCTGCAACCTATGCACAAGGCATGCAATTCTGAAAAGGGTTGTATTATGCCGGAAATCAAAAAGTGTGACGAAATTCCAATTAAAAAACATCGTAAAAATCGCAATGAATCAAAACACAAAGAACGCGAAATTGTAAAAAGTCGCACCCCCGAAGAATTATACACAAAATGCAAAAAAATTGATATGGCGCGCATCCATAAATGCCACGCCAAAACGCACTTGTTCGGGAAATAGTTTTACTGGACATAGTTATTTTGATGATATAGAATCAGTTCACAATTGCGGGCGTGGTATAATGGTAGCACGTCAGCTTCCCAAGCTGAAGACGAGGGTTCGATTCCCTTCGCCCGCACCAAGCTTTGATTGTGGTTCAAGTGAATCGGGTATCCTTGTGACGCACACATCAATTCGTTGCTAATAACGCAACTCATTGTGTGTTTATACACTCGGATTCCCTTCGCCCGCACCAAACGGACTTTTCATTTGACTTTTCGTAATTTTCGGGTAATAATACACCCGCAAATCCCAAAGATTGCCATTTCAAATAACCCAGTGCGCAGTATGCGCGTGGAACATCATCCGGCGAGTTTTCGCCCTTGATGGCGGTTTTCTTTGCGGATAAAACAGTTTTAAACAAAAACACATAAGGAGTGTAAAATATGGCTACTGTTATCAGATTAGCACGTTACGGGGCGAAAAAACGCCCATATTATCATGTTGTCGTTACGGATTCACGCAACGCACGTAATTCCGGCAACATTTTGGCGGTTGTTGGTAAATATGACCCAATGCAGCCAAAAGACAGCGACAAGCGCGTCACATTGAAAATTGACGAAGTCAAAGCATGGATTGCAAAAGGTGCACAACCATCTGACCGTGTTTACAAATTCTTGGTCAAAGCAGGTTTGGCGACTGCTAAACCGATTCCGGTTCAAACAAAGAAAAACCAACCTTCTGAAAAAACACAACAGAAGATTAAAGACAAAGAAGCCAAATTGGCGAAAATAGCCGAAGAAAAAGCAGCCGCCGAAGCAGCAGCCAAGGCCGCAGCCGAAGCACCTGCTGAACCGGTCGCCGAAGAAGCCCCTGCCGAAGCGCCTGCTGCCGAAGAAGCACCTGCAACAGAAGCCGCCGCGGAATAATAAAAACACTCTTTATGGAAACTGCGGGGCAAATGATAACCGTTTGTTCCGCGGTTTCTGGTTGTTTTTAGGTGATATTATGAAACAAATTTATATACGCCCAACGACATATGTTTGCTGTGTTGATTTCACGAACTGGTTGTTGGCTGGTTCTGGCAAATGTTCAACGAATTATAGTCCCGACATGGATTATGATTGTCCATATGTCCAAGGTTCACATTATTGCAGAGAATATTCGGGGTATATGAACGCATTTCGTAAAAGCATTGAATATGCGGCACAACATAAAACGAATACTACATTTTACGAACCTGGTGAATGCCCATACAAGAACACATGTGATATTTATCAGTTACACATGTTCAAGAAACAACACGAAAACAACGGCAAATAATGTCCAACAATAAGAAAATCTTGGTCGGTAAAATTGTCGCCCCGCAAGGAATACGGGGCGATGTTCGCGTTCAGACATTTTCTGAAAGTCCAATGGACTTTCCAAAATTCAAAGTTCAAAGTGCAAAGTTCAAAGAAACGGATTTTAAGTTTGTTCGCGCGGTGCCAAATTCAAGTGTGATTATTGCACATATTGCGAGTTTCGATGACCGTAATGCGGCGGAAACACTGCGCGGGGTTGAACTTTATATTGACCGCGACACCCTGCCAGAACCGAACCAAGGCGAATATTACCAGGCAGACCTTGTCGGGTTTTCTGTTCTGCGTGATGGCAAAAAAATTGGCACGGTTGCCGGTTTTCAGAACTTTGGTGCCGGGGATATAATTGAATTGGACAACGGCGAGTATGTGTCTTTTATTGGCGCAAACGTAGATATGACTAAATCAGAGATAAAATTATGAAGAACAAAAATATACAAGAAACAACATTAGAAAATATTAAACGGTTTATGGCGACATATGATGTAATTATTGTACACAGAAACCAAAATATTGTCGCCAAAATCGCCAAAGGTTTAGAAAAAACAAAATAAAAAGGGATAAAACATGATAACTTATTTTTCTGTTGATATACCTATGATTTATAATCATTGTCCGGAAAATCAAACTGAATCAACCTGTTCGTTGCGTTCATATCTGAACAGCGAAGAAAGTGTTTTTCGGATGTTGCCGTCGACACATCGTTTATCAATGAAAAATCCAAATTGGACGGTTGTACGTGACGGCATTGATAAAATGCACGCAATTTGTGCAGATTGCCATGAAAAAAATTTGCAATATACCAAATAAATAAAAGGATATAAAATGACAAAAACTGTTCTTGATTCGGAAATCCCAGAAACTAACATGGTGTTGGTACCGAAACCATTTACCTTTGAGGGTTTAATAAACCCAGAATCAACCAAGGTATATCTGCCTGGTCAGGTAATTGAACACGACCAATATTCATGTGCATGCGTTCATATGTGCGATCAATTTGCCACATATCCGCTGATTGAATGGGGTATAAGATGTATTCCAACCTATACGAGATGTAAATTTGGTGGCACATGTCATGGGTCGCGTGTTTTTGTAAATGGAACAATAACAAACCAAAACACATTTCTGAAATGCGATATGATTGCTGGGTTACACAAACCATCAAAAACACGTTAAACCTAAAAGATGCACTTTAACATACTGACGATTTTTCCAGAAATGTTCCCGGGCACCCTGGGGGGTGGTGTGGTTGGTCGCGCATTGGAAAACGGAATTTGGTCGTATGACGCGATTAATATTCGCAATTTTGCAATCAACAATTATGGGTCTGTGGATGACGAACAATTCGGCGGTGGCGCAGGCATGGTCATGCGCCCCGACGCATTGGGCAACGCGATTGATTCGGTTAAAAATCGTGGCAAAATCATATACTTTTCTCCACGCGGGGCAACATTGACCCAAAAAATGGTGCGTGATTTTGTCGCCGTGCCTGATGCGACATACACCCTGCTTTGTGGTCGGTACGAAGGAATCGACCAACGTGTTATCGATGAATACGATATTATGGAATTATCTGTTGGTGACTATATACTGTCCGGTGGCGAAATTGCTGCACAAGTTTTTATTGACAGTTGCGTTCGCGTGTTGGATAATGTGCTGCACGGTGGGTCTGAATCCACCGCAAATGAAAGTTTCGAAATCGGCGGGTTGGAATGGCCGTTGTATACCCGTCCGTCAGTATGGCGTGGACATAATGTCCCAGAAGTCCTGCTGTCTGGCCACCACGGCAATATCGAACGGTGGCGGAAACAACAATCGGACGAAATAACAAAAGAACGTCGTCCGGATTTAATAAAGGAAAATGAAAAATGAGTATTTTGAAAAAAGTAGAAGCCGCAAATATCGCAAAAGTCGCGGCAGATAAAAAAATCCCTGAATTCAAAGCCGGGGATACTGTAAAGGTTCATGTAAAAATTAAAGATGGCGACAAATTCCGTATTCAGACATTCGAAGGCGTCGTTATCGCACGCGATGGCGGAAACACTAACAATGCTTCGTTCACGGTTCGTCGTGAATCATATGGTGTTGGTGTTGAACGCAAATTCCCACTTTATACACCTGCGATTGAGAAAATCGAAAAGGTTCGCGTTGGTCGTGTGCGCCGTGCAAAATTATTCTTTTTGCGTGGTCTGTCGGGCAAGAAAGCGCGTATTGTCGAAGATTTGTCCGCATCCAACACGGAAAAAACCGAAACAAAATAATAATCGGATTTATTCTGTTTATTCGTCCCGCAATTGCGGGACTTTTTTAATAAATTTGACATTGGACTTATGCAAATGTAAAATACAGATTATGAAAAAAATTATTATTGGTTTGATTTCTTTGTTCATATTTACCACAGCGCACGCGTATGTTGACCGTGGTAACGCCGTTGTTGCTATATTGGATAAAGCGTCTGGTAAAACATACACAATGACATTGCCGGTAAATACCGATGTAAAATATGAAAAATTAAATTTGCTTATGCGCGCATGCAAACAAACCGACCCGTTCATGGCGGAAAACGCATATATGTTCATTGAAATTACCGTCGCCAATAATGAAAAGATTTTTAGTGGCTGGATGAATAAAAACGCGCCCGGCGAAAATCCGTTGCAAAATGCGGACTATGACATATGGCTGGTGCGCTGTGAATAATACACTTGTTTTATGGGGGAAAATATGAAGTCTGTATTGAAATTTATGTTGGGAATTGCGGTATTATTAATTGCTTTTTTTGTGTTTTTTCATACACAACAGTCAAATGATTTGGCGGCGGGAAACCTTAAAAACTGGGCATCTGCATCCGCGGATCAGCGCGTTGCAACCACACGCGTTGTCGTTGCCAGTGATGATGCCAATATTGATTTAATTGTCGCATGTGTCAGTAAAATGGCAACATTACCCGATGCACACGAAATGATTGTGCGCGATGCAATTTCGCTGTGCCACACAGGCATAGTGTTGAAAGAAAATATTTAATAATGAAAATATTTTATATTTTTGCTTTTTGTTTTCTGGTAATACTGGACGCGCACAGCGCAACAATTGGCGAACGGTATGTCGGAGTGCGATATGTCAACAACCCCCTGGGCGAAGGTCGCGGTGTGGATCCCGACCCATTGATACGAACAGATGCGTTTGATTGCACGACTTTTGTTGAAACTGCATTGGCGGATGGCGATATAAATAAACTAACCAAAATCCGGTATAAAAACGGCGTTGTTAATTTCGAAAATCGTAATCACTTTACTGAAACAGATTGGTTGCCAAATAATTCCGATATTGTTTCCGATGTAACATCAAAATATGGCCGAACCGCCGTGCGCCGTGTAAAAATAGACCGCGCAAATTGGCTGAAAAAAAATTATAATGTAGAAAGTCGTACTGCGCGTCAAAATGTTAATTTGAATTATATTCCGTATCGCACAGTTAAAAAAATTAATAATACCGAACCATTGGTGGTACTGTTTATTGGCGACAAATATAAAAACGATAATTCCATTGGAACTGATTTGGCGGTTATGCACATGGGGTTTTTGTTGCCGGATGGGACTTTGCGACACGCATCGTCTGAACACGGTCGTGTTGTGGACACTGATTTTTACGAATATGTTGCAAATCGGCAAAAGTCGCCGCATAATTTGGGTATTATGTTATTGGAAATAAAAAAATGAGTAATGAAAAATTAATGCGTATGGATATGGGCAAATTGGATGCCACCGCAAACACCCCATCGGACGATAAACCGGTACTGTGTTTGGGCATTGAATCATCGTGCGATGAAACATCGGCGGCGATTGTTGACTCTAATCGTAATATTTTGTCGCATATAATCTATTCCCAAATACCAGAACACCAGAAATACGGCGGTGTCGTTCCCGAATTGGCGGCGCGCGCACATATATTGGCGATTGATGAAGTAATAAAACAAACACTGGAAAAAGCCGGCAAAACCATTAACGACATTGATGTTATTGCCGCAACCGCGGGTCCGGGCTTAATCGGCGGTGTGTTGGTCGGATGGATGGCGGCAACAGGTATCGCGCAATCCACAAACAAACCACTGGTTGCGGTGAATCATTTAGAAGGTCATGCGTTGGTTCCGCGGCTGCACGCGGCATCTGCATCCGGCGGTGATGAACAAACAACGGTTGATTTTCCGTATTTATTAATGCTGGCATCGGGTGGTCATTGTCAGATTTTACTGGTGCGCGGTGTTGGTCAATACGAATTAATCGGGCAAACACTGGACGACAGTGCCGGCGAAGCATTTGATAAAGTTGCAAAAATGCTGGGGTTGGGATATCCAGGCGGTCCGATTGTGGACAAACGCGCACAAATGGGCGACCCGCGTGCATTTGATTTTCCGCGCCCGCTGTGCAATACCCCGGGCTGTGATTTCAGTTTCAGCGGAATAAAAACTGCGGCGCGCACATTTCTGGATAAAACAGACGAATCCAAACGCGATGAACAATTCATAAATGATTTTTGTGCTTCGTTCCAGTCCGCCGTGGTTGATTGCATAGTCAACAGATTGACACACGCTTTTGCTGATGAACGGGTTGTCCGTGCGGCACCCAAAACATTGGTTGTTGCCGGCGGCGTGGCAAAAAACAGCGCCATTCGCGCCGCTATGTCCGATTTGGCACAACGACACAAAATGATATTTGCCGCCCCACCGATGAATCTGTGTACCGACAACGGTGCGATGATTGCGTGGGCTGGTTTAGAAAATTATCGCATTGGTAAAGTTGTACACGAACCTGTTGCGCCCCGCCCCCGTTGGCCATTGACGGAACTGTAATTCTTGAAATTTCGCGCATTTATGATATAATCTGTCGCATGACCAAGGCCGACAGATTTTTCAGCGCACAAAATAAATTAGCATCATACGACAATGCTACATTTGATTTGATGGATTTCGCCGGCAATTTTCAAGACGCATATAGCGAAAATTTCACATTACCCGAAATGGTCTATTTATTACGCAATTCTTTCAAACAAGGCGTCACACACCGCGATGTTCTGGGCGAACCAATGAACACAAACGAAGATCGCTCCCGCGGTTTCTGTATGATTTCCAGTTATTTAATTTACTCTATGACCGGTGGCGACAAAGTATGGGAATTACAGGGAACGAATTTGCATTGGTGGTTGTATCATAAACAGTCGCATCAGATTTTCGATATTACACATACGCAATTTGACAAACGCACATTATACGGGCACTATAAATACGGGCAACCGGTTACTAAATTAAAAACCGACCTGATGTTTTTTGATGTATTAAAGGACAAGGCGCAAATCCTGGCGCGGCGGGCGGGACTTGCGAAACGGGAATAACAATGCAAAAGCCAGAACCACTTATTTCACCCGATACAGTATTCAGCGTTTCCGATGCGTCTGCATTACTAAAAGGTGTTGTTGAAACCGCCTTTCCGCGTATTCGCATACGCGGCGAACTGTCGCAAATTACGCGCGCGACATCGGGGCATATATACATGACGATAAAGGATGCCGGTGCCGCAATTTCCATGATTATATGGCGCGGAACGCCGGTTGCGTTTAAGTTAGAAGAAGGAATGGAAGTCATTGTTACCGGACGCTTTACGACATACCCCGCGCGCAGTAATTACCAAATTGTGGTCAACGAAATCGAAATGGCGGGTGTTGGCGCAATCCTTAAAATGTTAGAGGAACGCAAACAGAAATTAGCCCGCGAAGGTTTGTTTGATGAATCACGGAAAAAGCCGCTGCCGCGTCTGCCGCAAACAATTGGCGTTGTAACCAGCCCGACCGGTGCCGCATTCCAGGATATTCAAAACCGTCTGCGCGAACGTTTTCCGGTGCACGTGTTGCTTTACCCCGCCACTGTCCAGGGCACAACCGCCGCGGCCGAGGTTGCCGCCGGCATTGAATACTTTAACCGCATGAACAATGTTGATGTGATTATTGTCGCGCGTGGTGGTGGTTCGCTCGAGGATTTGCTGCCCTTTTCCGAAGAAATCGTCGTTCGTGCCGCCGCAGCCAGCCACATACCCCTTATTTCCGGGGTCGGACACGAACCAGATTGGATGTTAATTGACTTTGCCGCTGATGTGCGCGCACCAACACCAACCGGCGCGGCGGAAATGGTTGTACCGACAAAATTAGCCCTGAGCCAGGAAATTGATAATTTATGGCACCGTTTATCGGGCGCTTTTCTGACACGATTGGCGCACGCGAAACAACGCATAGAATCGATTAATATCAAAAGCCCGCATCAGGTTGTTATGGAACAAATGCAGCGCATTGACGATATCGCGCGTACAATGGACATATTAATTAATACAAAAATGCAAGCCGCGCACCAAAAAATGATTGCGTTTGATGGATTTGCAAATATTTTGTCTGCGCGTTTTATGGGGCTTAATCAATCAGTAAATCATGCGGGACAAATGCTTAACAGTTTAAGTTATAAAAGTGTTTTATCGCGTGGTTACGCAATTGTACGCGATGATAAAAATAAAATCATTACCCGCGCCGATGGTGGCACCCCGGCAACAATCGAATTCGCAGACGGCGTGTTAAAAATATAACCGTTTTGAATTTCGCTGGATTGGGAAAATATACCGTTTGCAATTAAGAATATTTTGCTATACAATATATTACGAGTTGGCGGATTGCCAACTTTGGGTACAGTAAACCCAATATACGCTACCGGCGACGGTATAAAACATCCAGCCACATATGTGGTTGGAGTGTTGCGAATATATTGAATAAGCAATAACAATGCGTATATTGTTTTACTGGCTCCAACCACTCTTGAATTTTCTTGGGTGGTTTTTTGTTGAAATCAAACAAAGGAGAGAAAACAATGCCAACAAAAAGACCGGAACAAGATGAAACACTTGCCACACTAATTGAATCTATGTATGATTTTATTCGGAAAAATCCAAAATATATTATGCCTATTCACGATATTTATGCGCTGTACGATATTGCAACCGTTGAATTCAGCCGCACAATGGGATTCATGGCAAAAAAACTTAAAAAATTGGATAAATAAAAACCGCCCAATCGGGCGGGTTTTTATTTTATCAATGTCTTGGCTGTGGCAATTGATTCGGGTGTGATTTCCGCGCCACTTATTATTCGCGCAACCTCGTTAACGCGTTCAGCGCCAAATATTTCACGAACGGTTGTTGTCGTTTTATTGTTCGAAACACTCTTTTCAATCTTGAAATGATGGTCTGCGTAACCTGCGACCTGGGCCGAATGGGTAACAACCAACGCCTGGGCGATTTTAGCCAATTTGTTTAATCGCAATCCAACCGCCGATGCTGTCGCACCACTTATACCTGTATCAACCTCGTCAAAAACAAAGGTGTGCGCGTCCGCATCGTTTACCAACACTACACGCATAGCCAACATCAATCGCGCCAATTCCCCACCAGATGCAGATTTGTTCAGCGGTGCAAACGGCGACCCTGGATTTGTCTTTATCATAAATGTTATGTCGTCAATGCCGGTCGCACTCGGACTTGTTTCTGTGCGTTCAGCCATAAAATCCGCATTACCTAATTTTAAATCCGGAAATTCGGCACACAGACGCGATCTTAATCCATCGGCAGCAGACATTCGCGCCGATGACAATTTCGCCGCACACGTGTCAAATTTTGCGCGAAATGCATCAACATCCGCCGTCAGTTTCTTTAACGCCGCATCTGAATTATCAATAGCGTCCAGTTGCGCCGACATTTCTTCCAACTTTTTTGGCAATTCATCCGCCGACACACGATGCTTGCGCGCGGCGGCGCGTATCGCAAAAAGTCGTCCTTCGATATCATCAATACTGGCGATGTCCATGTCGTCAGGGGTCAATGTTGCCGCCACAGTCGCCAACACATCCGCCGCATTGTACAACCGTTCAATTTGTTCAGCGTATGGGTTCGGGTCGGTTTTAATTCGTTCCAAAATACGCGCCACATCAAACACAAACGAATCCAGCGATTTGCCATTTGGCGCCATTGCCGCCGCCGCATCGGACACAATCGCCGCGTTCTTTTCCGCGTTCATTATCGCACTGCGCCGGTCCGCCAATTCAGATTCTTCGCCCGGCCGGACATTTAACGCACGCAATTCCGCAACATTGTGTTCCAGAAAATCACGCTCGTCCGCGGCACGCGCAACCATTTCACGCAATTCGCGCAATTTCACATCCGCCGCGTGGTATTCAGAATACGCATTGCGTGTATCCGACAATAAATCCGCAAATCCCGGTATGTGTGCGATTGCAAATTCGTCCAATGCTGCACGATGTGTTGTTTGGTTCAGCAATCTGTGATTTGCAAACTGACCGTGAATTTCGACCAACGCATCGCCAACATCGTGCAATACACGAACCGAAACCGGTGTATCGTTTATCCATGCGCGACTTTTGCCATCCGCGCCAAGTGTGCGCCGCAAAATAAGATTATCGTCCGTATCAATGCCGTTTTCAGACAAAATCACACGAACTGTTTCGGGTGTGGAATCAAATTCCGCAGAAACAGTCGCCATATCGCACCCACTGCGTACCAACCCCACATCCGAACGCGCCCCCAACGCCAGTGATAACGCATCCAGTAAAATACTTTTACCGGCGCCTGTTTCGCCGGTCAGAATATTCAACCCCGCACCGAATTCCAAATTCAGTTTTTCAATTAATACTATGTTCGAAATATTCAATGCAGTTAACATGCCCGAATTATAGCGATATCAAACCAATGTTTTCAAGGGTTTTTATAATTTTTCAAGCGTCCAATCGTGCAACCATAAAATATATTTTTCGATTTTATGTTCCGGATAAATTTGGCACATTAATTTTTCATATTCATCCAACTGGGCAATGTATTTTTCACGATAAGTCTCTTTTTCAATGTCTGTTTTATAATCCAAAATGCGCACAATTTTATTTTCGTCATCGACAACCAGACGATCAATTCGGCGACTGATAAAATTACCATTTATGATGCCTGCAACGGGAACTTCGGTTCGTGCTTTTTCGATGAAAAATGATGACAATCCGGCGCACGATTCCACACATTTTTTAAGTTCGGAATCTACTTTATCAAAATCAGATAACACACGAACAGAACGCAACTTTTCGTGCATTACACTACCCGCGTCAACCGCGTACTTTTTTGCATCATATTCGTTCAAAAGTTCGGTTAAATTACTTGCCATGAATTATCCTTATTTTGTTATCACCGACCACTGCATCAGGCACCGTTTGTAATGTATTCCACAGCAACGAATACCACGATTTTTCGTTTGCATTTTTGTCCGGCGTATATCCATAAATATACAATTCATCACGCGCACGCGTCATTGCCACATACAACAACCGATAATATTCCGCAAAAACATCCGACATAGACGCGCCCCGCGCCACATCCAAAAGTTCACTTGGGGCGGCACGCAAAGCCCACAACCACGGTGACGGCACACCGCTGTCAACCGACACATTATTCGGCATAATTTCCGGCGTTATTGGTAATACATTATCACCACTGGGCATACGCACAGTATCGACCAAGAAAACCACTGGAGCTTCTAACCCCTTGCTGCCATGGACGGTTACAACACGAACGCCATTTGACGCGTTTATGTCGCGCTTAATCTCGCTGCCGCCGGTTATAAACCATTTAAGGAAATGATACAGTGTTCCGGGCTGGGTACGTTCGTACGACAGACATATTGTCATAAACTCTTCCAACGGATCTATGGCCTGGGGTCCCAGGGCAGATATAAAATCGTGCCGCCCACCGGAATCCAAAATGGACGAAAAGAACGAATACGGTCCCAAATTGGACGACATTTCAACAATATTTTTAAGTCGTTCATAAACACCCGGATTAACATCCATCAAAACATCAAATACCGATGCAACAGAGTTCGCCATCTCGTCAATCTTGGCGTTGTTTTTAATTTTACACAAATTAAAAATATCGGCTTCGGACAAACGATAAAGCGGACTTTTTAACACACAACATAAACTATAATCATCCGCCGTATTTAAACAAAACCGAACAAGGTTCATAAGGTCGCGTATAGCCGGAAATTCAGGTAAAATTATCCTGTCGCTGCCCGCGACATCTATGCCACGCCGTTTTAATGCGGTAACCAATGGTGTCGCCATTGGTTTTCGTTGTTGGACCAAAACCATAATATCGCGCGCCCTGTATTTGCCGGCATCAATTATCGATTTTATTTTGTCTGCAATCATTGATACATATTCATTGGTGCTGATTTCATCAGTACGGCGCGAAATCAGTCCGTTGATTTCCACCACCCCATCACCATCGTCCCGAAAACATTTATGCGCATTATTATGAAAACCCGTTGTTTCAGCAACCTGGGCATCGCCAAAAAACGCATCAACCGCATATAAAATTGACGACAAAGACCGGAAACTTTGGGTCAGCGGAATTTCATTGATTGTTCGTAGATTATTTTCTATCTGACGTTTTATTTCATCACGACTGGCTGCAAAAGCGCGCGAATCAGACCCCATAAAGCCGTAAATAGCCTGTTTGCTGTCGCCAACAATAAATACAGAATGCTGATTTTTTTCCGTATCACCAGTTACAAAGAAATCACCATACAACAACCGCAAAATATCCCATTGCAGCGGCGATGTATCCTGGGCTTCGTCAACCAAAATATGCGACAAAGACAAATCTAATTGGGACAACACCCATCCCATCATATCAGGTTTCATAAATAACCGCCGTGTGTATAAAATCAAATCTTCGAAATCCAACAAATTGCGTTGCTGTTTAATTTCGCGATAAATGTTTGCAAATGCCGCAGACAAATCAAATAACGCAATCGTATCCGCAAAGATATTTTTGTTTATATTATATTGATTGATTTGATACACACGGTTTTGTTCATCGACCAAAAAATCCTTTTTTTGAATAACCTTTGTCGGGGTTCCTTCCTTGGTCAGGTATGCGGTTTTGTATGTTTCAAAATCAATCGTTTTATCAATATATTGCTTCGTTAAATCAAATATTTTTGTTAAGTATCCCGCCGGCTTTTTTGTTGATTTTATCTCGGCATCGACCAGATTCACAATTTTTTGCAAATCAGATGCCGAAACATCAGATTTTGGAACAATATTTAATCCTAAAAAATTCCACGCTGTATCAACAAAGTATTTACGATAGCGTTCGATATCTTCAACCTGGAAAAAATATTTATATTGTTCACTTAGTATTTTTAATAAATCAGATAATCTTTGTTCGCTTAATTTTCCAACGATATGTTCGAACGCGTCATTAACACGCCCATATTTTTCTGGTTCTAAATTAGGTGCGTTAATAAGCCGATCAAACGCATCCACCAGTAAAACCCGCTGATTCATATCGGACACCAGACTCCATGCGGGGGATATGTCCGCCTCGATCGGGAAACGGTGCAATATTTCTTCACAAAAACTGTGAATTGTTTTGATTTTAAGTGTGTCTGGATTATCAATATACCAAAAGAAAACTTCGCGTGCATGCGCGATATCCGCGCCCGTTGCCGGTTTTTGCAACGCAACACCGTCCAGTAATTCGATTAATTCATCATCGCTTGCCACCGCCCAATTACGCAACGCCGCCAAAATACGATTGCGCATTTCGCCCGCCCCCGCGTTGGTATAGGTCAAACATAAAATCCCACTGTTTTTAATATCATCGGTACGAAAAAGAATTCGCAGCAATCGTTGAACCAATACGCTGGTTTTTCCGGTGCCGGCATTTGCCTGGACCCATACATTTGCAGATGGATTGGCCGCTAAATCTTGTTCAAACGATAATTGTGGTTTTTTATTCATTTATGCCCTTGCTTTATGAAAAATATTCTAGTATAAATCATTGCGAACTGCAAGAACGATATCGCATCGTTTGAATTCATTGGGGGGAAACAGAAATGGAAGGAACACAAACAGTAATTTTAGCAAACAATATTTTAATATTTATCGCCGGCGGATTGGGAATTTTGTTGGTCATAGCGTTGGGGATGCTGTTCTTTGTTTCCCGCAAATCTCAACGGGTTATGCAGTCTATGTTGGACATTATGTTACGTCCCGAAAGCGCGCGCGTTGGTGATGCCACCCGCGTATTAAATACGATTATGTCCGAAGATATTGCAAAGATAGAACGCAACTTTAAAACAATGTGCGACACACTGGACGGCCAGATTGCACACGCGACCGAATTAAAATCACAATTAACCGACCAAAACGACAAATTAATCGCCCTGGCGGACGATGCCACACGAAAACTGGCCCAAATGTCGGACAGATTAGACAACACACTTGGTGGATTAAACGCAATTGTGAATTCGCAGTCTTGGGTTGATGTTTCGTCCGCATCGGATCGTTTTTCGACAAATGTCAATGAATTACTTAATAACATTGATAAAACAACGAACGATACAACAGACCGTGTTTCCCAAATTCAGCAACAAATAGATTCTTGGATTGCCAGCGGTAATGATTTAAGCCAACGGCTGAACAACGAATTTGAATCCAACGCAACCCAGATGAACGATATTACCGAAAAAACCCAAAATATCCAGCAACAGTTGGAATCATTGGCGCAATCTACGGCGGACGGGTTTACAAATGTGAAAAACGCATCGGCGGAATATGCAGATATTATGACCAAAAATAACGATATGCTGGACAACCACCTGAACAAACTGGATGCGTTCACGAAACAGTCCAAAAAACAATTAGCCAGCCAGACAAACACCATAACAAACACTGCAAATGTTGTAGCAGGTCAGGTTCGATTGACAGAAACATCAATTGATAAGCAAATTAGAAAATTGTCGGATGCAGTCGAGGCATTAACCACATCCGCCACAGAAACAGAGGGTTCTGTACGTGGTGTTTCAACTGAATTGGCGAATTTGACCACGCGGTTTAATCGCGAAATTAAGGATTTTGCCACCGATGTTGTATCTGAATTAAAGACTGTGTCGGGCGTTGCAAACATAACACTGGAAAATACGAAAACCGCCGCCAATGCATTTTCTGAATCGGTCAAGACGATGGGAACCGGCGTACGCGAAACATTAATAGAAATGAACACGGCGCACACACAGTTAACCGGGCAATCAGAAACACTTATCAAAATGTCGCGCGAAACAACGGAACAGTTGCAACCACTGTCTGAATTGATTGAAAAGTATTATGCCGCCCTGCCCGATCTGTCGCGTGATTCTGTGTCTGCGGGTGAAACATTGGGCAAGATTGTTGCAGAATTGAATACCAGTATGGAAATGATGAAATCTACTGTCAATGAATCAACCGATGCGATTTCTAAATCTGCGACCCAACTGGAAGAATTAGCGGGCGATTCACGCCAACAAATGATTGATTTAATGTCCGACTATGCCAAGGCCGTTGACACCATGCAGACATTAAACAAACAAATGATGGTTGCGCGTGCGGCGGCGCCGATGGACGCAATCAAAACAGCGCCGGCGGACACTAAATATGGCCGCGTCAGCACAAGCGACTTTATCGCGCAAAGCGAAAAAGTATTTGAAAAACTGCATGAACAATCAATTGATTTAACACGTGCCACCGGGGTTGATATTCCGGATACAATATGGAAAAAATATCATGATGGGGACAAAGCGATATTTTCCAAATGGTTGGCAAAAATGTTAAGCGCTGCGGATAAAAAGCAGATTCGCGAAATGTTAAAGCGCGACAGTGTGTTTCGTTCACAGTCATCGCAATTCGTGCGCAGTTTTGACAAAGTTATGACCGCATCTGAATCTGTGGACAACGCAGACAAGGTCGCGGCGGCATTGCTTAAAACCGACCTTGGGCGGATTTACACTGCGTTAAAAGGCAATATTTAAGTTGACAAAACCCGTATTTCGTATACCCTGTAACAAAAGGGTGTAACGTATGTGCTGTCAGAAAATGGTTACCATTATCGTTCCGTGTTACAATATTGAACCGTATATCGGGTACTGTTTGCACTCTATTATGTCGCAAAACATCATTGATAAATGCCAAGTTTTGTGTATCGATGACGGATGCACGGACGGTACATCCAAACGATTGGAAAAATATGCAAAGCGATATCCGCGAACCATTTCAATTTTATCGCGTCAAAATCGGTCAGGTGTCGACAATTTCGGCGTATCTTCTGCACGCAATCTGGGGTTAGACTACGCAACCGGCGAAACCGTTATGTTCGTTGATGGCGATGATTTAATCGGTGGGCGGCGTGATTTTCCAGGCAAATGTGATAAATACTGTTTGGAAAACTTCTATGACACAATGAAATCGCACCCGGATACCGCCATGGTTGTTGGCAATATCGAATACATTACCCGCGACAGCAGCAAAATTATTTCCACCCGCCGTTTCAATATACTGAACGAACGATTAACGCGCGACATATCAAAGTATGACCAAGCGTTGGACTTTCTGGATATGCGCATAAGCAGTTGCGCAACACTTTATCGCACAAGTATTATCAATGATT